>NZ_LT906480.1:4620000-4935000 GCF_900186865.1 Stenotrophomonas maltophilia
TAATGGATCGCCCGACCCAGATGGCTACGTTCGTCAGAGCTGGGATCATTCAGCCCTGCTGCGGATGACCTCAACCTATCCCCTCAGTTGGTGGGAAAGCAGGTAAAAATGCTCGAACAACACCTGGGGGTTTCCTTGCTGCATCGGACTACGCGCAGGCAAAGCCTCACCGGGAACACAATGGCGGCTATTGGCCGACACCCATCTGATGCAACAAACTCAAACCGGCCAAACGCGGTTATCTGGTAACTACAGAACCAGGGGGCGATTCACACAGCTTTTCACTCGATATAAGCGGGGCCTGACGCCGAAGCGGCAGGCCCTAAGCTCATTAGAATTCCTGCACCGTTGGGCGCAGAACGATCTCGTTAATATCCACTTCAGCAGGCTGCTCAATTGCGAAGGCGATAGCCCGAGCGACGGATTGAGCGGGAATTGCATGCTTGTAGAAGTCCACCACGAAATCGCGGCTCTGTTGGTGGGTGCTGCCGAATTTCAACTCGGAGTCCACAGCACCCGGTTCGATAGTCGTGGTGCGAATGCTGCCACCGACTTCGTGACGCAGTCCTTCGGAAATGGCCCGTACAGCAAACTTGGTGCCGCTGTACACCGTGCCGCCAGGGCTGAATATCTTCAGGCCTGCAACCGATGCGATGTTGATGAAGTGGCCACTGTTTTGTTTCTGGAAGACCGGCAATGCAGCCGCGACTCCGTACAGCAGCCCCTTGATGTTGATGTCGATCATGCGATCCCACTCGTCAGTGCGAGCATCACTGAGCGGTGCAATCGCCATCAGCCCGGCATTGTTGACCAGTACATCAATGCGCCCGTAGGTGTCCACGGTACCTTGAATGAGCGCTTTGACTTCTTCCTGAGAGGTGACATCGGTCTGATACGCGATTGCCTGACCACCTGCATTGGTCAGCTCAGTCACCAATGCGTCGAGTTTATCTTTGCGGCGTGCGGCCAGCACTACGCGCGCGCCAAGCGCAGCAAGGTGGCGTGCAGTCGCTTCACCCAAGCCACTGCTGGCGCCGGTGATAACGACAACTTTTCCAGAAATGTTATTGCTCATGTTGAGAACCTCATCGGCGGGTTTGTATTTCGCCATGGCTGATTAACCTGGCAGTGAACAAATCTTAGCCCCATGATTGATCTCAATAAATGGAAATTATTGGATTAAGCTATTCCTGAATATGGAACAAATAGGAGGGCAACATGCTTAACCGCTCAAAGCCGGCAAGGTGAGCCACACGACGGTCTACCGGTATGCACGCGAGCTCGGCTTGCACTCGCACTTGCGGCAACCGAAGCGGCGTCGCGGTTACGGCCAGCGCCGCACGGGCCGCTTCGCCGACCGCAAGCCGATTCAGGCTCGACCGCCTGAAGTCGCCGAGCGAAGCCGCATTGGCGACTGGGAAGGCGACTCGGTGCGTCCCGCACGCGGCACGGGCGCGGTGATCACATTGGTCGAGCGGCGAAGCGGCTTCGTGCGCCTGACCTGGAGTCCGGACGGCACCGCCGATGCCGTCTCGCAAGCCATCGAGTGCCGCATGGATCGGCTGGCCGACTACATCCACACCATCACCTTCGATCGAGGCAGCGAGTTCGCCGAGGACCGCAGGCTGGAGAGATCACTCAAGGCTGCGATCTACTTCGCCGATCCGCACAGCCCGTGGCAACGCGGCTGCAACGAGAACCTCAACGGCCTGCTGCCACAGTATTTCCCGCGCAGCCGCGACTTCTCGACCATCACCATGGAAGAGCTACAAGCCGCCGAGGATCGTCTCAACGACAGGCCCAGAAAGAGGCTCGGCTACCTAACCCCAAGCGAGGTATTCTTCAACCCCAACCACATTGCACTTCAACGTTGAATTCGCCGGGGGATTACCATTCAACCGGAGGGGTGAGCCACCGAGCCTCAGTGCCCCGCTTTTCAAGGTGTGTGCCCTACAGAGTCTTGCGACGCGTCAGGGCAAAGCTGGCAACGATCCAACGGCGACCAGCATTTCATCAAATACCGCTCGAACCCTTCCCGGAATTGGGCCACGCTGAGGCCGATAGACGTACAACCCCCATGCCGGAGGTTCTTCGTTCTCCAGCACTTGCACGAGCTTCCCGCTGGCAATGTAGGGGGCGGCCATGTAGTCCGCCAGTTGCGCGAACGCGATCCCGGCCAGCGCCGCTCCCATTTCCATGTCGGCATTGTCGGCGACGAGAGTGGGTGCGGTAGGTGTCCACTGGCGTCCCGCCTTGAAGTGCCAAGGCCAGGGACGGCCGGTATTGATATCCAAGGCCACGGTAACTGGCAGGCTGCTTAGCGCATCGATTTTTGCAGGTACGCCCACTTTCTTGATCAGGCGCGGAGCGGCAACGATGGGGAGTCTCATGTCGGCGGCCTTGCGTGCGACGAAGCGGCTATCGCGCATGAATCCGACCCTGATCCCGACGTCAATCCCTTCGTCAACCGTATTGCTGATGCGATCGGACAGGCGCACATCCAGCGTGATGCCCGGATGACGCTCGGCCACGCGCTCCAGTGCCGGTAGCACCGCTCTGGTGCCCAGGCTGTGCGGTGCGGTGATGCGAACCGTACCGGACAGAGAGGCCTGCTGGTCGGAGCCAGGCGTTCGCCACAGATCCTCGAACTGCTCCAATGCGGGGCGCACTCGGTCTAGCAGCCCTTCGCCGAAGGCGGTGATGCGCACCTGGCGCGTGCTTCGATGAAACAACACCTCGCCGTAGTGTTGCTCCAGTTGCTGGATGGCACGGGTTACACCTTGCGGAGAAGTCCCCAGCCGGGCGGCCGCATCGCGAAAACTGCTGCTTTCGGCCGCCACCCGAAAGATACGCAGTAGTTCCATTTCCTTGTTCATGACGCACGCCTCATGGCCGGTTTTGCTGCTCGTTGATTGTTCCAGATTGTGAAATTATAAAATCGAAACAATTCCATATACAAGCGGGGAGCGGTTGCCCAGACTAACAGCACCCCGGAATGCTCCGCTCCGAACAACCCAATAAGGAACGCGAATGAACGCTGCCACTCTCATCACTGCCTACTACGACGCCTTCAACCGCGGCGACCGCGAGGCCATGCTGTCCATGTTGACCGATGACGTCGCGCACGACTTGAACCAGGGCGCTCGTGAGGTCGGTCGCGAAGCCTTCCGCGCCTTCCTGCAGCGCATGGACCGCTGCTATGGCGAGCAACTGCGCGGGATCGTGGTGATGGTCAGCGCCGACGGCCTGCGCGCAGGCGCGGAGTACGTGGTGCATGGCGAATACAAAGTGACGGACGACGGGCTGCCGGAAGCCAAGGGCCAGCGTTACGTGCTGCCGGGTGGCGCGTTCTTCGACATCCGCGATGGCAAGATCGCTCGTGTCACCAACTACTACAACCTCGGCGACTGGATCGCACAGGTTGGAGGGGACGCCTGAGATGACCAGCGACGTGCAGGTGCTGGTTCGTCGTGGTCCGGACATTGCCGAATGGTTCGATGCCGTGGCAGGCCTGCGGGCGAGCGTCTTCCGCAGCTTTCCTTACCTGTACGAGGGCGACACCGAATACGAGAAGCACTACCTCGCTATGTACGCCCGTTCGGCAGACAGCCTGCTGGTACTCGCGCTCGCTGATGACGTGGTCGTGGGTGCGTCCACGGGATTGCCGCTCGGCGATGCGGAGCCGGCCTTCCACGTGCCGTTCGCCGATCGAGGAATCCCGATGGAGACAGTGTTTTACTGCGGCGAATCAGTCCTGCTTCCGGCCTTCCGGGGCCTTGGCCTGGGCCATCGCTTCTTTGACGAACGCGAAGCGCATGCCCGTTCGTTGGGGGGCATGCAGTGGACATCGTTCGCGTCGGTGGATCGAGCAGACGACGATCCCCGGCGTCCTTCCAACTACCGCAGTAATGATCCCTTCTGGACCCGTCGTGGCTACGTGCGGCAGTCGGACATGAAGGTTACGCTGCCCTGGAAACAGGTGGGTGAGCCGAGCGAAACCGAGCAGACGCTCACGATGTGGCTGCGCCCCCTGGAGAACGCGAAATGAAAGTAGCAGTTGCGAAATACGCCGTGGGTCAGCCCACGGACTTCGAGGCATTCGCAGCGCGGCAGCGGCAGGTTCTGGAGGAGGCGAGCCGTGCCGGAGCGGAACTGGCCGTGTTGCCCGAATATCTGTCCCTCGAACTGGCTGCGATGTTCGAGCCTGGCATCCGCCAGGATTTCAACGCCTCGCTGGCCGCGCTGCAGGCCTTGCAGCCTGCGTGGCTGGACCTGTACACCGACCTGGCGCGCGAGCTGCGCATGACCATTCAGGCTGGTACGTTCTTGACCCGGGTTGGACCGGATCGCTATCGCAACCGCGCGTGGTGGTTTGCGCCGGACGGCACGCGTGATTACCAGGACAAATTGCAGTTGACGGGGTTCGAGAAAGACACTGGCGTCATCGAGGGGGGCGACGAACTCAAGGTGTTCGACCTGAATGGCGTGCGTGCCGGCATCGCTGTTTGCTACGACAGTGAGTTTCCATTGCCCGTGCGAGCCCAGCGAGAGGCGGGTGCACGCCTGCTGTTGGTCCCGAGCTGTACGGACACGAGGGCAGGTGCAACCCGGGTTCGTGTGGGCTGCATGGCGCGGGCACTGGAGAACCGGATGTTCGTCGCACAGGCCGTGACGACGGGAGCCGCTGACTGGAGTCCGGCGCTGGACACGAACACTGGCGAGGCCACGATCTATGCACCCATGGATCGTGGATTCCCCGAGGACGGCATTCTCGCGACTACTTGCGGCACGCAGACATGGGCGATCAGTGATCTTGACGTTGAGGCACTGGAACGAAACCAAGAACAGGCCCAGGTTGCGGTCGATCGTGACTGGGACGGACAGATGTTGCCTGCACTGCGGAAAGCTCGCCACTCGGGTCATCAGGTCGCCTAGCGACTCTTGAGCAAGCGCTTGATGCAGGTGCGCAATGCCCTGCAGCTGCTCAGCAGCTTGCGGCCGTTCGTGGAGCAGTCAACGGATGGATGGAAACCGTTCTGGAGAGCTATCTGCGGGAAGAATTTCCCAGTAGCGAAATCAGGAGCGATTCGCAGAACAAGTCCATTGACGAGACCATCTCTATCGTCCGCTCCTATCTGCGATAGAGGCACCAGGGTGCCCTCGATGAGGGCAAATTCAGTTAGGCAGTAAAGGAAGCGACATCATGAAATCACGTGCAGCAGTAGCCTTCGGGCCAGGAAAGCCGCTGGAAATCGTCGAGATCGACGTCGAGCCACCACGCAAGGGCGAGGTGCTCATCAAGATCACGAATACCGGCGTTTGCCATACCGACGCCTTCACCCTGTCGGGCGAGGACCCCGAAGGTATCTTCCCGGTCGTGCTGGGTCATGAAGGTGCGGGTATCGTCGTGGAGGTGGGTGAAGGTGTGACCAGCGTGAAGCCTGGCGATCACGTCATTCCGCTCTACACCGCCGAATGCGGCGAGTGCCTGTTCTGCAAGTCCGGCAAGACCAACCTGTGTGTCGCGGTTCGCGCAACCCAGGGCAAGGGGCTGATGCCCGATGGTACGACTCGCTTCTCGTACAACGGTCAGCCGGTTTACCACTACATGGGCTGCTCGACCTTCAGCGAATACACGGTCGTCGCCGAAGTCTCGCTGGCCAAGATCAACCCGGACGCCAACCACGAGCACGTCTGCCTGCTGGGCTGCGGCGTGACCACCGGCATCGGTGCCGTGCACAACACGGCCAAGGTACAGCCCGGCGACTCGGTGGCCATCTTCGGCCTCGGCGGCATCGGTCTGGCTGCGATTCAAGGTGCACGCCAGGCCAAAGCGGGGCGCATCATCGCCATCGATACCAATCCGGCGAAGTTCGAACTGGCTCGTACCTTCGGCGCGACCGAATGTCTCAACCCGAAGGACTTCGACAAGCCGATTCACGAGGTTCTGATCGAGATGACCGGCTGGGGTGTCGATCACACCTTCGAGTGCATCGGCAACGTCGACGTGATGCGTTCGGCTCTGGAAGCTGCCCACCGCGGCTGGGGCCAGTCGATCGTCATCGGCGTCGCTGGTGCTGGCAAGGAAATTTCGACCCGCCCGTTCCAGTTGGTCACCGGTCGCACCTGGAAGGGTTCGGCGTTCGGTGGGGTCAAGGGCCGCACTCAGCTTCCCGGCATGGTGGAAGACGCAATGAAAGGCGAGATCGATCTCGCCCCGTTCGTCACCCACACCATGGGCCTGGACGACATCAACAAGGCCTTCGACCTGATGCATGAAGGCAAGTCGATTCGCACGGTGATCCACTACTGATCACCCACTATCCATTCAACATCAGCCACCAAGGAAATCAACCATGTCCAATCCTGTCATTTCCGGCGACGGCATCTTCTCGCACGTCTTCGTCGGCGCCGCCGACCTCCAGGAGTCGACCGCGTTCTATGACGCCGCTCTGGGTGCTCTCGGCATCAAGAACCTCGGTCCTTTCGGCAACGGATGGGTGCTTTTCGGTCGCGAAAAGCCGGCTTTCATCATCGCCCGTCCGGGCAATGGTGAAGCGTCTTCCAGCAACGGCGTGACGGTCGGCTTTGCGGCCGCCACTCCCGCCGAAGTGGACGCCTTCCACGCCGCCGGCCTTGCCGCAGGCGGTACCGACGAGGGCCAGCCCGGCCCGCGTGGCCACCTGCCGGGTGCCTATGCGGCCTACCTGCGTGATCCGGCGGGCAACAAGGTCTGCGCGTACACCTTCGTCTGAAAGCCCGGAAGCTGAGGGCGTTCTGAAAAGGCCAGCACAAGCCTCTAGACGGCCAGCCTATTGGACGGACCGTGTAGAGCGGTGCCCGCTCATGAAGATGGCCCGCAGCCATGTGCCAAACGCATGGCTGCGGGCATTTGCTTTGAAGCGTGTTTTTTCACCAAGAAGAAATGAGGTCGTTGTGAAAGAGCCGGCCAACATCAATACGACGACCGTACACCCCACTGCGACCGCCACCGTGTACGGCATGCCGGCCTATACCGATCGTGCTGCCGCCGCGGGTGAAGTGCACGCGCGCCCGCATCTGTTGATTCAGGCCCCCCGCGGCATATTGCAGCTCGCTTTCATGACCGAAGGCGACCAGGCCAGGGATCAGATGGCGATGAGCGAGTTGTCCCATCGCTTCGGCGTTGCCGAACCCGACCATGCTACGCCGCTTCACGGCGTGACATGGGATGAAGGAGACCTGCACTGCGAAAAGCACACCGAGTTCTCGACGTATCTCTGGTGCGCTTCGCTGGATTCCGAGACCGGAGAGCCGTGCGGCGAAAATCCGTTCAAGCATGGATTTGTTCCTCCCGGCCCGGTCGTATCCGGCATCCGTTTGAGACTTCTTCCGTGGACGCAGGAAACGGAGAAGGAGGTCGATCGCTTCGATCCTGCCAGCCTGTGCTACTCGCTGGTGGAGAACGGCTCAGCGTCGCTTTGAGCTGGGTATGGAACCACAGCATCGGCTACCGCGGCTCTCGCATCATCATGCATGCGATTGCCGACAAAGAGCCCACGGCGTTGGACAAATCCGGCTCCCTGGATTGAGGTGCCAACGTTATCGGAACGTCAACTATCACAAATGCCAGGGTGAGGAACTTGGCCGATCTATTCACGACAAAGCCCAAGCCTCCCTTGGCCGAACTCCTGCGGCCCAAGGCGCTGGATGAATTCGTTGGGCAACGGCACTTGCTCGACCCCGGCAAGCCGCTGCGTCTCGCGTTCGAGGCGGGCAAGTTGCACTCGTTCATCCTCTGGGGGCCGCCAGGCGTGGGCAAGACCACCCTGGGGCGCCTGGCCGCCAGTGCGACCAACAGCCGATTCATCGCCATCTCGGCCGTGCTGGCCGGGGTGAAGGACATCCGGCAAGCCATCGACGAGGCCCAGGCTGAACTGGACAACCATGGTCGATCGACGGTGCTTTTCGTCGATGAGATCCATCGCTTCAACAAGGCGCAGCAGGATGCCCTGCTGCCCCATGTCGAGTCCGGTCTCCTGACCCTGGTGGGGGGGACGACCGAGCATCCGGGGTTGGCGGTCAATTCCGCACTGCTCTCGCGCGCACAGGTCTATACCCTCGAACCGCTGTCCAGCGACGAACTGAACCAGCTCTACGAACGCGCACTGCCGCATCTCCAGGGCGTCACGCTGGACGCGGACGCGCTTGACCTGCTCAAGGGCTTTGCCGATGGCGATGGCAGGCGCTTCCTCAATCTGCTTGAGCAGGTGACGAATGCGGCGTCGGGCGCTGGCAAGACCGTGGTCGATGGCGAGTTTGCCAGGCTGTCCACCAGTCCATCGCTGCGCAGGTTCGACAAGGGCGGTGACGAGTTCTACTGGCAGCTCTCAGCCTTCCACAAGTCGCTACGGGGCTCCGACCCCGATGCGGCCCTGTATTGGCTGGCCCGCATCCTCGACGGCAGCGGCGACGTAAGCCAGGTGACCCGCCGCATGGTGGTGATGGCCAGCGAAGACATCGGCAATGCCGACCCGCAGGCGCTGCAACTGGCACTCAATGCCGCGCTGGCCTACGACAGGCTGGGCTCACCCGAAGGTGAGATACCGCTGGCCCAGGCGGTGACTTACCTCGCACTGACCCCCAAGTCGAATGCCGCCTATGCGGCCTGGGATCAGGCCAAGGCATTCGTCAAGCGCAGCGGTTCCCAGCCAGTGCCACTCCATCTTCGCAATGCGCCGACGAAGCTGATGAAGCAGATGGGCTATCGCGAAGGCTACCGCTACGCGCATGATGAGCCCAACGGCTATGCCGCTGGGCAAACCTATTTTCCCGAGGGCGTGGCGCGGCCGGGCTGGTACCAGCCAACGGACAGGGCGTCGAGCGAAGGCTGGGAGAAAGGCTTGCTTGGCTGCGCTCGCTCGATGACGCGACGCCGCCAAGCCCGGACGCTTGACCGACATCCCCCCCGAAATCGGCCCATTGCTACCTCACGAACTACAGGATAAGAATATGCCAGACGCTTCTCTCGGTGAATCCTCTGCGAATATCAGACGGAGTCGAGTTGCCCGCTATCTACGCACGGAGTCTGGGGCGGCGGTGCTGCTGGTGATCGTCACGGTTGTGGCGCTGGCGTGGGCGAACTCGCCGCTATCCGATGCCTATTTCGGGTTGTGGCACCTGGACGTCGGGTTCAACTTTGGGCCGCTGGGCCTGCACATGGACCTGCATCACTGGGTCAACGATGGCCTGATGGTCATCTTCTTCTTCCTGATCGGCCTGGAGGTGCGTCAGGAATTCGCCCACGGGTCGCTCAGGGACCCCAGCCGTGCCCGTCTCGCCCTGATCGCGGGGGTCGCGGGTGTTGTGCTTCCCGCGCTGGTGTACGTCCTGCTCGTGGGGCTGGCCGGAGGTCAGGGCCTGCACGGGTGGGGGGCGGTGGTCGGCACCGATACGGCGTTCATGCTGGGCACCCTGGCGATCGTCGGTCCGCGGCTGTCTGGTCAATTGCGTGTGTTCCTGCTCACCCTGACCGTGGTCGATGACTTCCTCGCCGTGTCCATCATCGGCATCGTCTATAGCGAGGAGATCCGCGTCGTGCCGTTGTTGATCGCCCTTGCCAGTCTCGTCGGGTTGTGGTTGCTGGGGCGCACCCGCCAGTGGCGGGCAATGCCGTATGTGCTGATCGTGATCGTGCTGTGGCTCGCAACCGTGTATTCCGGCATCCATGCCTCCCTCGCCGGGATGGCCGCGGGGCTGCTGATCCCCGCCTATGCGACGCAACGTCACGGGGTCGTTGCGGCAAGACAGTTGTTCCGTGACTTCTGGCAGTCTCCGAGTGCCGCATCGGCCCGCGCGGTGGACTACGGGCTGTCCCGGGGTATCTCGGTGAACGAGCGGCTGCACGAGTTCCTGCGGCTGCCGACGGCGCTGCTGATCGTGCCGGTGTTCGCCTTGGCGAACGCCGGGGTGGACCTGCGTGGCGGGCTGCTCGCCGAGGCCTTTGGCTCGCCAGTCACGTGGGGCATCATCGCAGGGCTCGTGCTCGGCAAGCTCCTGGGCATCGGGCTCACCACGCTCGTCGCCATCCGTCTCGGCCTGGGCCGGCTGCCCGAGGGCGTCGGGGTGGGGAGCGTGTTCGGTGGGGCGGCGCTGTCCGGGATCGGCTTTACCGTGTCGCTGCTGATCATCGGGCTCGCGTTCGGCACGACCTCGGACCTGGGCCGCCAGGCGACGGTCGGCGTGCTCGTGTCGATGGTGTTCGCCACGTTGCTCGGGTGGCTCATCTTCAAGGTCGCCGCCCAGCGGTGGGGTGAGAAGACCGCGGACCTGCCGATGGTGCTTGAGCCGCCGGTCGATCCGGAGATCGATCACATCCGCGGGCCGGAGGACGCGCAGCTCACACTCGTCGAGTACGTGGACTTCGAGTGCGAGTACTGTGCGCACGCCACCGGTTCGTGGGACGATCTTCGCGCCCACTTCGGTGACGACCTGCGGTATGTGGTGCGCCATCTTCCGCACCACCCGCACGGGCCGATTGCCGCGCGTGCGTCCGAGGCAGCGGCGAACCAGGGGATGTTCTGGCCGTGGCTGGACTTCGTGTTCACCCGTCAGCACGCGCTGGAGCGCGAGGATCTGATCGGCTACGCCGCAGAGCTTGGGCTCGACGTCGATCGGTTCATCGCCGATCTCGACAGCCCTGCGGTGATCGAGCGTGTCGAGCGCGACCTCGCCAGTGCGGTCGCCAGCGGTGCGCACGCCACGCCGACGTTCTTCGTCGAGGGTCGCCGCCTGCGCGGCAGCTACGACGCCCGCTCTGTCACCGCAGCACTGGAAGCCAGCCGCCGCGGCACCCGAACTCAGGAAGTCCCGTCCTGAGCGGGACGAACTACAAGTCAAGAACATGCCAAACAATTCTTTCGGTGAATCCTCTTGTGCCGCTGCGGCCAGCGGCCTCGTGCAGGTGCGTGGCGCGCGCGAGAACAACCTCAAGGAGGTGGACGTCTCCATCCCGCGTAACGCGCTGGTGGTGTTCTCGGGTGTCTCCGGCTCCGGCAAGTCCTCGCTGGCCTTTGGCACCATCTATGCCGAGGCCCAGCGGCGCTACTTCGAGTCGGTGGCTCCCTATGCGCGGCGACTGATCGACCAGGCCGGCGTGCCGGACGTCGATGCGATCGACGGCCTGCCGCCGGCGGTGGCGCTGCAGCAGCAGCGAGGCTCCAGCAACGCGCGTTCCTCCGTGGGCAGTGTCACCACCCTGTCCAGCCTGGTGCGGATGATGTATTCGCGTGCCGGCGCCTATCCGGCCAACCAGCCGATGCTGTACGCCGAGGATTTTTCGCCCAACACGCCGCAGGGAGCGTGCCCGACCTGCCACGGCCTGGGCCATGTGTACGAGGTGACCGAGGCGAACATGGTGCCCGACCCCTCCCTGAGCATCCGCGAGCGGGCGATCGCCTCCTGGCCCCCCGCCTGGCAAGGCCAGAACCTGCGCGACATCCTGGTCAGCATGGGCTACGACGTTGACCGACCGTGGAAGGACCTGCCGAAGAAGGATCGCGACTGGATTCTGTTCACCGAGGAAACACCGACGGTGCCGGTGTACGCCGGCCTCACGCCGGCCGAGACCCGCGCCGCGCTCAAGCGCAAGATGGAGCCGAGCTACATGGGCACCTTCACCGGCGCCCGACGGTATGTGCTGCAGACCTTTGCCAACACCCAGAGCGCGCTGATGAGAAAGCGCGTGTCCCGGTTCATGGAGGGCAAACCGTGCCCCACCTGCCACGGCAAGCGGCTCAAGCCCGAGGCGCTGTCGGTCACGTTCGCCGGCGTGGACATCGGCGAGTTCATGCAGGTGCCGCTGGACCAGTTGGCGGCCTTGCTCGAACCCATCGCCCAGGGCGATTTCCGCGCCCATGCAGCGGGGGCGGCTACGGACAAGGAAGCGACCCGACGCGACCGTGCCGAACGCGCGGCCTCCGGCCGCGCCGTCCATGCGGTATCGCCCGACGTGCGCCGCACCTCGGCGCTATCGGAAGAAAAGCGCCTCGCCGCGCAGCGCCTGGCCGGTGGCGTGATGGCGCGCCTGCGTCAACTGCGTGGGCTGGGTTTGGGTTACCTGACGCTGGACCGAGCCACGCCGACGCTTTCAGCCGGCGAGTTGCAGCGCCTGCGGCTGGCGACGCAATTGAGTTCCATGCTGTTCGGTGTCGTGTACGTACTCGACGAACCCTCGGCGGGCCTGCACCCCTCCGACAGCCAAGCCCTGTACGACGCGCTCGACCGTCTGCGCGAGGCCGGCAACTCGGTGTTCGTGGTGGAGCACGACTTGGACCTGATGCGCCGTGCACAATGGCTCGTGGATGTCGGGCCGGATGCCGGCGAGCGTGGCGGCCGCGTGCTCTACAGCGGCGAGCCGGATGGCCTGCGCAAGATTGCCGAATCGCGTACTGCACGCTACCTGTTCGATGAGATCCCCGCGCCGGGAAGCCGGGCACGCGAAGCGACCGGCTGGCTGGAGCTGCAGGACATTCACCGCCACAACCTGCATGGCGTGAATGCGCGCATTCCGCTGGGCGTGCTGACGGCCGTCACCGGCATCTCCGGCTCGGGCAAGTCCAGCCTCGTCGCGCAGGCCCTGCCGGAGCTGGTGCTGCTGCACCTGGGCCACGAGCCGGAAGACGATGCGGCCGAAACCGCCACCAGCGAAGGGCCGACAGTGATCGAAGCGACTGGCGGTCGTCTGGCAGGCGACGTGGACGCCATACAGCGAATGGTGCAGGTGGACCAGAAACCGATCGGGCGCACGCCGCGGTCGAACCTGGCCACCTACACCGGCCTGTTCGACCATGTGCGCAAGCTGTTCGCTGCCACGCCCGATGCGCGACGCCGCCGCTATGACGCCGGGCGCTTCTCGTTCAACGTCGCCAAGGGGCGCTGCGAGACCTGCGAGGGCGAGGGCTTCGTCAGCGTGGAACTGCTGTTCATGCCCAGCGTGTACGCGCCGTGCCCGACGTGCCATGGCGCACGCTACAACGAGGCCACGCTGAAGGTGCAATGGAACGGGCGCAACATCGCCGAGGTGCTGCAGATGACCGTGGACGAAGCCAGCGAATTCTTCGCGGGTGAAGACGCTGTGGCAAGGCCACTGCAACTGCTGCGCGATATCGGACTGGGCTACCTGCGCCTGGGGCAACCGGCCACCGAGCTTTCCGGTGGCGAGGCGCAGCGTATCAAGCTGGCGACCGAGCTTCAGCGCAGCCAGCGCGGCCGAAGCCTGTACGTGCTCGACGAGCCGACTACCGGGCTGCATGCGTCGGACGCCGACCGGCTGCTGGTACAGTTGCAGCGCCTGGTCGATGCCGGCAATACCGTAGTGATGATCGAACACGATATGCGCGCGGTGGCCCAGGCCGATTGGGTGATCGACGTGGGGCCTGGTGCAGGCGCTGCCGGCGGCAGCATCGTGGTGGCGGGCTCCCTTCAGCAGGTGGCCCGAACGTCTGGCAGCAGAACCGCTCCGTTCCTTGCACAGGAGTTGGCGCGGGCCGAGTAGCTCAGTTCGCCAAATGTTGCCAATTTTCGCGGGGACTTGATCGTCGCCACACGACGGTGGCGATCAATGCCCGAATCGCGTCATCCTTCCTGAGTCAGAGCAAGATGGGGGTTGTTGGGCGGTATTTCGGCGAGTGCCAAGGACCCATCTTCGAGGAGGTAGCCATGCAGTCGGCGGGACTTCCTCGGGCCCGTGACTTCACAGGTCCAAGTGTTCAGTCCTGGGCTGCTTTCGATGTAGCTGCAGCTTCTCGAAGCTCTTCTGCACCCACTGCCAATCCTGTTGATTCTCCTGCTTGGCGAGTGCGGCCACTTCGGGATGCTCCTGCGCATAGCGTGTGGAACACACCCGGGCTGACCAGGCAGGCCGTGTCATTCACCGTATGCACGAGTACCTTCGCGTCGTTGATGATGAACCGTCGTGAGGCGATTCCCTGCTTCAGCCAAACCATGAACTGTTCCCCGGATGGCTTCGTTGCCGATGGCCCAGGCGTAGGCGCGGGTGCAGGCGATGGAATGGACGTCGCGGCTGTTGCTGGCGCGGGGGTGTGGAGGAACTCCTCGGCATCCTGGCCAACGCCGGCCGAATCACCCAAGCCCACCATCGCGAGCAAATCCTCCATGACGTCGGGCACGGGCTGGGCTGCGGGCGGTGAAACGATGGTGGTGCTGTCGCCCTCCCAAATCGGCCTCGGCACTACCTGAGCCGGAGACGATGTACGAGTTCGGCGGGCGGCGAAGCAAACCGAGGCAACTTATCAATTAAAGATCGTGATGGCGCACAACACTCGGTAGACGCCATCGATTCACAGCTTCGCAAGATCGAAGGGCAGAGCCTTGGGTATAAAGTGGCTCGTTTCTTCGGTCTTCTGGGGCGGTGACTTACGCGACCTGCAGTGTCGGATAGTCTGTATAGCCCTTGGCGCCACCTGCGTAGAACGTGTTGGAGTCAGGCGCGTTCAGCGGTGCCTTGGCCCTGATGCGTGCGGGCAGGTCCGGGTTAGCCAGGAAGGCGGTGCCAAAGGCCACAGCGTCAAGCTTACCTTCGGCAATAGCTGCCTCTGCCTCATCAGCGCTGTAACCCATATTGCCCACCAACACACCCTTGTACTTTTCACGCGCTACGGGCATGACATCGGCCTTCTGCACGCCGAAGAAATCGGCGCGCATCACGTGCAGGTAGGCTAGCTTGAAGGCATTGAGCCTATCGGCCACGAAGCCGATGAAGGCCAGCGGGTCGCTGTCTTTCATGCTGTTGAAGCTGTTGAGGGGCGACAGGCGCAGACCCACACGTTCGGAACCGATCGCCTGGGTCACGGCAGTGAGTACCTCGAACAGCAAACGTGCACGGTTTTCCGGCGATCCGCCGTAAGCATCGGTGCGCTGGTTGGGCGTGTCGCGCAGAAACTGGTCAATCAGGTAGCCGTTGGCGCCGTGTACTTCCACACCATCAAAGCCGGCGGAAATGGCGTTGCGTGCGCCTTGAGCAAACGCAGCCACGATGCCGGGAATCTCTTCGACGGCCAGGGGGCGGGGCACCGCGTGCGGCACCTTGCCTTGGGGCGTGTGGATCTCACCCTCAATAGCGGTGGCGCTGCTGGAGACAATGGGGGCGCCATCGGCAGCGCCAGGGTAGGCTGCGCGGCCAGCGTGCCAGATCTGCATGAAGATGCGTCCGCCCTTGGCGTGCACCGCGTCGGTCACCTGCCTCCAGGCTGCAATCTGCGCGTCGTTGTAGATGCCAGGCTCATTGACGAAGGCCGATGTACCGGGCGCCACCATGGTGCATTCGGAAATCAGCAGGCCGCCGGTGGCTCGCTGGCTGTAGTACTCGGCCATCAGCGCGTTGGGCATGTGGCCAGCGTCGGCACGGGCGCGTGTCAGTGGTGCCAGAAGGATGCGGTTGGGCAGGTTGAGAGAACCTACTTGAAGTGGATTGAATAGCATGTGGATGAAAACCCAGATTAGTGAACAGAAAACAGTGGTAAAGCTAACAGTATTCCCAATACTCTGACCTTTGAAAGGTCACTGAAAACTATTTTGGCACGGCTGGTGCTTTCGCACCCAACGCACGATGTAGTAGACGCAAGTGGGTAGGCCTTTGCTTCGGACAGTTTCCCGGCGGTCTCCAGCCGTACATACACCAAACGCCTCTGGTCATCCACCGCGTCGCAACTCCCTGACACCCCGGCCCAGCTTACGGCGCAACAGGGCCCGCAGGGTCACCCCATCCGAGTACCCGACCTGTGCGGCGACCTGGTCGACGCTCGCGTTTCCGGTGCGCAGGAGATGCACGGCATGTTCCACGCGCAGGTCCTGGAAATACGACAGCGGTGTCTTGCCCAAAACGCTTTGCAGCCGCCGCGCCAAGGTACGCTCGCTTGTGCCCGCGGCGCTGGCCGCCTCGGCGAGCGAGAACCCCTTCGCGAGCCGACGTCTGGCCCAGCACTCGAAGCGCTCCACCATCGGGTCGGCATGCGCAAGGTGGTCGGGAATCACGAACTCGGCTTGCGAACTGCGTGTCTCGACCAGCAGATAGCGTGCCACCAGGGCCGCCAGCGCCGGACTGCGCTCCCGGATGATGCGCAAGGCCAGGTCGACGTGGGCCAAAGCGGCACCCGCGGTGGTGAAGCGTGTCGAGTTCACGATCATGCGTGACTCGTCCAGCGTGACGTTCGGATAGCGCTGCCGAAACATCGGCCCCAGCCACCATGACGTCGTCGCACGATGCCCATCAAGCAGGCCACTCTCTGCAAGCAAGAAACTACCGGAGCAAGCGGCACCTAGGTGCGCGCCAGCGGTGGACCACTGCTGTAGCGCCGCGACCGCGTCGGGCACGTCGGGGCGTGTGAGCCGAGCCGAGAGCGTGTCAGGCATCTTGTCACCAAACGCGGGCACAAGCACGACGTCTGGTTCCGGCATACCACGCGCAGTGACCACGGGGACCGTCAAGCCTTGCGCAGTTCGGATGCGACGCCGCACGCCCACCAGCGTGAGCTCTATGTGCGCGGGAGCTTGTGGCAGCGAGCCCGCCATCGCATTGGCCAAGCCCACTGTGTCAGTGAGCGCCGCAAGCCCCAGATCAAACACGCCATCACAAACAAGGATGTGGAGTTTCATGGCAACAATGATATCAAAGTTGTCATTATTGCCTATAGAGATGGTTGTTATGAGGATTTAGATTGCAGGCTCGTTGATCCATTCACCTAACCCATTTACCCAAAGGAATACATCATGACCAAGCTCGCTCTGTTTGTTCGCCTCGAAGCCAAACCCGGCCAGGAGGCTGCGCTTGCCGACTTCCTGGCCAGCGCACTGCCGCTCGCCAACGCCGAGTCCGGCACCACGGCCTGGTTCGCATTGAAGTTTGGCCCTTCGACGTTTGGTGTGTTCGATGCCTTTGCCGATGAGGCAGGTCGCCAGGCGCATCTGAACGGCCAGATCGCCGCGGCCTTGATGGCCAACGCCGTGACCTTGCTCAGTTCTCCGCCCAATATCGAGAAGGTCGAACTGCTTGCAGCCAAACTGCCTGCATGACAACTCGGCCTTGACCCAATCAGCTCACGCTGCAGGATGGGGGTCACACAGCCCTACGTGCGACCCCTCACTCGTGTGATGACGAATGAGTTTCTCAATAGCCTCGGGTGGGACTTTCGTATGGTAGCTGTGCGCACGATACGCCTGGGAGTTCTTCCCAGCGCGGAGGCCCTCCTGTCTTGACCGCAGTTCCTTGGACCCGGTGTAGCGTAAGCCTGAATCGCCCCGGGATTCCCGGAGGCTCGTTGGCGTGAGTCACGTCTCCGTGACGTGCTGTCGCTGTTGATAGTAGTTCGCTTCGGCTTCGGCGGGTAGGATGTAGCCGATCGATCCGAGTAGTCGCCGGTGGTTGTACCAATCCACCCAGCGCAGCGTGGCCAGTTCCAGCTCTTCGCGACTGCGCCAGGAACGACGATGCACGACCTCGGCCTTTTACAACCCATTGATCGTTTCGGCCAGCGCGTTGTCGTAGCTGTCTCCGACGCTTCCGACAGACGGCTCGATGCCGGCTTCGGCCAGGCGCTCGGTGTAGCGAATCGACACATATTGCGATCCGCGGTCGCTGTGATGCACCAGCGCGTCGCCCGGACGCCGCGCGTGAAGCGCCTGTTCGAGCGCATCGAGCACGAATTGGGTCTGTTGGCTCGACGACAGCTTCCAGCCGACGATTCGCCGCGCGTAGACGTCGATGATGAAGGCGACGTAGGCGAATCCCTGCCAAGTCGAAACAAAGGTGTAGTCGCTGACCCACAGTTGGTCCGGACGGTCCGCTTTGAACGTGCGATGCACCAGGTCCAGCGGACAGGGTCGGGCCGGATCCGGATGCGTCGTCCGAACCGACTTTCCGCGCACAACCCCGGCAATCCCGAGTTTTCGCATCAAGCGTTCGACCGTGCATCGCGCCACCTCAATCGCCTCGCGGTTCATCTGGCGCCACGTCTTGTCGGCCCCGTAGACCTCGTGGTTCTCCGTCCAGACACGCTGAATCTCCGGCATGAGCGCAAGGTCACGCCGGACGCGCGGCGACGCCCGGAGCGTGTCCCGGCGCCGCGCAGCATGCTCCCGGTACGACGACGGAGCGATCTGCAGAACGCGGCAGATCGGCTCGACTCCGTAGACGTCGCGGTGCTCGTCGACGAACGAGCGCATCACTTGGTGCGGCGGTCGAGCTCCGCCTGGGCAAAATACGCCGACGCCTTGCGCAGGATCTCGTTCGCCTGGCGCAGTTCGCGGTTCTCGCGCTCGAGCTGCTTCAATCGCTCCAGATCCGACGTCGTCGGCCCGGCACGCATGCCTTGGTCACGCTCGGCCTGCCGAACCCAACGACGAAGGGTCTCGGCCGTGCAGCCGATCTTGCCGCTGATCGAACCGATCGCGGCCCACTGCGAGTCGTGGTCCTTCTGGTGCTCCAGCACCATCCGGACGGCCCGCTCCTGTACCTCGGGGGAAACTTCGACTTTCTCATGGCTCCATCCTCTCAAGTGATGGAGCCTCCGGGGAAGCCGGGGCGATTCATACAGTCAAACGAGTGACTTGTTCAGACCTTCCCTAAGGCAAAGCCGGCAACGACCCAATAGCTGTCTGCAATTCATCGAACACGACCCGGACTCTCGCTGGCACAGGGGCGCGCTGAGGCCGATAGACATACAAGCCCCAAGCCGGGGGCTCTTCCTTCTGCAGAACCCGCACCAGTTTTCCACTGGCGATATAGGGGGCCGCCATGTAGTCCGCCAATTGAGCAAACGCAATTCCGGCCAATGCGGCGCCCATTTCCATGTCGGCGTTGTCCGCGATGAAGGCTGGCGACACAGGCGTCCACTGGCGTCCTGCACTGAAGTGCCAGGACCACGGTCGCCCGGTATTGATGTCGATGGCCGCTGTCACCGGAGAACCGGCCAGTTCATCGACTCCATCCGGTGTTCCCACCTTCTTGGTCAGACGCGGAGCTGCAACGATTGTAAGGCGCATATCGGCAGCCTTGCGCGCGACGAAACGACTGTCGCGCATGAACCCGACCCTGACCCCGACATCGATCTTGTCGTCGACCGCATTGCTGATGCGATCAGACAAGCGCACATCCAACATGATGTCGGGATGACGTTTGGCAAAGCCCATCTCTCCGGCAAGGTTGCGGCGGCCTTGATGGCAAAGGCCGGGGAACTATTCTCCGAGCCGCCGACCATCGAGAAGGTAGAGGTGCTTGCGGCAAAGCTGCCCGGCTAGGCAACTCGGCAGGCGTAGACAGCCGAAACCGCCTTCGGGCGGTTTCAATGGCTGCTGGCTCGAAAACAGGGGCCAGTGCAAATAAAACCACCCCTTCGATGGGCGGCTCGACAGAATTGCAGAGGCGCACGACACATCGTCCGCTTTGGGTCGGTAGCGGACATTGCCACCTTCCCTTACGGTCGGTCTGGGCCCATGTCCGCTTTCCGCCAGAAGCAGACTCTAGGGGGAACTCCAAGCAATCGTATGGCATCATCATGCCGACTGAGCGGACGCGGACGAGCTGATCGAGATCGGCCGGGCCGGTGTACTGGACTAAGCACGCTCACGCGATTCGATCACCCAAATTAGTGTCGATCAGTTCTGCTACGAGGTAGATTCCTGGATGAAATCGTTGTTGCAGTGCGTTGAGTGCACCAAGTCGGGCAGCGTCCAACCGTACCTGTTTGTAGGCGACTACTACGATGGACACACGGTCGAGGCCACATGTCCGCTCGGCCACGCAGCATTCTCCATCGTCCAGAACCCAAAGTTCGAAACGCTGCTGACCGCTGCCGCAGACGCATTGATCCATGATCAGACGCTTCAAGCTGTCGCATGCCTGGCTGCGTCGCGCGAGCGACTTTTCGAGCTTGCGATCCGTGTCTTCGCCCGGTCCAGCGGTGTTGATCCGGGCAACTTCGAGGCTTCGTGGAAGGAGGTGGCCTCGCAGTCTGAGCGGCAGTTCGGTGCTTTCTTGTTTCTCTATCTTGCTGCGACCGGAAAGCCCTACGAGTTCGACAAGAAACTGGCTACTGCCCGGTACGCGGCGCTCCACAAAGGCGAGATTCCAACGACAGGCGAAGCATTCGATTACGCAGGCAAGGTCTACCAAGAGATCTCGAACTTGGCGAACTACCTGCGGACTGATCACAAAGAGTCGCTGCGTGCCGTGCTCCACGAAGAGAACATGCGTAAAGCCGGCCGAGCTCCCAAGGGTGTTCCAGTAGGAACCATTGCACTCTTCAGCATCTACGGAATCGAGGCAGAAGAGAACAGGGCAAATTTCAAGGAAGCGTTCGATCAGTACAGAGACTGGTTGCCCGCGCTACCGGAAGTTGCGGAATCGACACAAAAGGCTTCTGGCGTGCATACGACAAGGAGTCATCCGCCGCACTCCGAATAGAACCTTGCTTCCATGGTTCGCTGAGGCGGGATCCGCTTCGTACGCATTCCGATTCATGTGACGTCACATGATTGGACGTTAATTGAGCACTTCAGAGTGTCTCGGTTCGGAGGCACGTATTTTCGACAAGGCATACTACAGATACTATTTGGCAACAGGCATACTTGATTCACCTCAGTAACCTTCTCACTCGCACATGTCGAGCTTTCTCAACCCTGACGCTCTGCGGCTCTTCTTCGGCCCCCATTTCGACGTGGATGTCGCCATGGACGCGGTCATGCGGTACCAAGGCGTGAATGTCCTCAAAGGCGAACTTCGTGATTCAGCGACCACAGGTGTCCCGCACACGGGTATCCGGCTTGTCGGCCATCACGACGTGGACACCGGGTCTTCGATTTTCACTTTGATGCTGGAGCCCGGTCATATGAGCGGGGTAAGTTTTTTCGCTGAAAGCAAACATCGCTTGTTCGGAGGCAGCACACTGGTGTGCGTGCCCCTGCTTTACTGCTCGACGGAGTACACACCTACCGGTGATCACATCGTCTATCGGCATACCTACAAACGGCCACTGTTCACTCAAGAAGAGCTTGAGAGAATTAAAAAGAGTGGAACCGCAGAAGAGCAAGTTAAGGCGTTTGTTTTCACCAAAAGCCGTATCGGCTACGAGACGATCAAAGGCATGAGCTATGTCGGCCGATCTCGGCGCTCGTGGCAGCAAAGATACATGGAGCACGTTGAAGAAGCGCTGGAAAAGAACTCGAACCGCCGCTTTCACGAGGCTATGCGGGGGATGCAGGGCCAGAACGTGATCTGTGTGCACGACATCTCGGCTTATGGGATCCCTGAAGCCTCAGCCAAAATGATCGAAAGGCAACTGATCAAGACTTCCACGTTGTATCCGATGGGACTAAATATGCGGATCTAGACCCGTGAGAGTTCATCCGCAACGTCATCTTTCTGGTGGCAGGAAATCGACCACTGGCGCAGTGTCCGCTTCCGGCCAAGACTGGACCTCGACTATCCAAAGGTGCACAAATTGAGGTGTTCTCGACACTCTGCAGTAGAATCTAAGCAGATTTTTCCGGGGACTCAGCTCTCCATCTAGCAGTGACAATCCTCTTCGATCAGCAACATAGGCGGGTGTAGGCGTCCTTCACGAAGGAAACTACCTTCGGTGCCAAGCAACGGTGGCTTCCCGATCCCTACAACACGATTGGCTGGCGCGGTGATCGGTACCGGGTTACTCGCGTGCTCCTGCTACCCGCACCTAGCTTAAGGCAGGGCTGATAGCGACGGTGCTACAAGTCTCTACCGGCACCTGTCGCGGGTCTCCGCCGCTTGGTGCACCTCTACGCCTACTATAGATTGAGGTCCATCAGCGAGATTCCATCGGCAAAGGGTGGCGACCTCTCAGAGGCCCCCCCCTGCCGGAAGTCCAGGCCTAAGTGACCGCATCAGCTTTCCGAGCCATCCGTACGGCCCGTGCAATGTGACAGCTGATCGGTCTCAGTTGGCTCTAGCCGATCTGGCCGAACCCGACTGGCGGTGCAGCCCCACGCCGAGCTGCACTGCCAAATTACAGGATACGCTGGCATCTAGGCCAAACTGATGTTCCACAATATCCCCCGGCCGACGTCTTGGATCTTGCCACTCTGACTCGGGGAAATCTGGCTTCGAACCGCAAAGAATGACCTAGGAAGCTCGAACTAAAAATTAGGAGAGAGAGAGAATGGAAAAGCTCAAGCTCCAACTGGAGAACTGCTACGGAATCCGCAAGTTGGACGTCGTGCTGGACTTCGCCGGCACGGCAGCTATCGCCATCTACGCACCAAACGGCTCGATGAAGAGCTCTTTGGCATGCACCCTTCAGGACATCGCCAATGGAAACCCATCGCGCGACAGAATTTTCCCGAACCGCGCGACGGTCCGCGTGGTCAGCGATGAGAACAATGCCGACCTCGTTGCTAGCGATGTACTCGTGCTTAGGCCATTTGAGGATTTCGCCAGCAATGGAAACGCCACCGCTACGCTCTTGGTGAATGCCACACTTCGTGAGGAGTATGAAGCGCTGCACACTGGAATCACCGCTGCGCGAGCAGCACTTGTCATGGCGATCAAGACCACCTCGAAAACCAGGCGCTCTGTGGAGCGCGAGATTCTGTCAACGTTTGCGCCTGCAGACGGAGATTTCAACACTGCTTTGGTTGAGCTTAAGGATGAGCTGTCAAAGGACTTGAAGCCAGACTTCAAGGATGTCCCCTACGACGTGCTAAACGATGAGAAAGTCGTGGCATTCTTGGGCCAAGGTGATTTCCGCACGGCGATCAACGAGTACACGAAGAAGTACAACGAGTTGCTCGCCGCGTCGAAGTACTTCAAGAAGGGAGGCTTCAACTATTACGCGGCTACCAACGTCGCCAAGGAGCTGAAGATCAGTGGCTTCTTTAAGGCAAATCATACCGTTCGACTCAGCGGAGACGAAGAGAAGGAGATCAAATCCGAGACAGAGCTCCAAGCTCTTGTTGATGCAGAGCGCGCCAAAATCTCTGAGGATGCTGCTCTTCGGAGGAAGTACGAAGAGCTTGAAAAGCAGATCCAGAAGAACGCGCAGGTTCGCGAGTTTGAGGCGTACATGCAGGGGCACGAGGAACTGCTGCCCGAGCTGGCCGATCCAGCGGCCCTGAACAAGAAGCTCTGGCTGTCCTATCTGAAGGCGAATCACGATCTATACACTGACCTCATCAACAAGATCGAGAACGCTGCGGTTCGCTCAGCCAAGATTGAGGCGCAGGCCGGCCAAGAGCACACACAATGGCAGGGTGTGATTGATATCTTCAATAGCCGCTTCATCGTCCCGTTCCATCTCGAGGTGGCCAACAAGGTTCAAGTTGTTTTGGGAACGGAGACAGCACCGCGCCTGGGCTTTGTCTTCAAGGAGGGGGGTGATCAAGCACAAGTCGAACGAGACACGCTTCTACAGACGTTAAGTACTGGAGAAAGAAGAGCGTTTCACGTATTGACTATGTTGTTTGACATTGAGGTACGCGGCTCGGCAGGCAAGCAGAC
Source organism: Stenotrophomonas maltophilia (assembly GCF_900186865.1). Taxonomy (NCBI): domain Bacteria; kingdom Pseudomonadati; phylum Pseudomonadota; class Gammaproteobacteria; order Lysobacterales; family Lysobacteraceae; genus Stenotrophomonas; species Stenotrophomonas maltophilia. The sequence goes on from NZ_LT906480.1 coordinate 4,643,525, forward strand.
ACTCCTAGTTGTTGACGACATCGCCGACTCTTTTGACTACAAGAACAAGTACGCCATCATCCAGTACCTTTCCGACTTGGCTGAAGGCCAGAATTTCAAACTGCTCATCTTGACCCACAACTTTGATTTCTATCGGACCATCGAGAGCCGTCGTCTCGTTCATCGGAAGAACTGCTTCATGGTGTCAAAGACAGCCACTGGGATAAGTCTGGAGGCTGCCCAGGGCGTGCGTAACGTCTTCATCAATGTGTGGAAACCCGCATTTTTCACCGATCACCGCAAGAAAATCTGCTGTATTCCCTTCATGCGCAACCTGATTGAGTACATGAAGGACGAACAAGATCCAGACTATCTTCTCCTCACGTCCCTGCTTCACTGGAAGGCCGGTACAGATCAGATCACCGTGGCGGATCTTGATGGCATCTACTCCAGGCTCTTTGGCATCAACGGACAGTCTGGCAACCCTGGAGAGCGACTCATCGATATTCTAGGCATTGAAGTCGCTACTTGTCTGCAGGCCCCGGATGGAATCAACTTCGAGAATAAGGTTGTGCTGGCGATTGCTACGCGCCTGCAAGCAGAGCGATTCATGGCGGGGAGGATCAACGATTCAGCTTGGCTGGCTGCGATCACAACCAACCAGACTCAGGCGCTACTGAAGCGCTATCGGAACGACTTTTCTGCCGAACTTCCCAACATTGGCGTCATTCAGCGCGTCCTACTGGTGACGCCGGAGAACATTCATCTGAACTCTTTCATGTATGAGCCAATCTTGGACATGTCCGATCAGCATCTTCGCCGCGTCTACACGGAAGTCGCCGCATTGGTCTAGCGGCGGAGGACAGCTGTGCTTCCTGCATTACGGCGACCAGCGCACCGCCGCCGATGACCACGAACTAGTCCCGGAGTTTCGCAAACCACTGGCCAAACTCCGGCGCGCCGGCGATCAAGCGAAGACCTCATCGAGCAGGTCCCGCAGCGCGCCGTCCAGTCTCGGGTCGCCCTGTCCCTGCAGGGACAAGTACAGCGACAACCGGTCCACGGCGGCGCCCGCGCCGCCCAAGCGGGTGGAATAGGCCCAATGCTGCACATCTGCGTAGCCCTCGCCGGCCACGGGGAACCATTCTGGTTCCGGATGCCCACGGAAGTAGTCTCGCGGAATCGCCGCGACCGGCCGCGCTGGCGCTGCCAGTTCGGTGAACACGGACAGACCGGTTTCCCCTGCAGCACGACAATCATCGGCCGGCAGCATGGCCAAGCCACCCTTGCCGATGCCGGTTGTGCGCAGCACCGGCGAGCGCAGCCGCCGCAGCGCCGCCTCCCACAAGGACCGTCGCGTTTGCAGGAACCGCAGGCTCGTCTCCCGTCCCTTGCGCCGGGCGCTGACCAAGTTAGCCGCCACCAGTTCGCGGGCTACCCGCGAGGCGGTCATTCGCGAATAGCCTGCCTCGCGCGCAAGTTCGAGCGGCACCCACGGGACGCTCCCAGGGATGCCGCGCTCCTCAAAATCGGGCCGCAGTAGAGCGGCGATCAGAACTGCTTGCGCTGGGTGGCTCCGGTGCTTCCCAACGGATAGGGGCACCGGTGGAGACGAATCGCGCTCGCGCAGGCTCATCAGGAAACTCGGAGCGAACAGCTGGCTGCCAGGCACAACGAAATCCACACGAGACTCGATGAGCCTGGAGCGAGTGTATGGCGACACGCCCGAGAGCACGAGAACGACCCTCAAGCCGGCCTTTTCAGCCAGCAGGTGCACCTGTGCGATCAGCCGAGAAGGTGGCGTGGGTTCCGCCTGTGTCGGGACCTTGGCCAGCAGCACCCGCAGGCCCAGCAGATCAATCTCGGCTAGGCGGAACATGCTGTTGAGAGAGTGGGGCAAGAAGCGCGCCTTGGAACTAGGCCTGGGCTCGAACTCCGCGACCATGTCGGGTAGTAAGTTCTGGAGGTAGTGGGCAGCAGCCTGGAGGTCGTTCATACAACCGTATGTAACAAAGTAATCTGACAGTATCACAGAGCGGTTACGATCTAATCTGTCCGTTACAATCCCGTGCATGATTTACCCTGCTACCTAGGCAGGCGAGCGCTCCACTCAGACTCGAGTTGCTTCCTCCTGCTCACTGGGGAGTTGACGAAGGGCCGCAAGCAGCAGGTCATACGGGAACTGGGGGTGTGCCCCCCTCGCGCCAAGCGGTCATCCGACGGCCTTGAATCCATTCGGCGCACTAGCTTGGCATTGCGCGGATGCATCTGAACTGGCCAATAGACTCGGCAACTAGAGGCAATTGGACACTTACGCGTGCCCGTGCGCTCACGCGCCATTCTGCCGGGCGTACCAGGAGGCTCACGATGTGGACAAGGCCGCTCGATGCGCGCAATGTGCGCTGTGACCATTTGTAAGACGGAACTTCCCGTGCGGCCGACCATACTCGCATTGGATCTTGAGGGAACTCTCATATCCAATGCCATCAGCCAGATCCCCCGACCAGGTTTGCGTAGCTTTCTGGACGAAATGCGTTCAAATTTTGACAGTCTTGTCCTTTTTACCACCGTGCCGAAAGATCGTGCGCAAGCAATTGGAACTCTCTTAGCGAAAGAAGGCAGCGTCCCTGCTTGGTTCTCTGGGCTTCAATACATTGATTGGTCGGGAAAAACCAAGGACCTGCGCTACGTCTCCCCATACCTTGGCAATGCGCTGCTACTCGATGACCATGGTCCGTACGTCCATCCCGGACAAGAACATCTCTGGGTTGAGATTCCACTCTTCGGGTCTCCTTATCCGCCAGACGATGACGGACTAGAGGTAGCCTCGCGCCTTATTCGCGCACGAATCAGCGAGCTTATCAGCGCGAGCAACGAAACTCGCCGAACAGAGCCGCATTGAACATGCGTCGGCCCTGCAGCTATCCGCGACCGCCATGGCGGCGTTCGGCCCTCAACCCTATGAACGGCCGACGCTATACTGGGCGCAAGCCGTCCCGGCATGTCCTTCCATACACTACGGCTCTTTCTGTAGCCGAAATCGCGTACTGAATGAAGCGCCAGGTCGGCCGAAGTTCGGTGTGCTATCGACCACCTGGAGCGCTATGACCACAAGGACCTTGCAACTGGTTCGAGCCTCAAGTAATCAGCCAATGTCGGGGAATTGTTACTCGTGCAGCGCAGGCGCCGACCCAAGGCCGCTCCAACCTCTAGCTCGCCCGGCTGCGCAATCGCTTAGCCTTCAGCATGGCCATTGGACTAACGGTGGGCACTGGTACTAGCGTGGTCAGGTGCTGTTCTAATCCCAATGCCTTGAGGACAGAGATCAGCGTGTGAACCGTTGATCCTTGCCCACTCTCAAGCTGCACCAATGCTCTGCGAGAGATCCCGGCTTTATCGGCCAACGCTGCCTGGGACACGTTGGAGAGAAGGCGACGCGCCCTCAACCGCTTTCCCAGGGCTTCCGCAATCTCTTCAGGAGACTGGACTGGCATGTGACTCATTTGCGCGCAAAAGTGCTCATTAGGGCCTCTCTTCACAGGTTGTGCGCGGAATGCTGCGCAATCCCAGCCTCTCCGTGCCCCGTAAAAATGGCAATGAAAGCAAGGCAGCGCCCCATTGTTACACTCGGATAAGGGCAGCCAGCTTAGCGGTTCCGACTAATGCTCGCACTGTAGCGACCATCATGTCCTCCCGAGGGCAAGCGGGCGGCCGCCATGACCATGCGGCGGCCGAGTTCTTCTCTAGTGCTAGCGCCTCGGAGCCGGTGCTCCTGAGGAGGTCGGGCTACGTGCCATTTAGTGCTGGACGCTATTTCTTAGGCGTCTAAGATCATCGATAGCACAGCTTCCGGGCGCCTCAGCGCGGTGCACGACGTCCACCTATCCCATGAGGGCTACCAGAGACGGTTGAGCCTGTACCTCAATGGCACAGTGGTTGACCGGAGAACGAGCACCGTTGACCGCACGATTGCTATTGGCGCGTCGCTCTCAGGCTTCGTCACACGGCCGGATGACGAGCTAGGCCTATCCATCGCAACCAGCCATCTGAACAGCCGGGTTTCAGCAGACCGCCGCTTGCGGGAAGTCTACGGATCTGGCGTCCGGCCAGGCAACGATGAGTTCGCGGCGGAGTTCTACTACCGAGTGAAACTCGGGCCGCACCTGTCATTCAGCCCAGATCTCCAGTGGATCAAAAGGCCCGGCGGCAACGGAGACCGTGGAGATGTCGTCATCATCGGTGCCCGTACGTCCGTATCGTTCTGAGGCCGCTAGAAGCGTAGGTAGGTGATCATCCGCTTGCGCGCCATCGGTTCTGCACGCCTTTCGGCGTAAGTAGCTTACTTCAGAACCAAAAACATGTCTGACGGTAGTGCCCGTATCGCTTGCTAGTTCCCCCTCAAGTTCTCTACTTCATTTGGGCGGCGACAGAGCCTCCCATATGAAGCTCGTGTGAGCTGGCATGAGATTCCTTATGGCAATAATGCTCAAAAAGCGACCGCAGCCAATCTAGTCATCCACGACTTCCTGAGGACGTACGCATGCGGCTTACTAGCGCGACCATTCTTGCCAGCTCCGTCTTTCTGACTGCCGTTTCGACGTCATACGCCGAGGACATTCTGGTGGAAGGCGGATATGTGATGACGATGGATCCCGGCGTCGGCGATCTAGAACAGACTGACGTTCTGATAAAGGGAGGACGCATTGTTGCCATCGGCAGAGGCCTCAAGGCGGGCACCGCTAGGCGCATCCAAGCAAAGGGTGCGATCGTGTTGCCGGGATTCGTTGACACCCACTCCCATCTTTACGTCACGACAATGCGTGGTCAGTTCCGGAACAAGGAAGGTCAGTTCTTTCCTGTGAGCTCGAAGCTTGCAGGATCAATGACACCACATGATGTCGAAACCGCAATGCATCTTGGTGCACTGGAGCTGATCAGCAGCGGAATCACCACCACGGCAGACTTATTCGACAACGTTATTGGCCCCGCGCATGGGGAGGCGGGATTGCGCGCACTTCAGCGATCTGGAATTCGTGGGACGCTGTACTACGGGGGACCAGATAAGACCACGAAGCACCCGATGAATCTCGATCAACTTCGCTCTATTGCCTCTAGGCTGGACAAGAGTGCCCAAGTGGGCGTCGGCTTGGCGTGGCGGCTACCACGTAATCGTACCGATGCTCGCAACTGGGCCATGCGTCAGCAAGAGTTCGATACAGCAAATGAGCTGGGACTGCCTATCCAGGTGCATGTGAGTGGCGAACCTGGCCCAATGCTTGATGCACTCATTGAGCGTGAGTACCTATATCCAAACCTGACCGTGGTTCATGCCCCGGATGCCAGCGCGGAACAACTCAGAGTTCTAGAGGCAGCTGGCAGCAGCCTGGCCGTGACGCCTATCAGCGAACAGCGCGTTGGATACGGATTAACCCGCTTTGATCAGTTCGCACTCGTCAGTAAGCAAGGGCTCGGCATCGATGGTAATTCGCTAGCTGGCAGCGCGGAGATGTTCGCCACCATGAGACTTGCATCCCTTACCTGGAGTGGCGGGGCACGTAGCGAAACGGCACCGGATGCGCGGTCCTTGCTTGAATTGGCAACGATAGGCGGCGCAGAGGTCGTCGGTATGGCAAGCGAAATTGGCACACTGTCCGTGGGTAAGCGCGCTGACCTGCAGATCATCCGCTTGGACTCGTTGAATCTCGCAGGCTTTGGCGGCGGAGACCCTTCAGCCTTGCTGGTCCACTCGGCACACCCAAGCGACGTTGACACAGTGATAATCGGCGGACGGGTAGTCAAGATCGATGGCGACTTGGTCGATGTAGATCGACCCAAGCTTCTGCAGGATGCGGAAGGATCTGCGCGTGCTCTTACGTCAAGGGTAGCGGAACGCGATTGATAGCCTTCGAGGACATCCACGTCCCAGCTAGTAGTGCTAAGTGCTATCCCCAATAGAGGGCTCGAGAGATTGGTGGGAACACGCCCCGCGAGAGGAAATGAATAGGTGCATGGCCTGCCTTGACTCCATGGCCTCCAATGGCAGCTCGATTCTCAATCGATAGCAGATTGATCTTGCATAGGCGATCTGGGCTTTGGTTGGCCGCTTTATGTCCCAGTCCAGTAGCTCCGGCACCAGGCGCGAGAATTCGGCAGCCAGTCGCCTCGAGATCGCACCTGAATGGCCTCCCTGCTGGAGCTTCTCGAGCTGACGACGTAGGTCGAGCTCCGACTCTTTGGTTAGGGAGAGCTCCAACGTGAACTCTGAGTCTGAATCCACCAAGAAGAAGCTCATTTCAGCACCCCAGCAGGTTACGGGACAGTCACCAGCGCCAAGGCCTCGATCACCAGTGCCGGCCGGACGCTACCGTAAGTACTGTAGACCAAAAGTACTGCACGACGAAAGCTTAGGGCGTGAAAGCGCCACCGCCCCAGCAAGCTCTAGGGACTGCCATTAAGGAGGGCAGGCTGGCGCTGGGCGTCTCCCAGGAAGAGTTTGCAGCTCAACTCGGTATGCATCGGACGCAGCTTGGCCATATCGAGCAAGGCAAGAAGGACTGCCGGCTCTCCACGATCATCCGGATTGCAACGGCTCTGGATGTGCCGGCTTCGTCCTTACTTACATCAGCTGGCCTTTGATGGGCCAACCAGTCACGCCAGCAAGTTGGCGCTAGCACGCGGGGTCGTGACGTTAGCGACACGACTACCGATGAGGATCCAACTATCGAACTAGCTTCGGTCCTTTGTCGGTACGCCGCTTGAGCCTGTCACTACGCGCACGCTCCTGCGCGAGCTTCTCGCGAACATCTGTCAGCTCGCAGGCCAGCTCCCCACACAGCGTTGTAAGTACCTTCACTTTCGCCTTCTCAGATTCATATCTGACTCTCAACATCTCCAGCTTCAGAGCATCAGCCGCCCGGGCGCTCGGAGCATCCTGCGCAGATACCGCATCATTGAGCTTGCCCAAGGCCACTCTGTGTGATTTATAGAAAGCTTGTCTACTGATACCGCATGCGGAAGCGATGGAGACCACCGTAGGCTTAGGGCCACCCGCCCTCCAGCGAGCAATCTGCGCCTCAGTCTCGGCTAGAACTATCTGGCGCATCAGAGGCTACTCCCTATTTTCTTCAGGATCAGCTCCGTCGAAGCCAGGCGCTCTTCAGCAATGCGACGAGACTGCTCGGGAATTCCCCTCAGCTTGAGGAAACTGATCAGATCTTGCCTTCGCAACTCCCACCAAGGGGCGTGCTTGGCTGTAGCCGTAAAGTTGAGACAACCAGCACATGTGGAAGGAGTGCGCTTGCCGGGATTTGGGCCATTCGCATCGCCGTCACAGCGACTTCGCGCCTCGCGATAGAAGCAATAGCCCCAGTCGCAAGGACCGAGTACCACACCGGCACCCAGCATCCTCATCACTTCAAGATTTGTCGATGCTCGCTCCAAGACCCCGTTCATCCGTGAAATGCTTTCCGCGATAACAGGTGTAGGCAAGTTCGTATAGACGTGCTCAGCACTAATCAAATCATCCATAGCGCTCACTACCTCATTTGCGTTCTCCTCCTCAAGCAAAGTTGAGAGATCACGATCCAGACCAACATAGTAGGTGTCAGTGATCCTGGCTTCCAAGTGTCCGTACTGATATGCCAGAGCACCCAAACTCGAGCGGTCGCGCCGCGCAATGAAGCGCGCCATGAATCGGCGTAATGGTCGAAAGTTCAATTTCTCAGAATCAAGCCCAGGAATACTAGCCTCAGCGAATGCTCTCATGCTCCTGCGGAGTGCAACATAGCCATCGACTCTAGCACCACGCTGATCATCTCGAGCTTCAGCCGGTCCGCGTCCTCTATACATATTCAGCACGAAGAGCGCGGCGGTCCCGACATGATCACGAATCGGGCGCCCCAATCGCTCCAAGAATGCAATTGCGTCAGAGACTGCTGGCGCTGCGACCCATTCATGCGGCCTACCAGATTTGCTCAGAACCCCTTCGATCAAATCGGAGGTCTCTGCACCCGCCGGCATACCGAGCGCATTGGATGGCTTTACGCTTGCAGTCGTGAGCCGACGAGATTCGGATGGCCTCATGGAACTGAGCAAAGATATAATGAAGATCGCCGCTCCCTCAGCGATCTTCAGCATTATTTGCTCGCCATAGCCAACTCTTGGATCCAACTTAGCTAGAGCTTTTGACCTGAAACCATTGAAGGGCAAAGATCGCTTAGCGATGTAGAAGGAGTTCATCCTTCGGCCTGCTGAGCACAGCCTCCCAGCCTCTATCGCCATTACCTCACCCATGAAGGCTTCTATTGTGGGCCCATCTTCCTCTATTAGCTTGATTGCATCTGCCAAGAGCATGAGACATTCCTGCTCACTCAGGTCGTCATCCACCTTTCTTTTCTTAGCTGCAACTGATGCCTCCTTCGACATCCTTTTTCCTACGCGGACCATCTCTGCGCGCACTACTGCAGACACATCTCCCACGTTGAGTAGAAAATCCTCGACACAGATGAATTTGGCCCGCATCCGAGTAGCACCCGCCTCCACACGGCCGACTGCGCGACTAGCATCGGTCCATGGGCAAATGAGCTCGGGACTCAGATCGCTTGGCGAATCCACGCCTTCCTCATAACACCAAACGGCAAAGCTTCTAAGGACGATAAATCGTTCGTAGAGGACAAGAGCATAGCGTGTCGATCGTTCCAGCCTACCAAGCATAGCAAGTGCCAAATAGATCTTTATCGGCACTTTCCAGCCATCAGGGATGCACGAGAAATCGAGCCTTCGCGTCTCCACAATCCCGTCGATAACGTTTCGTCTGAGGAACCACTCATCATCCTCGAAGTTGATACCGAGACCGTCGAGAGACAATTCGCTGACCGGCGGCGTGGCTTGGCGCAAGGATTTCATGGCTACTCCAGACCAATAACAGGGACAGATACGGAGAGCTTCTCTGCTTCACGAAGAACCACTTTCGTAACCCTGCCAAGCAACGCAGACAGGATTTCGTGCGAATTCTCGTACGCGTGCTTGTACCTGGCAGCCACGTCACGAGAGGTCACCGCCAGTCTCTTGATTTCGTCAAGTTCCCGTTGAGCAGCAATCATGCGTGCAACGTGCCGCGGACTATCCAGCACAGCTACGCTATTGGGGCAGAAGGCGCAGTAAAGGAAATCCAGGCACTTCTGACCCTTCTTGGATGCGGGCGCTTCACCTGAGAGCGCGTCGGTGCAGTCGTAACCCTGGGTAGTCTCGTAGTTTCTTGGATGCAAGCCCACCGCTTTTGCGGACTGGACTACCTTCCCCATAAATCCCAACAATTTCGCTTGTGCGGCCCCCTTGCGCTCAGGCGACCTAATATAGAGGCCGGTGGTCTTGGAATTCTTGTGCTGAAGCTCGGATTGGACTCGCTCAATCTTCTCGCCTCGATTCCCAAGGAGCCTCGCGCCGGACAACCTCAAGTCAACAAAATTGAAGTCGGGTAGGCCATGCCGGTCTATGAACAGCGCCAGTTCGTTGTGCCATGACTGAATCGACACGCGACCTATGCTGCCACGACACAAACTAAGGAAGACCGTGTCCGCACGAGCACCCGCAGCGATACGAAGTACCGAAGTGAATTCGACTACCTCGCCGATCAATTTTGGGATGGCGTACGCACCTTCGGTACTGACTGAAGCCGAGCTCTGCTCAGTCGCCCTGAATTTATCCCAGGTGAATTCTTTCTTTAATGGGTCGACGGCATGATCACTGATGCAATCAACGCATAAGGCCATCAAACCCCCAGGATTCCCGCCCGTTTCGATTGCTATGTACAGCAGGTATGGGATGTAGTCGCAGATCTCTAGAAATAGGTACCTCTTTAGAGGCCGGTACTTTACGCTGTATGGCGTAAAGCCCGCCGCACAGAGATTTATCTTTCCGAGTACGCCTTGGGCCATCCCTCGGCGCATGCCATCTAGGTCAGCTCTATCCTTGGCTGTAAGGCATTGCACATCAGCTCCATTTGCCAATGACGCCATCACCCTTGTACGCGCCCTTACCTCATCGATCCCCTTCTTTGAAGCGATGAGAATGCCACGCATCTCCTCTTCGGAAAGGATGTTTTCTCGAGAACACTCCTCTTCCCTCTGGAACTGACCTCGGGGGAAGTATATGTTCATCCATGTCACCGAGTTCTCGGTGTCGTTAGTGGCGAGCCAAGCATATATCTGTCGAAGCAGGTTAAAATGGCTTCCCCCAGTCTTTAGCAAGAGCCTCGCCTTAAGCCACTCCGCGTATCTCTGCGAGATCGTAGAGGACCTCATATTCTTCCACGGGTCGCCGTCCAGCTCGGTCAGAAAGTTTGCGAACTTTCGGATTGAGCCCCATGCTTGCTTTCGACTCTGCACCCTGCAAGTAGAGGTCACGCCGGTGAAGGCATTCAGCAACGCGTGAGTGGGCTTGCGGGGAAGGCCTAGCCGGGAGAAGTCATAGATGTTGACTGGGTCGCCAGGCGCATCGCCGGCGAAGACGGCCTCCGAGACGCCACTCATCCCAATGCCTCCTCTGTCTCAAGGATTGCCCTAAGCGTGCCTGAATCTATGGAGCTGACGGAGGCCAAGTAAAGCTCGGTTGTCTCTGCACTGTTGTGCGCAAGAAGATGCTGAATGACCTTGATCGAGTTGATGTTTGCACCTCGCCTCTCCATCTCCTCGAGACGACTCTTCATATGCGCGGCGAAGGTATGTCGCGACATGTGCGGTGTCACGTTCAGGCCAAGCACTTTCGCAGCTCGCCTGAAGGCTTGGTAGTAGGACTTCGATGTGACCGGCCTGCCTCTCGAGTTCAGAAAGACCCGGCTTGTTCTCTCAGTGGAGTTCGCAGCTGCCTTGTTCCTACTTGTCTGGCAGTAATCGAGTGTTCGTTGTGCCAAGCGGGAGGTCACCACCAGATTGATGACTTTTCCGCCCTTCATCCGAGTCTCGATGTAGTTGACATTCAGTGCGTTCTTTGGAAGCTGTGTGAGATCGAGATCTGCAACGGTGGTGCGACGAGCGCCCGTCCCGAGAGTCCAAAGGAACATCAGTGAGTAAGGCATTTTCAGGGTTGCCGCCATGAGCGAAGTCTCCTCCGGACTCATGGCACGCACTTTTCTCTTGTAAGCCTTTGCCCGCCGCAGCCGACTAGTTCGAGCGAGGAACTGTTTGATCGGCTCCGTCTCCCAGGACCCGCCTGAGTCTGCCAGGCCCTCACCGTCCCAATGCTCCAGAAACTTGTAGAACTCTCGAACGGTGGTCGTCCGTAGGTTGATCGTTTCGCTAGCTAGTCTTCTCTTTCGATTCGGTGCCGCGGACAAGAAGCGACGGTACTCGCTGAGCAGCAATGCAGTCGGCCTCGTCCAGTCGCCTCCGTTGCATTCGACGAATTCCAGCCAGCTCTTCAGCCCTTCGGCGTAAGTGGAGAGCGTCTTCTCCCTGCTACGGGTGGAGTCGATTCGAAATGTGTCCAGGAGAAACGCAAAGGCCCCCCAATGAAGCTGCCCTTCTTCAGAAACCAGAAGGGGGAAGCGGGGCTCGAGTCTCGGGAGGGGAGTCTCTTCAAGCGCCGCAGAAGCCGGAATGAGCTTGTTCAGCTCGGTAAGCGGGATCTCTGAAGTCCGCAGCAGATGCATTGAGCACTCCTCGGGGGTTTACATGTACCATGCTACCCTAATTCCGGAGTGGAACCGCAGTGCGTTGGAGACCCTGCGAGAGCCGCTGGAATCCGGCCACATCCGCATCGCCCGCGCGGCACGCAGCGTGCAGTATCCAGCGCGATTCCAGCTGGTGGCGGCGATGAATCCCTGCCCCTGCGGCTGGGCTGGCGACCGCAGCAACCGCTGCCTGTGCGGTGATGAGCGCATCAACCGCTACCGCGCGCGCGTATCCGGCCCGCTGCTGGACCGCATCGACCTGCATATCAGTGTGGCGCGCATGGATGCGGTGGAGCTACGGGAAAGCACGCCGCTGGGTGAACCCAGTGCTGCGGTACGTGCACGGGTAGAAGCCGCCCATGCCCGGCAGCAGGCGCGTGGCGCGCTCAATGCACATCTGCCGCCGGCGGCGCTGCGGGCGTGCACGAAGCTGAGCGAAAGCGATCAGGACATGCTGGAACAGGCCATCGAGCGCCTGCAGCTTTCCGCACGTGCGATGCACCGGATTCTGCGCGTGGCACGCACGATTGCGGATCTGGCGGGTTGCGAGGTGATCCAGACCACGCATCTGGCTGAGGCGATCGGGTATCGGCAGTTGGATCGGGGAAAGCCCTAGGAACACCGTTCCGAGTGGTCGTTGGTAGAGTCGACTGTTAGTCGACTCGCGCGCGAAGCGCGGTATCTTGGTGGGCCGACGCGAAGAGCAGTCGACTAACAGTCGACTCTACCAGGAGCGGGTCATGGCGACGGATGGTGCGATGATGCCGGAGCGGGTCATGGCAGCTCGGCACGCCGGGGCCGCCCCCGCGCATCACGCCGCGGAATCCACCCGCCCACGCTTCGCCAGCGACGCCACCCGACGGCTGACCAGCGCGTGCAGCTCCGCCAGCTCCGACGCCCGGTCAGCCGTCATGTTCCCGCCAAACAGCACCCGCGACAACGCCGCCTCGTCGCTGTCGTCCGGGTGCTGCCACCGGTCCCGGTACACCTTCTGGCACACCAGCCACGCCTGCGGCAGCCCACCGCCGGGCAGCGGGCGGACCACGCGTTCGTAGACCTGCCAGAACTGGTACTCGGCCTGCAGATCGATAGCCGGCGCCACGGACAGAGCCTGCCGGGGCCGTCCTGGGCCCCGGATGCCGAACAACGGGGTTCGCGGGTTGTGCTGTGCCATGCCAACAGGATGACCCAGCAACATTGTGGGAACCTTGCGTCGCCGCCAGAAAACCCCTGTTGTTTGCGCAAGGCGGGTTTCTAGGCGGGTTTTGGGGGGCAGAGCCCTTTGCTGCGCAAAGGGGTATGACCCCGATCACGGGGTGGCTGCGGGGTCGGATCCCTTTGCGCAGCAAAGGGCTCTGACCCCACCCTCATCGCCTCAGAACGCCTTCGAGGTACTGAACATCAGCTGCCGTGGCGCGCTGCGCTGCAGGGTCTGGTAATCCCCCGAGAACGACGAGCCGGCGATGGTGGCGGTGCCGATGTTGTGGCGGTTGAACAGGTTGCTCACGTCCAGCCGCAGCTCCAGGCCGGGCACGGCGCTGTCCGCACCGAAGCGGTAGGCGGCATAGGTGTTGACCTGCCAGAAGGTCGGCACGCGGATGTCGTTCTCGTAGGTGAAGGGCTGGCGCAGGTACGAGGTGCTGGTGGCACCAAAGCGCCAGTCACCAAAGTGCGCCGACAGGTCGCTGACCAGCGAGATCTGCGGGTAACCCGGCTGGGCGTTGCCCTTGATCGGGTACACCGTGTCGCCCACCACGAAGTCACTGTCGTAGTAGGAACGGGCCACGGCCACGCCCTGGTAGAACTGCAGGTGGTCGCTCAGATCGGCGGTGATGCCGAGGTCGGCACCGATCACGTGCATCTTCGGCATCAGCCGCACGGTATTGATCTGTGCGAACTGGGTGCCGATGGCCGCCGACAGCAGGCGATTGCGGATGTCGTTGTAGAACACGTCGCCGGTGATCGTCAGCCGGTCGAAGCGATGCGACGCGCCCACGGTGAGGTTCCAGTTCTTCTCCGGACGCAGCGTGCCCGCCACGCGATCGAACTCTTCCTGGTCGGTGATGGTCCAGGCCGAGGCGGTGTAGCCGATGTTGCCGCGCTGGGCGACGCGGTAGCCGTTCATGGTGTTGGCCAGGTCGATGAAGGCATCGGTGGATTCGGTCGGGCTCCAGAACAGCGAGACATGCGGCAGGAAGTTGCTTTTCGCGCGCAGCGTGCCGTTCACCGGCCGGTCCTTGGCATCACCGAGGCCGCCACCACTGGTGCGGAAATCCACGGCCTTGAAGCCGACACCCAGCTTCAGCGTGTCGTTCAACACGATGTCGTCCTGCAGGTAGAACTGACGCGAGCGGGTCACCCAGCTCGATGCGTTGTCGGTCTTGAACGCGGGGCCGTACACATCAAACGGACCGGTGGCCTTCAGCGGCGGGCCCTCGCCCAGCAGCGGCTGCTGGTACCACTCGGTCTTGGCGGCGGCCTTGCTCTTCTCCTGCCAGAAACCGGCGGTGAAGGTGTGCGCGCCGGTCTCGAACTGCAGGTTGACCATGCCACCCAGCCGATTCACACGCGGTGTCTGCACCTGTTCGGAGAACGGCGCGCCGTTGGGCGACGGTACGGTCGGGTCGGTCAACGTGGCCTGGGTGTGGCTGTTGGCGTTGTACAGCTGCACGTTGCCGCTCAGCGCCGGACTGATCTGGAAGCGATGGTTGATCGAAGACACGCGGTCGCGGGTGGTCTGGCCGGTGTCGTACGGAATCAGTTCGGACAGCTCACCGCAGGTGTAGGCGCCACAGGATTTGTCCGCGTTCTCCGGCGAGGCCACGTACCAAGCCCACGCGTAATCGGGATAGAAGATGTCGGCCTTCCAGCCCAGCTTGCGGATCATGTCGAAGGAGATGTTGTTGTAGCCCCAGACCTTGGCCTTGCTGTCGGACAGGAACACGGTGAAGTCACCCCAGGCAACATCCTGCTGCAGCTTCAGGTCGCCGCGCAGGAAGTTCTGGGTGCCCTCGCCCTGGTACTTGTCGGCGGACACACGCTGCAGGTCGACCAGCACTTTCGGGCCGTGCTCACCGAGCTGGCCGCTTTGCCCGGACACGGTGGTGACCAACGTGTTGTTGCTGCCCACGCCCTGCTTCACGCGCAGGCTGGGCGTGTCCTGCAGCTCGCGCAGGCGGTATTCCAGGCTGCCACCGTTGACGCTGCTGGAGAACACGCTGACCGGTGCGCCACCGGGGCTGACCGTGATCGCGCCGATGCCATCGGGCACGCCCACGTTCACCACGCTGGTGCCGGTGAGCGAGAGGAAGCCGTTGTCGTTCAGCGGCACGCCTTCGAAGGTGATGCCCATTTCGTTCATGCGGAAGCCGCGCACGAACAGGCTGGTGGCCGAGATATCCAGGCCCAGCCCGTCGGTGGCGGTATAGCTCGCGCCCGGCACCTGCTTCAGCATGGCCAGGCCGTTGTTGCCGGTGACCATCGCGTCGAGGTCTTCGGCCTTGATGATGTAGCGGTTGGGGCCGACCACCTGGGTCGGTGCCACGGCCGCACCGCGCGGCGTGGCGATCACCTGCAGGGCGTTGAGCGTGGTGGGCGAGTCGTGCGCGGCATCGTGCGTTTCTGCGGCGTACGCAGGTGCGGCGATGGCAGCAATGATGGCCAGGGCGAGGCGCGTCGTGGGTGGGGTGTTCATGGCAGTAGATCCAGGGTGCAGGGAGAGAGCGGCGCAGGCGCACGCCCAGCGCGTTGCAGCACCGGTGTCGGCGCCCTGGCTGGCGATGCGATCGCGTTGAGGGAGTGACGGCGTAGTGCGCGCCGGTCAGTGGCAGAGGAAGACGATCCTCTGCCTCAGAATTCGATGGGGTGATTTCGACGTGCGGAATTCTTGCATCGCACTGCCGCATTCGCTATTGCACGGTGGTACAGCGCGGCTATACGCAGGTATCGTCCTGTCCGGTATCTTCAGATACCCGATTCCAGATTGACAGGAGCCTTGATGATCCGCTGGACCACCTGGAAAGCAATAGCCACCGTTGGCATGATGTCGCTTTCGTGCATGGAAACTGCGCTATCGCACGACAGAGTTGAAGTGCGTTCCCCACAGCGGCTGGATGCCCTGATCGACGCGCTCGTCACCACGCCGTCGCCGATCAGCCCGGCCCAGTTGCATGAGCTGGGCATCATCGCGCCGTTTTCATTTGAGAAGGATGCAGGACCGCGCATCTACCGGTCACAGCCGATGCTGACCGCCGATGGCTTTGCCATCGATAACGTGGAGTATCGCGTTATACGCGGCAAGGACGATGAAATCCGCCTTCTGTTCGTCACGTTCGTGGATACGCCATGCTTCCCACTGGAGCGGTTGGCTATGCGTTACACCCTGCAGCCATTCATCTATCCACCCAGCCATGGTGCGCCATTGATCGCGCGGAACCACGAGCAGCACCATTCGCTCACCGTAGGAGCGCAGGAGATCATCGTCCGCAGCCAGCGCGATGCTCCGCACTGCGTGCTGGGCCTGAGGCGCTGAGCGCCGCTTGGCGCCTCAACGCAATACGTAGGTCTCAATGGCGCGCGCCACGCCGTCATCAGCATTGCTGCTGGTCTCAAACCGCGCCACCGCCTTCACCGCATCGATGGCATTGCCCATCGCCACGCTGGTGCCGGCGTACTGCAACATGGTCAAGTCGTTCTCCTGGTCGCCGATGGCCATCACGTTGGCGCGGTCGATGCCCAGGTGCTCGGCCAGCTTCTGCAGGCTCGGGCCCTTACCCGCGCGGTGGTCGAACACTTCCAGGAAGTACGGCGCGCTCTTCAATACCGCGAAGCGCTCGGTCAGTTCGCTGGGCAGGCGCGCGATGGCGGCATCCAGTACCTCGGGCTCGTCGATCATCATCAGCTTGATGAAGGACATCGACGGGTCCATGTCTTCCACGCGGCGATAGGACAGCGGCATCCGCGAAAGATGCGAGTCGGCCACGGTGTAGTAGCTGATGTCCTGGTTGGGCGTGTACATGCGCTGGCTGTCCAGCGCCTGGAAGTGCACGCCCACTTCGCGGGCCACCTGCTCGCAGAACAGGAAATCGTCGAAGCTGAGCGGATACTCGACCACGGTTTCGCGCGTGCCGACGCGCTGCACCAGGCCGCCATTGCAGGCGATGCAGTAGTCGTCGTTGCCGGTGATGCCGAGCTCGTGCAGGTACGGCGCCAGGCCCGGAACCGGGCGGCCACTGGTCAGCACGATGTGCACGCCCAGCGCCCGCGCCTGCGCGATGGCCTTCCTGGCGCGGGGGGTGAGCTGGTGCGACGGGTCCAGCAGGGTGCCATCCATGTCGATGGCGACCAGTTCGATGGTCGATTGCCTGCGGCCCATGTCCATTGCGTTCAACTCGTGCGGGGCACGCCAGTTTAACCCCTCATGCCCGGTTCACCTCTTTGCCCACGTTGGCCGGGATACTGCAGGATCCTGTGCGTCCCCCACCGCAGGACGGCCCGCTGACCGCCCTTCCCTGGAGAAGCTTGCGACGCATGACCTACCGTGCCCCCGAAACCGACGACAGCGCCCCCCTGGCCCAGCAGATCGAGCAGATGATCGACGAGCTGCCCGGCGACCAGGTGAGGGTCGGCACCCTGCTCAGTGCGCTGGGCGATGAAGGCCTGTTGCTGATCGTGATCCTGCTCTCGGCCATCTTCATTATTCCGGTGTCGATTCCGGGGCTGAGTACCGTGTTTGGCGCCTCGATCCTGCTGATCGGCCTGAGCCGGGTGCGCAACCGCCCGCTGTGGGTACCGCAGAAACTGGCGCGCCGCGAGATCGCCACCGACAAGCTGAAGGCCAACCTCGGCCGTGCGCTGAAGTGGGTGCACCGCATGGAGCGGTTGTCGCGGCCGATGCGGCTGGCGGTGATGGTGCGCTCGAAGAAGATGATGCGCCTGAACAACCTGATGCTGGTGTTCGCCACCCTGCTGCTGATGGCCCCGGCTGGGCCGATTCCCTTCAGCAATACCTTGCCCGCGTTGGCACTGATGTCGTTTGCGATTGGCTTCATCCAGCGCGATGGTGCGGCGGTGGCTGCCGGTTATGGTTTCGTGGTGGCCACGGTGGTGTATTTCGGCGTGCTGCTGGGTGGCATGGGGTTTGCCGCCGAGTCGGTGTTCAGCGGGTTCCGGGCACGCTGAACCCGGTGGCAGAACCGGCAGGGCGGACTCGACAGGGTGGAGTCGGCTGCCCTTCGCTGCTTACCGGGGAAGCACGCGCTGCGCTCGCGAGTCGACTGACAGTCGACTCTACCGGATGTTCTTCGGCCATGGCTCGACGCTACACAGCTACTTGGCCGACACCCGCCACACCACGTCGCCCACGTCGTCGGCCACCAGCAGCGCGCCTTCGGCGTCCATCGCCATGCCCACCGGCGCACCCATCAGCGTCTTCTCGTCCTTCGAGGCGAAGCCGCTGACCACGGTCTGCGGCCGCCCGGTCGGCTTGCCGTCCTTGAACGGTACGTAGACCACTTCGTAGCCGCTCAGTGGTGAACGATCCCAGCTGCCGTGCTCGCCGATGAAGGCGCCGCCGTGGTACTGCGCCGGCAATGCCTGGCCGGTGTAGAACAACAGGCCCAGCGGTGCCACGTGCGAGCCGATGGCGTAGTCCGGTGTGATCGCCTTGGCCACCAGGTCCGGCCGCTGCGGCTGCACGCGCTCGTCCACGTGCTGGCCGTAGTAGCTGTAGGGCCAGCCGTAGAAGCCATCCTCCTTCACCGAGGTGAGGTAATCCGGCACCAGGTCGGCACCGATCTCGTCGCGTTCGTTCGCCACCGCCCACAACGTGCCAGTGCTCGGCTCCCAGTCCAGGCCGGTCGGGTTGCGGATGCCCGACGCAAAGATACGGCTGCCACGGGTGGCTACGTCCACTTCCAGCACCACTGCGCGGCGGTACTCGACGGCCAGACCATTTTCGGTGATGTTGCTGTTGGAGCCCACGCCCACGTAGAGCTTGCGGCCATCGCGGCTGGCCAGCAGTTCCTTGGTCCAGTGGTGGTTGATGGTGCTGGGCAGGTCGGTGAACTCGCGGCCCTTGTCGGACATGCGGGTTTCACCAGGCACGTAGTGGTACTGCATGATGTTGCCGGTGTTGGCCACGTACAGCGTGTCGCCGATCAGCTGGATGCCGAACGGCGAATGCAGGCCTTCGATGTAGACATGCTGGGTCCAGGTGTTCGTTCCCGGCGTGCGGCGCAGCAGGGTGACCCGGTTGCCGCCCTTGCCGGCCTTGCCCGAGCGCGCCTTCACCTTGCCGGCGATCCACTGCTTGGGCGTGGTGACCGGTTCTTCGCCGGGGCCGTTGCCTTCCACCACCAGTACATCGCCGTTGAGCAGGGTCAGCAGCCGCCGCGGATGCTGCAGGTTGGCGGCGATGCGCTCGATCTTCAGGCCCTCGGCCACCGTGGGGGTCTGTCCATCAGCCCAGCCAACGCCCTTGGGCACCTGCATCGGCGGCATCAGGAAGTTGGCCGGCTTGGGCAGCGGCGGCTGCGGGCCCGACTGGTCGGCCGGATGGTACTCGGCCTTGCCGGCGCAGGCCGACAGGGCGGCGGCCAATGCCAAGGCGGCGACGGTGGGCAGGATGTGCTTAGCCATGACGACCTCCCTGCAGCACCGGCGGCTGCAGTGACAGCAGGATCAGGCCCAGCGCGATCAGGGCCACGGTCAGCGCCGACAGGATCGTGCCCGGCACTGCAACGGCATACGCATCGCGGCTGTGCACGAAGGCGTTCCAGATGGCCAGCACCACCGCGACCAGGTTGAGGAAGAAGTCGATGCGGTCGATACGGGTGGCCGTGCCGTTGCGGCGCCAGACCGCGAACAGGTTGATCAGGCGCGGAAGGATGGCGATCAGCAGGCCGAAGGTGATCAGCCAGGCGGCGGCCTTTCCCCACATCACCTCGGCGCTGTTGAGGTAGATCGCGTCGAAGATCAGTGCACCGACGAAGAAGCCGAAGGGTATCGGGTTCAACAGGCTGAACAGCGTGGTGCCGAGGCCGCGATGGGCCTGGGCCAGAGGGTTGACCATCATCGTGCTCCGATGCGGAAGGGTGCACGGGCTGTAGTAACACAGCGCGATGTGAGGGCGCGCGATGATACCCGGCGGGGCTGCCACACCCACCGCGCAGGCACCCCGCTACGCGGATTCGTCCTCGCGCACCTCGTGGAAGGGCAGCATCGTCTCGAAGCCGAATTCGTGTTCCATGCTGGTGCGGACCAGGCCGCCGATGGCGTAGCGGCTGGTGTTGGCATGCACGTCTATGCCACCGAGCCGCCACTCGGTGCGCAGATGCAGCGTCTCTGCGCGGCGCATGACGATCCGTTCCTCCTGCAGCAGCGCGCGTCGGTGCCTCTTCATCAACAGCCGCAGCGGTTTCACCGTGGTGATGCCGAATGCGGCCAGCTCGGGCAGCAACTCGGCGATATCGGCATCGTCGCCATAGTCGTGGCTGCGCGTATGCACGGACAGCACCACCTTGCGGATGGCGGCAACCGAGAGCGGGGTCTGGTCTGCGCGCGCACGTGCACGCTGGCGTCCATTCTTCATGCGTGTCTTCATCTGCATGTGATTACCACGTTTCCGGCCCTCGAAGCAGACGCGCGAAGATGGCGTGAAGGCATTCGAATGCCCTGTCATAACCTGACGTACTAAGCGTTTGTGACGCAATTGGCACATTCGCAGATTGTTTGTGTGAAGAGGTAGGGGGGTTGTTCGTTGTGTCGCGTTTGGCTCGTTGCGATGGGGCAGTTCCGCCCCGCCGTCCTGCCATGCCGATTCACAACAGAAGGATTCGTGTATGAAGCGACACACGCAACGCTCCGCGCCACCGCGCTCTGCGCGCCTGGCCCTCGCCACTGCCCTGGTGCTGGGCAGCCTGGCCGTCACCGCCCAGGCCCAACAGGCCGATCCGCTGGCGGGTATCCAGTGGCACCTGCTCAATACCGGGCAGACGGTCCCGGCCGACACGCTGCCGGTAGCCGGCAACGACCTGAACGTGGATGGCCTGTTCCGCAATGGCATCCGTGGCCAGGGCGTCACCATCGCCATCGTCGACGATGGCCTGCAGATCGCCCACCCGGACCTGGCGGCCAACGTGGCCGCGGTAGCCGGCAAGAACTTCACCAATGGCTCGAACAACCCCACCCCGACCAACCCGGATGTCGACAACCACGGCACCATGGTCGGTGGCATCGCCGGTGCGGTGGGCGCCAACAACCTGGGCGTGCGCGGTGTGGCCCCGGCGGCGACGCTGAAGGGCTTCAACCCGATTTCGCGCTCAGCCCTGGGCAACCAGCAGAGCAACATCGAGTACGCCTGGTGGGACGGCGCGGAGTCGGCCGACGTGCAGGTGTTCAACAACAGCTGGGGCGCCGGCCCGGGCAATCCGAACCTGCCGTTGGCGTACAGCGAAAACACGATTCGTTCGTATGAGCAAGCCCTGTCGGGTACGCGCGGTGGTCGCGGCGGCATCTACGTGAAGTCGGCCGGCAACAACTTCAACAATGCCTCGATCAGCCAGACCCAGGATGTCTGCACCACCGACACCAAGAACCGCAACACCGGCTGCGTGCCGGCTGGCCGCGACCCGCGCAACAACCTGTTCAACGTCATCACCGTAGGCGCGGTGCGCGCCGATGGCGTGCGCTCGTCGTATTCCTCCGCCGGCTCGGCGCTGTGGGTGTCGGCCTTTGGCGGCGAGTACGGCCTGCAGGCGCAGTACGCCCCGGGCCTGGTGGCACGCGCCTACGACCCGGCCATCGTCACCACCGACGTGACCGGGTGCGCGCAGGGCAGCAACAAGAACACCAACCGCCAGAACACGCTGGACAGCAACCTGTCGGCCATCGACAGCACCTGCAACTACACCGCCAAGATGAACGGCACGTCCGCGTCGGCACCGATGGTGTCGGGCGTGGCGGCGCTGGTGCTGGAAGCCAATCCGAACCTGTCCTATCGCGATGTGAAGTACATCCTGGCCACCACCGCCACCCGCAACCACCCGAACCAGCCGGCGGTGACGCTGGCCGACGGGCGCACGCTGGTACCGGGCTGGACGGTGAATGCTGCCGGCCGTGCCTACAGCAACTGGTATGGCTTCGGCGTGGTCAACGCTGCACGTGCAGTGCAGGTCGCCGAGAACTTCCAGTCGCTCGGTGCGCTGGTCGACAGCGGCTGGCGCAACACCACGCGTACCGTGGCCATCGGCAACACCTCGGCTGCCGCCGCACGCCTGACCTTCCAGTTGGCCAACGGCGCGCGCAACATCGAAAGCGTGCAGCTGGGCTTCCGGGTCAACCACCGCAACACGCGCCAGCTGCAGTTCGTGCTGGTGTCGCCCAGCGGCACCCGCAGCGTGGTGCAACCGGCGTTCACCGCGATCGGTTCGGGCACGGGTGGCGCGCAGAGCAACTTCACCAGCTGGGACCTGCTGTCCAGCAATGCCTTCCTGGATGAAAATGCCAGCGGCACCTGGACGCTGGAAGTGACCGACATGGGGCAGGCCGCGACCGCAGCTTCGCGCGGCAACCTCGAATTCTTCAAGATCCGCGTTCTGGGGCACTGATGATGAAGACCACCATTCTGTTGAGCACGCTCGCCTTCGCGGCGATGACCTCTCCTGCCTGGGCACAGAGCTCGGGGCAGACCCCTCCAGCCAGGACCCTGTCGACCGTGGATGCGCAGGAACTGAAGGCGTTCGCTACCGGCCGCTCGTTCGATGTGGGCGGCACACGCTTCCAGCTATCCCCCTCGACCACCGTGAAGCAGGCCAGCGGCGGTCAGTTCACGATCACCCCGCCGGCGGCGGCGACCACCAGTTCGCGTACCAAGCGTTCGCTGGATGGCGCAGCGGCCGCGCCTGCTGATGCCGGTGCCGGCAAGTTCGCGGCGGCGGTCTCCCGCGACGGAGCGCCGGTGGTGGCGACCTCGCGGGTCAAGGTGTTCTTCACCGATGCGGCATCGGCCCAGCGCGCGGCTACGGCCACCGGTGGCACCGTGGTGAAGGTGTCGAAGGCTTCGGGCCAGGCCATCGTGGAGTATCCGTCGGTGAACGCGGCACTGGATGCGACCACCAGGCTGCTGTCCACCGCCGGTATCCGCGCCACCGAGCCGGACGTGGTGCAGTGGGAAGAGACCAAGTAAGGCGTTGAGTGGCGCCCCCGGCCGGTTGGCTCTCCTGGCCGGCCGGGGGATTGGTGTGGGGGGCGTGCCGACCAACGGTCGGCACCCACCGGGGCAGCGGGCGCGACGAACAGGCGGCATCAGCCGCGCATGGCCTGGGATTACCGGGCGGCGAGTGCGTCGCTGTGCTTAAGGTGGCAGCTGGCCAGTGCGTCGTTGCCGGCGGCCGGATGAGCCGGCTCCAGCAGCAGGCGCTGCACGTCCGAGAACAGCTTTTCCACCGGCATGCCATAGGGCGCGAACAGGCGCAGGCGTCCCTGGCGGTCGAACACGTAGCCGCCCGCAATGTGGCTCATGGTGTAGGTATCCGGTACCTGACCGGGTTCCTTTTCGTAGAACGCCTTGAAGTCGCTGGCCATCGCCGCCAGCTGCGCTTCGTTGCCGACCAGTGCGATCGCCTTGGGGTCGAACGCTTCCACGTAGGTGCGCGCGACCTCCGGCGTGTCGCGGGCCGGGTCAACGCTGACGAACACCACCTGCAGCTGGTCGGCATCCTTGCCCATCAGGTGCTTGACCTGGCTCAGCTCGACCATGGTGGTCGGGCACACGTCCGGGCAACTGGTGAAACCGAAGAACAGATAGGTCACCTGCCCCTGCAGGTCCTTCGGGCCGCGCACGGTGCCGTGGCTGTCGGGCATCGACCACTGCTGGCCGAGCTCTTCGCAGGCGATGTCCTTGGAGTAGAAGTCCATGCGCGACTGCGCACTGCAGCCGGCCAGCAGGCCGAGCAGCAGGCCTGCGGCCAGCCGCAGGCCACATTGGGGGAACGCGATGCCTTTCACGGTTCGCAGGCTCAGTTGATCATCATGTGGTAGTGCATGCTCCAGATGATCCACACCGACAACGCGACGATGATGAACAGGATCACCAGGGTGAACACGAAGCTGGCCAGGTTCCAGCCACCTTCGGACTTGCGGTCCATGTGCAGGAAATAGACCAGCTGCACCAGGATCTGCGCCACCGCGAAGCCGACCAGCAGGAACAGCGTGAGCGGCCGCGACAGCACCGGGTTCATCACCAGTGCGAACGGCACCACGGTCAGCAGCGCGCACAGCACGAAGCCGATCAGGTAGGACTTGGTGGAGCCGTGCGCATTGCCGGCGCGCGAAGTTTCGACGTGGGCCATGTCAGAAGGCTCCGATCAGATAGACGAAGGTGAAGACGCAGATCCACACCAGGTCCAGGAAGTGCCAGAACAGGCTCAGGCACGACACACGGGTGATGTTGGTCGGGGTCAGGCCACGGCGGTAGACCTGGTGCATGACCACCGCCATCCAGATCAGGCCGCTGGCCACGTGCAGGCCGTGGGTGGCGACCAGCGCGAAGAACGCCGACAGGTAGGCACTGGTGCTGGGGCCTGCGCCTTCGTGGATCAGGTGCGAGAACTCGTAGATCTCCATGCCGATGAACGAGGCACCGAGCACGAAGGTCACGCCCAGCCAGCGCAGCACCGCCGAGGTGTCGTGGCGATGCATCGCCAGTACGGCCTGGCCGTAGGTGATGCTGGAGACCAGCAGCAGGAAGGTCTCGGCCATCACGAACGGCAGCGAGAACAGCTCCTTGCCGGTGGGGCCGCCGGCGTAGGCGGTGCTGAGCACCGCGTACGAGGCGAACAGCGAACCGAACAGCACCAGGTCGGACATGAGGTAGACCCACATGCCGAACACCTTCATGCCGCCCTGTTCGTGGCCATGGTCGTGTTCGTGGTGGTCCTCGTGTGCCTGCGTGTCGCTGGCCAGCTCGGGGCGGGTCAACAGGTTCATGCGCGTACCTCCTTCAGCTTGGCAAGGTTGGCCGCTTCGGTGCGCGCCACCTCTTCGGAACTGACGTAGTAGTCCACATCCTCGTCGTAGGACCGCACGATCAGGGTGACGATCATCGCGATGAAGCTGGCCGCGGCCATCCACCAGATGTGCCAGACCAGGGCGAAGCACAGCACCAGGATCCAGATGTTGAGGATCAGCGGCACGCCGGTGTTCTTCGGCATGTGGATCGGTGCGTACTTCTTCGGCGGCGGCGGCAGGCCGCGCTTCTTCGCTTCGTGGAAGGCGTCCAGCTCATCGGCCTTGGGCACCACGGCGAAGTTGTAGAACGGCGGCGGCGACGGCGTGGCCCATTCCAGCGTGCGTGCGTTCCACGGGTCGCCGGTCAGGTCCAGGTTGCGCTTGCGGTCGCGCACGCTCACGTAGATCTGCACCAGCATCAGGATGATGCCCGCGAACACGAACAGTGCACCGATGAAGGCGGCGATCAGGTACGGCGTCCACGCCGGGTTGTCGTACTGGTTCATGCGGCGGGTCATGCCCATGAAACCCAGCATGTACAGCGGCATGAAGGCCAGGTAGAAGCCGATCACCCAGCAGGCGAACGACCACTTGCCCAGGCGCTCGTTGAGGGTGAAGCCGAACACCTTCGGGAACCAGTAGGCGAAGCCGGCCAGGTAGCCGAACAGCGCGCCGCCGATGATGGTGTTGTGGAAGTGCGCGACCAGGAACAGGCTGTTGTGCAGCAGGAAGTCCGCGCCCGGGATGGCCAGCAGCACGCCGGTCATGCCACCGATGGTGAAGGTGACCAGGAAGGCGATGGTCCACAGCATCGGCACGCTGAACTCGACGCGGCCGCCGTACATGGTGAACAGCCATGTGAAGATCTTCACGCCGGTGGGGATGGCGATGATCATCGTCATGATGCCGAAGAAGGCATTGACGCTGGCACCGGAGCCCATGGTGAAGAAGTGGTGCAGCCAGACGATGAACGACAGGATGCCGATCGCCAGCGTGGCACCGACCATCGACTTGTAGCCGAACAGCTTCTTGCGCGCGAACGTGGCGGTCACTTCGGAGAAGATGCCGAACGCCGGCAGCACCAGGATGTACACCTCCGGATGGCCCCAGGCCCACACCAGGTTCACGTACATCATCGGGTTGCCACCCAATGTGTTGGTGTAGAAGTTGAAGTCCAGGTAGCGGTCCAGGGTGAGCGCACCCAGCGCCACGGTCAGGATCGGGAAGGCGGCGATGATGATCACGCTGGTGACCAGCACGGTCCAGGTGAACACCGGCATCTTCATCAGGGTCATGCCCGGCGCACGCATGCGCAGGATGGTGATGAACAGGTTGACGCCGGTCAGCAATGTGCCGATGCCCGAAGCCTGCAACGCCCAGATGTAGTAGTCGACACCCACGCCTGGACTGAACTCGATGCCCGACAGCGGCGGATAGGCGACCCAACCGGTCATGGCGAATTCGCCAATGCCCAGCGAGATCATCATCAACGCTGCGCCGACCACGAAGATCCAGAAGCTGAAGGCGTTGAGGAACGGGAACGCCATGTCGCGCGCACCGATCTGCAGCGGCACGATGATGTTCATCAGGCCGACCACGAACGGGGTGGCCACGAAGAAGATCATGATCACGCCGTGCGCGGTGAAGATCTGGTCGTAGTGCTCCGGTGGCAGGAAGCCGTCACTGCCCGGCCCGGCCGCCGCCAGCTGCGCGCGCATCATCAGCGCATCGGCAAAGCCACGCACCAGCATGACCAGCGCCACCACCACGTACATGATGCCGATCTTCTTGTGGTCCACGGTGGTGAACCAGTCGCGCCAGAGCGGACCCCACAGCTTGAAGTACGTCACCGCGCCGAGCAGCGCGAGGCCGCCCAGCACCATGGCCGCCAATGTGACCACGACGATCGGCTCGTGCAGTGGCACGGCCTCCCACGTCAATTTACCCAACATGTTCGTTACTCCTGGGAAACCTGGGCACCGCCGGCAGCGCCCGCCGGGGTAGCAGCAGCGGTGTTCTCACCGACGCCGATGAACTGGTCGATGACCTTCTTGAACAGCAGCGGTTCAACACTGGAGAAGTGCTGCACCGGTGCGTTCTTCGACGGCGCGGCCAGCGCCTTGAACTGCGTGAAGCTGAGCGCGGCCGGCGCGTTGCGCACCTCGGCCACCCAGCGCTCGAAGTCTTCGTTGCTGCTGGCGGTGGCGATGAACTTCATGTTCGAGAAGCCATGCCCGCTGTAGTTGCCGGACATGCCACGGAACTGGCCGGGCTCGTTGGCGATCAGGTGCAGCTGCGTGCGCATGCCGGCCATCGCGTAGATCTGCCCACCCAGCTGCGGGATGAAGAAGGTATTCATCGTCGAGTTGGAGGTGATGTTGAACGCCAGCGGGCGGTTGGCCGGGAAGTTGAGCTGGTTGACCGTGGCGATGCCCAGATCCGGATACACGAACACCCATTTCCAGTCGGTGGCGATCACGTCCACGTGCAGCGGCTCACCGGCCACGTCCAGCGGCTTGTACGGGTCCAGCTCGTGGGTCGACTTCCACACGATCACCGCCAGCACCGCGATGATGATCAGCGGCACGCCCCAGACCACGATTTCCACCTTGGTGGAGTGCGACCAGTCCGGCGTGTATTTCGCTTTGGTGTTGCCAGCGCGGTAGCGCCAAGCGAATACGAAGGTCAGCACGATGGCCGGTATCACCACGATCAGCATCAGGCCGATGCAGATCAGGATCAGGTCGCGCTGGGCGAGCCCGACCATGCCCTTCGAATCCAGCAGCACCCAGTCACAGCCCGACAGGCCGACGCAGGCCAGGGCGACCAGCGCCAGGCGGATGCGGTTCCAGCAGATATTCATTGGAGGTCAACCCTGTTGAAGAAGCGCGCTTGACCGGCTCGCCTGCGCGCAGCGCCCGGGCGTGGAGCGGCTACACTGTGGGTACGAGGTCGCCTACAAGCAGGCGAACCACTCCAATCAAGCCCATACAAGATACATCATTGTATGGACTTGTGCATCTGTACGTATGGAAAAAACTGACCGATGACGCCACCTGCAGCCGGCCGCCGCCTGAAACACCCCAATCGCACCTGGGTTCGCCCCTTCCGCGAGGGCGCCGGCCCGCTGTACCTGCAGATTGCCCAGCAGGTGCGCGAGGCGGTGGATGACGGTGTGCTGCGCCCGGGCGACCGCCTGCCGCCGCAGCGCGACCTGGCCCAGCAGGTGGGCGTGGACCTGACCACGGTCACCCGCGCCTTCGCCGAGCTGCGCCAGGCCGGCCTGCTCGACGCGCAGGGCGCCGGCGGCACCTTCATCGCGCTGTCGGCCGGCAACCGCAGCACCTCGGTGGACCTGAGCATGAACATCCCGCCGCTGCTGGGCAGCGCGCCGTTCGCACAGGGCATGGAGGCCGGCTTCCAGCACGTGGGCCAGCAGCTGGGCCAGGGCGAACTGATGAGCTATCACGTCGGCGCCGGCACCCGTGAGGACCGCGCCGCCGCGGTGCAGTGGCTGGCGCCAATGCTGGGCACGGTCGGTGCCGACCAGGTGGTGATTTGCCCGGGCGCGCAGACCGCGCTGTGCGCGCTGATCCTGGCCCGCACCCAGCCGGGCGAGCTGATCGCCGCCGAGCAGCTGACCTACCCGGGCCTGCTGGCCGCCGCGCGCGTGCTGCAGCGGGGCGTGGTGCCGGTGGCGATGGACGCCGAGGGCATGCTGCCGGACGCGCTGGAGGAGGCCTGCCAGCTACGCCGCCCGCGCCTGCTGTACCTGGTGCCGACCATCCAGAACCCGACCACGGCAACGATGTCGGCGCAGCGCCGGCAGGCCCTGCTGGCGGTGGCGGAGCGCCACGGTCTGACCGTGATCGAAGACGATCCCTACTGGTTGCTGGCCGGTGACGCCGCGCCACCGCTGGCCGCCCACCGCGATGCCGGCAGCCCGGTGTATTACATCTCCACCCTGTCCAAGTGCCTGGCGCCGGGCCTGCGCACCGCCTACCTGGTGGTGCCGGCCGGCGAGCCGATGGAACCGGTGCTGGACGCCCTGCGTGCGATCGCACTGATGCCGACCCAGTCGATGGTGGCGGTGGCGTCGCAGTGGATCCGCAGCGGCCAGGCCCGGGACATGGTGCAGCGCTTCCAGCAGGAACTGCGCGAGCGCCAGGCGATTGCCGCGCAGTTCCTGCCGCCCCGCGCCCGGGCGCATCCGGCCGGCCTGCATGTGTGGCTGCCGCTGCCGCCACGGCTGGACCAGTACCGGTTGATCCAGGCCGCACAGGAACAGGGCCTGGGCATCGCCAGCTCGGATGCCTTCAGCGTGGAAGAGCCGCCGCCGGGCAACGCGATCCGCCTGTCGCTGGGCGGCGCGGTCGACCAGGGCGCGCTGGCCGGGGCGCTGGCCAAGCTGAACGAGATTCTGTCCGAAGCCCCCGAGGCCCGGCACAACGCCATCGTCTGAACCGGGTGCATGGCACTTAATCCATACAAGATGATATTTTGTATGCAATGTATGGATGAAGGGACGTGCATCGATGCGCGCCGAGAAACTGAAGTTCCACCTGGTGATGGCCGGGTGCGGTGGCTTTGTGGTGTTGATGCTGGCCGCGCTGGCCTGGGTCTGCCTGCAGCCGCAGACCGTGGACGTGCAGGCCGCCGAACGCCACGCCATCGAGCAGTGCGTGCAGCGCAGCGAGGATCCGTCGCGTAGCGAGATCCAGCGCCGCGCGCAGGCCGATTCCTGCCGCGAGATGCGCAAGCAGTACGTGCACAAGTTCGGCCGGGAAGATTCCTGATGGGCGCAGCCGCGCCGCGTCGCCGCAGGCTGCTGCCGACGATGATCGCCCTCGCCTGCCTGTTCATGGCTGGCGTCGCGGCTGCGCTGTGGCAGTACTTCGGCTACAGCGCGCAGTCCACCTTCACCGAACAGGCCATCGTCTTCGACGATTCGCAGCTGCGCCTGCCGGCCGATCTGGCCGGTGATACCGGCCGCATCCGCGTGGTGCATTTCTGGGACCCGGCCTGCAGCGTGTGCAACCGCGAGACCGGTGCGCACCTGAGCTACCTGATCAGCATGTACCGCCGCGCCGGCATCGACTTCTATGCGATCCGCCGCCCCGGTACCCAGGGCGAGCTGCCCGAGCCGCTGCGCAACAAGGTGATCAACCTGCCGACCATTGATGGCATCGAACACATCCCGGCCAGCCCCGCCGTAGCCATCTGGGATCGCCAGGGCCACCTCGCCTATGCCGGGCCGTACAGCATCGGCATGGTCTGCAACTCGGCCAACAGCTTTGTCGAACCGCTGCTGGACAGACTGGTGCGCGGCGAGACCGTGCGCCCAAAGGGACTGCTTGCCGTGGGCTGCTACTGCCCCTGGCAGGCCAAGCGCTGAGGACGCGCAATGACATCACTGACGCTGGCCGGTGCGGCCGCCGCAAACAACAACGGCGGTCACCTGTCCGAACCGACCGATGGTTATGGACAGGCTCCCGCCGTTGGAAGCAACGATACGCCCCGACATGCTCCGTACATGCCGCGACCGGATGTCGCAGCGCGCGAATGGGTGCAGGACGTGCTCGCGCACAACGGGCCGATCTACCTGCGCATCGTCAATTCGCTGGAACGCACGGTGCGCCGTGGCGGCCTCGCACCCGGACAGCGCCTGCCCTCGCAGCGCGCGTTGGCGCAGCAGCTCGGCATCGACCTGACCACGGTCACCCGCGCCTTCGATGAAGCACGCAAGCGCGGCCTGATCGAAGCACGCGGGCCACAAGGCAGTTTCATCGCACCGCCCAAGGCCGGCTTCGACCAGG
The DNA here is from genome assembly GCF_900186865.1 of Stenotrophomonas maltophilia. Lineage (NCBI taxonomy): Bacteria > Pseudomonadati > Pseudomonadota > Gammaproteobacteria > Lysobacterales > Lysobacteraceae > Stenotrophomonas > Stenotrophomonas maltophilia. The sequence goes on from NZ_LT906480.1 coordinate 4,673,996, forward strand.
TGGTGGACCTGAGCATGAACGTGCCACCGGTGCCCGACGCCGATGCGCTGGCCGAGACCCTGCGCCGCGGCGCCGCCGCCGTGCTTGCACGCAGCAACGCGCCCAACCTGATGACCTATCACCTGGGCGGCGGCAACCCGACCGACCGCCACGCAGCGGCGCGCTGGCTGCAACCGATGCTGGGAAAGGTGGACGACGCCTGCCTGCTGCTGACCGAAGGCGCCCAGGTGGCGCTGGCCGCGATCCTGGTCAGCCAGGGCCGCGACGATGATGCGATCCTCTGCGATGCGCTGGTCTATCCGGGCCTGCTGCAGGCCGCCGCCGCACTGGGCCGGCGGCTGCTGCCGGTGGACAGCGACGAACACGGCATGTGTCCCGATGCGCTGGCCCGGCTGGCACGCGAAAGCGGCGCGCGGTTGGTCTATCTCAACCCCACCTGTCAGAACCCGACCGCGCTGACCCTGCCGCTGCAGCGGCGCGAAGCGCTGGCACGCGTGCTGGAGCGCGAAGGCCTGCTGGCGATCGAAGACGATCCTTACTGGCACCTCGCCGAGGATGCACCGACACCGCTGGCGGCACTGGCACCGCGTCATGTGTTCTACGTGGCGACGCTGTCGAAGGTGATCAGCCCCGGCCTGCGCACTGCGTTCGTGCAGTGCCCAAGCGCTGCGCACGCCGAGGCGATGACGGCTGCATTGCGGGCGACGCGGCTGATGGGTCATCCGCTGGTCTCGGCGTTGGCCAGCCAGCTGCTGCTGGATGGTTCGGCGCAGTCACTGCTGGCCCAGGTGCGCACCGAGGCACGCGAGCGCATGCGCATGGCGCGCTACCTGCTGGCGCCATCGCTGCTGCAGCGCGCGGAAGGCCTGCATGCCTGGTGCCGGGTACCAGCGCCGTGGACCGACGCCACGCTGGTGCGTACCGCACAGCTGCAGGGGCTGGCGATTGCGCCATCTTCGGCGTTCTGTCCGCCAGGGGTCTCGCACCAGAGCGGCGTGCGGTTGTCGCTGGGGCTGGCGGCGGACCGCCGACAGCTGGAGAGTGCGCTGCGACGGATTGATCGGTTGTTGTTGTCCGATGCGTTGCCGGCGATCGAGCGGTAGCCCTGGAATGGGATGTGCCGACCAACGGTCGGCACCCACCCGACCGGTAGTGCCGGCCGCTGGCCGGCGGAAGATTCCCCGGCACGGTTGGAATGTGCCAACCAAGGTTGGCACCCACCAGATCGGAGGTAGATCGTGGAATGGGATGTGCCGACCAACAGTCGGCACCCACCCGACCGGTAGCGCCGGCCGCTGGCCGGCGGAAGATTCCCCGGCACGGTTGGAATGTGCCAACCAAGGTTGGCACCCACCCGACCGGTAGTGCCGGCCGCTGGCCGGCAGAAGATTCCCCGGCACGGTTGGAATGTGCCAACCAAGGTTGGCACCCACCAGATCGGAGGTAGATCGTGGAATGGGATGTGCCGACCAACAGTCGGCACCCACCCGACCGGTAGCGCCGGCCGCTGGCCGGCGGAAGATTCCCCGGCACGGTTGGAATGTGCCAACCAAGGTTGGCCCCCACCAAAGCAGGGTCAGGCCAAGGCGGAGAGGGCCTTCACCAGCGCATCCATCTGCTCCGGCCGGGTGAACACCGACGGCGTCACGCGTACACAGGCACCCGATTCCAGGCCATCGCGATACGTGGTGAAAATCCGATGCTCATCCAGCAGTCGCTTCTGCAGAGCCATGTTGTCAGACACGCCGGTGCGCCCGCGCAGGCGGAAGCTGGCCAGCGCACTGGCCAGCCCCGGGTTCGGCGAGGACAGCACCTCGATGTGCGCCATCTGCCGCGCTGGCAGCGTCCAGCGCTCGCGCAGGTAGCGCAGCCGCGCCTGCTTGTTGGCCACACCGACGCGCTGATGCAGGGCAATCGCCTCCGGCAGTGCCAGGTAGGCGGCGAAGTTGACCGTACCGGTGTGCACGCGGCTGCCGACACGGCCATCATCGGTCTCGCCCATGTACGGGTCCAGGTCCGCCACGCGCCCCTTGCGCACGTACATCGCGCCGACGCCGACCGGCGCGCCGATCCATTTGTGCAGATTGATGCCCACGAAGTCAGCCTTCAGATCCGGCACCGCGTAGTCGATCTGGCCAAACCCATGGGCAGCATCAACGATCACATCGATACCGCGTGCGCGAGCACGCTCGGCGATCTCGGCCACCGGCAGCACCAGCCCATGGCGATGGCTGACCTGGGTCAGCAGCACCAGTTTCAGGCGCGGCAACCGCGTGAACGCGGCCTCGTAGGCCTGCAGAATCTGCGCGTGGTCGGGCACGGCCGGTAGCGCGATACGCTCGACCTGCACGCCGCGACGCTGCTGCAGCCAGCGCATCGCGCCGATCATGCTGTCGTAGTCGATGTCGGCATACAGCACCTGGTCGCCGGGCTGCAGGCGGTTGTAGCCACCGATCAGCGCCAGCATCGCCTCGGTGGCCCCCCGCGTCAGTGCGATCTCATCAGCACCCACACCCAGCAGTTCGGCTACCTCTCGCTGCACCGCCATGTATTGCGCCGGAAACGCGCGGCGCCCATACCAGGCGTTGCCACGATTCACTTCAGCGGTGTGGCGCTGGTAGCTGGCCAGCGTCTCGCGACCCATCGCGCCCCAGTAGCCGTTCTCCAGGTGGTTCACTTCATCGGTGATGTCGAAGTGGCTGGCCACGGCGGCCCAGTAGCCTTCATCGCGGGCCAGCACGTCCGGCGCCACGGTCGTCGAGGGAATCTCCATCGGCGAAGCGTAACGCGCAGCGGCGCTGGCAAGCAGTGAAGAAAGTGCAGCTGCGGCCGGCAGCAGTGCGCCGGCGCGCAGCAGGGAACGACGACGAGCGTCCATCAGAAGGTCAGCCGGTACTGCGCGTACAGGTTGGCACCGTCGGTGTCGTACGGCGCGTTGCGCGAGTAGACCAGGCCACGGCTGGCCTGGAACGTGGCCTCATCCGGGTAGCGATCGAACACATTGTCGGCGCCCACGCGCAGGCTGTGGTGCTCGTTGATGCGATAGCCCACGGCCAGGTCGAGGAAGCTCATCTCACCGAAGCGCTGGTAGATGTTGCCCACCGCGTTGCCGCTGGAATCGGTCCAGGCGCCGTAGTAGCGCATGCGCGCCATCAGCGACCAGGCACCGATGTCCCAGCTGCCGGTCAGACTTCCCTTGTGCTCGGGCAGGCGATCTTCGAACAGCACGCGCTGGGTCTCATTGGTGGCCACCGAGGTGCTGCCGTTGTCCACGCGTGTACGGTTGTAGTTGTAGGCCAGGGTCAGCGTCATGCGGCCGGCGCCGAGGTCGCGCAGGTAGTTGCCAACCACGTCCACGCCGGTGGTGGTGGTGTCGAAGTCGTTGGTGAAGTAGTTCACCGAGGTATAGCCCAGCGGATTGGGCGTACCGGCCGGAATGGCGAAACTGGCCGACTGGCTGAAGCGGTCGGTGAGCTTGATCTGGTAGACATCCACCGAGCCGGACAGGCCCAGGTCGGTGCGCCAGGTCAGGCCCAGCGAGGCGGTGCGCGATTCCTCCGGCTTCAACGGCTTGGCTCCAAGCAGCTGCGCCAGCGGATCGTTCGGCGACAGGCGGCCACTGGTGAAGATCTGCAGCGTGCGCGTGTCCAGGCCCTGGGTGGTGCTGGTGGTGTTGAGCTGCGCCGGCGTCGGTGCGCGGAAGCCGCTGGACACGGTGCCGCGCAGGGCCACGTCCGGGGTGATCGCAAAGCGCGCCGACAGCTTGCCATCCAGTGTGCTGCCGAAGCTGGAGAAGTCCTCGTAACGGCTGGCCGCACCGATGCTCCAGCGCTCACCCAGCGGCACCTCCATGTCCACGTAGGCGGCTTTGCTGCGCTGGCTCCACTGCCCGGCCTGGCTGGCCGAGAAGCCCGGTGCACCGTTGGAGTTGGCTTCCAGCCCAGCGGCAGCGCCCGGGCCCACGGCGTACGAAGCCGGATCACCGGCACGCACCTGGTAGGTCTCCTGGCGGAACTCGCCACCAAAGGCAACGTTGATCGGCTTGGACAGCGCGGCCACGTCCCATTCGTAGTTGAAGTCGGCGTTGGCATTCTTCTCGGTCTGGGTCAGGCGGCCGAGATCGAACGCGGTCGGGCTGGCGGGACCCAGCGAGGCGTTGATCGAATTCTTCAGGCTGTAGTCGATGGCATTGCGGCCATACGAGGCGCTGACATCCCAGCGCAGCTTCGGCGTGATCTCACCGCGCAGGCCACCGACCAGCTGCAGGTCGTTCTGGACGTTGCCGTACTGCGGGCTGAAGCCCACCGGGTACAACGAACGCAGGTTCCAGCCCGGGAAGATGGCGGTGGTGCGATACGCGCCGGTGGTGGTGTCCGGGTTGCGCCAGTTGAAATCGCTGACACCGTCGCTGTGGCTGTACAGGCCGAAGGCATAGAGCTCCAGCGTCTCGCTGGCATTGGCCTTCACGTTGAAGCCGACGCGGCGGCTTTCCAGTTCCGGCTGGCCCCAGCGCTGCACCGGATTGGGCACGTCCAGCTCCGGATGTGCAGCCTGGAAGGCGATCGCGTCCGGGCGCTGGCGCGTGCGCGAGGTGGCGTCGGAGTTGGACGATTCGGCGAACAGCACCAGGCTGCCGTAGTCGCCCAGCGACCAGCCGGTGCGCGCACTGAAATCGCGGGAGGCACCGTCGCCCTGCGCGTACTGCGAATAGCCGGCGGTGATCTCGGTACCTGGGCCATCCTCGAGGATGATGTTGATGACACCGGCGATGGCATCCGAGCCGTACTGCGCCGACGCGCCATCACGCAGCACCTCGATGCGCTTGATCGCGCTGGTCGGAATCTGTGCAAGGTCGGCCGCCTGTGCACCACGGTTGCCGAGCAGCGCGCTGCGGTGGAAGCGGCGGCCGTTGACCAGCACCAGGGTCTGGTCCGGCGACAGGCCACGCAGGGTCGCCGGGCGCACGAACACCTGGCCATCTGCCATCGGCAGGCGCTGCACCACGAACGAGGGCACCAGCTGGGCCAGCACGTCCTTCAGGTCGGTGGATTCGACGGACGTGATGTCTTCCTTGGTGAACACGTCCACCGGCGCCAGTGTTTCGAACTGGGTGCGGTTGGACGCGCGGGTACCGGTGACCAGCATCGCGTCGAGCTGGGTGGGTGCGGCGTGGCTGCCGCCGGCGGCATCGACCGCATCGGCTTCCGCTGCGATCGCGCCTCCTGCGCTGGCCATGGAAAGGGCGAGGAGGATGGAACGCGAGAGCTTCGAACGATGCACGGCAGGGCTCCGGGAGGACGCGACAGGGCCAGCACCTGTTCGGAAACAACAGGGCTGGACAAGGCGCGCAGTCTCGGCGCGATCTGTGAAGGAGCCATGACGTCAGTGCGACAGCTTGATGCGCCAACCAAGATTGGCCCCTGCCAAGGCTCATCCGTAGATCCACGCCATGCATGGATGGGCAATGCAGACCCACGCCCCATCCCCGCACACAGCGGCTAGCCGTTGCCGTTGCCGTTGCCGTCGTCGCCAAAGCCGAAACGGGCCGGCCGTGCCGTTCGCAGCGGAACGAACATCATGGCGGCGAACACCACCAAGGCGGGGGTGGACATGATCCAGATGCCCCTGTTGCGAATCCCGATCCCCATGAAGTCGACCTGCAGATCGCCGATCCATTGCAGCTGCGTCAGTATCATCACCAGCCCGCCGATAGTCGCGCACGGCAACCCACCGTGACCCGCCCCCAACAACGTCGGTGTCAGAAACCCGCCCAGCAACGCGAAGCCGACACGGTACACCCAGGGATTGCCGCGCCACCGTGGCGCGCCGAACAACATCAGCAGCATCAGCGCCAGGGTCAACAGACTGGGAAGTACCCAGAGGGCAAGCAGCATTTCGATCATCTCGATCATCGGCCGGGCTCCGCTGGCCTGGCATCCCACGTCGTCGATCGCATCTCCCTGCCCCTCATCACGTCCATGAAGCACGCATTGTTGCCGGTACGCAGGCAGACGCAAAGCCCCGGCAGCGCAAGAACTGCTAAACGCCGCGCCTACCGATCCGCTACTGTGCCCGGCATCGGATTCAAGGAACGGCAGGATGAGCGCGGCAGGCAAGGCGTTGTGGTACATCGAAACCCATGCGGATCGACCGCTGGCACTGGCCGACGTCGCCGCTGCGGCGGGGCTGTCGCCGTTCCATCTGTCGCGCCTGTTCCAGGCCCGCACCGGTACCTCGGTGGTGCGCTACCTGCGCGGACGGCGCCTGACCGCGGCCGCGCAGCGGCTGGCCGCCGGCGCAGGCGACATCCTGCAGGTGGCACTGGGTGCGGGCTACACCACCCATGCAGCGTTCACCCGTGCCTTCAGCGAACAGTTCGGACAGACACCAGAGCGGGTACGCGAACAGGGCACCGACGGCCTGGCACTGGTACAGGCGATCCGCGTGGACGAGGCGCCTGTACCCTGCGATGAGGCACCGCGCCTGCTCGACACGCCCGCCTTCCAGCTGGCGGGTATCGGCATGCGGCATACCCGCGACAGCGGCGGTGCGATTCCCGGACAATGGGCGCAGCTCAACCGGGAATGGCCGACGCCCGCTCCAATCAGCTTCGGCGTGTGCTGCAACAGCGATGACGATGGCGGCTTCGATTACATCGCGGCTCTGCCGGCAAGCGCGGTGCCGAGCGTGCCTGCGCATTGGCAACGGGTGGACGTGCCGGCGCGCCGCTATCTTGTGGCCTGGCACGGCGGGCACATCTCGGCCATCCGCTCGACCTGGTTCTGGCTGCTGGACCATTACCTGCCAGGCTCCGGCCTGAGCCTGGCAGAGGCACCGGACCTGGAACGCTACGACACCCGCTTTGATGAGCACACCGGCAACGGCGGCGTGGAGATCTGGCTGCCAGTCGACGAACGTCCCAACTGACAAGGAACTGAAGATGCGCATGATGGCCGCTGTGCTGGGAATGATCCTCATGGTCTCCACTGCCATCGCCGAGGGCAGCGAGACGCAGGCGGCCGGCGAGCGCCACGGCGCCACCATGGTGGCCAGCGCGGCTGTACGCGATGCGCAGCACCACGACGCGCTGCGCTACACGGTCTGGTACCCAGCGCTGGCCGGCAGCCGGGAAACCGCCCTGACCATCGGCCCGCCCGACGCACCGCTGTTCGAGGTTGGACGCGCAGCGGTGGATGCTCCCGTCGCGGGGGCTCGCCTGCCGACGCTGCTGCTGTCGCACGGTAACGGCGGCAGCGCACGCATGATGGGCTGGCTGGGCACGGCGCTGGCGCGGAACGGTTATCTGGTGATCGCGGTCGATCATCCCGGCAACAACGGTGCCGACGAGATGACCCTGCCCGGCAGCGTGCTGACCTGGCTGCGCGCGGATGATCTGCGCGCTGCGCTGGCCGCCGTGCAGGCCGATCCGATCCTCGGCCCGCATGTCGATCCAGAACGGCTGGGCGTGGTCGGCTTCTCGGCCGGTGGCTACACCGCGCTGCTGGCAGCCGGTGCACGGCCCAGCCTGCAGCGACTGCTGGCCTTCTGCACCGCGCACCCGGATGACGGCGTCTGCCAACCGCAACAGGAGGCGGCCACGCACACGATGCAGGCGCGCCGGGCCGCTGCGGCTTCGCCCGCGCTTGCCCCTTGGATCGCCGAGGCTGACGCACAGCGCGCGATTCCCGGCGTGCGTGCCGTGTTCCTGCTGGCACCCGCCATCGTGCAGGCGTTCGCGCCCGCGCAGCTGTCCGCGTTGCGGCAGCCGGTATCGATCATGTTGGGGACCGCAGACACCGTCGCGCCACCGGAGACCAATGGTGAGGCCGCACAGGCGCAGATTCCGCGCGCAACGCTGCAACGCCTGCCGGACGTGGGTCACTACGACTTCCTGGCGGCCTGTACCGTTGTCGGCGGGCAGAGGCTGCCCGAGCTCTGCAGCACTGCGGTTCCCAGGACGAAAACCCACCGGCAGGCGGTGGATGCAGCCACGCGATTCTTCGCCGACGCACTGCGCTAGTGGCCGCCGGATGCGGCCCGGCGCTACAGTGATCGCGTCCACGGAGAACGATCATGCGCCTGCTGCACCTCACCCTGCCGGTCTCCGATGTCGGCGCCGTCGCTGCGTATTTTCACGATGTCCTGCAGCAACGCGTGATCGGCCCCCATGTGCACATCGGCTGGAGCACGATCGAACTGCAGCCCGCTGAAGGACGTCCGCTCGGAGGCGTGCACCTGGCCTTCAACGTGCCGGACAACCGCTTCGGCGAGGCGATGACGTGGCTACGCGAGCGCACCCCGTTGCAGCGTAATCCCGCGGGGCTGGACTACTTTGCGCTGGAAAGCAGCTGGCAATCGCAGTCGGTGTACTTCACTGGCCCCGATGGCTTGATCCTGGAACTGATCGGCCGCCGCCGCTTGCCCGACAGTACGCATCAGGGCGCCTTCCACGGCAGCGAACTGACCTGCCTGAGCGAGGTCGGCCTGCCCAGCCACGATGTCGATGCTGTGCGCGAACAGTCCAGCCTGCGGTTCGGCCTGCAACCGATCAGTCCGCCTTCGGCGCAGTTCGCGCCGATGGGCGACGACGAAGGCCTGCTGATCGTGGTTGCTGCGGACCGACGCTGGTTCCCCGAGCAGAAGGACCTGCCCAATGCGCAGGGGCTGTTGCTGCAGGTCGGCGACGTGGCCGGCCCGGGCGTTGTGGAGGACGCTGCACTCGGCTGGCGTGTGCAGGCGACCTGATCTACCAGCTGCCCGACGCGCCGCCTCCGCCGCTGCGGCCGCCGCCTCCGGACCAGCTGCTGGAGCTGCTCGACGACGAACTGCTGGATGACGAACTGGACGCGCTGCGGTGGCCGCCGGATGCTCTGCGGCTGCCGTGTGCCTTCTCACCTGGCAGCATGGTGAAGATCCAGGTGAAGTACAGCACGAGCGTGCCGGCACTCCACCCGATCGTCGTGGCGAGGCGAGCAACCGGGCCGGCGCGATCGATGGCCAGCAGTGCGAAGAGCACGTAGCCAGCGGTCAGCAGCAACAGCACTGCGCACCTCACCCCGAAGCTGCTGCGGTCCTTGTGCCAGCGCGCGCGGCACGCCTGTACGAGGAAGAACACCAGCATGGCCACGATGCCTACCGCCAGGTCCAGCAACGTGTGCAGGGCCAGACTGGGTGGCAACTGGCCACGCACCACCATCACCACGAAGAACCCCGAACTGACCCCGAGCATGCCGAGCAGCACCACGCGCACACCGCGGCTACGGCACCAGCACCAGCCAAGCAGGCTCGCCACCGGTACGCACAACGCCAACACGATGCAGAGCGCTGCCAGTGCGTGGCGTGGCGCCCACATGGCCGCCGCCAGCACGCCCGCGGCCACCACCGCCGTCACCAGCAGCGGGCGGGCCCAGGCCGGCAATCGCTCCGGGTGCGCCTGCGCCGAGGGCGGCGAGCGCCACAGACCCGCAAGGAAGCCGGCCAGCAGCGTCAGTGCAACCACCGAGTCTGCGCTGCGCCAATCGGCCGGCAGCACGTTGCACATCGATGGTTCTTCCCATGCCGGTAGGTCCTCGCCATCGATCAGCGCCACTATGATCTTCGTTCCGTCCAGCACGCCCTGGTCAAGGTCGCCATCGCGGAAGCGCGGCACGATCGCCTTGTCGATGATGCGGGCGGCATAGGCATCGGGTATCGCGCCCTCCACGCCGTAGCCGGTCTGGATGCGTACACGGCGGTCCTGCACGGCCACAAGCAGCAGCACGCCATCGTCAACGCCTTCGCGGCCCAGCTGCCACTGGTCGAACACCCGCTGTGCGTAAGCTTCGATGCCTTCGTCGCCAACATGGTTGACTACCATCACCTGCAGCTGCGCGCCTGTGCGCGCCTGCAACTGGAATGCCTGCGTGCGCAGTTTGTCGCGGGTATCCGCCGAAAGTGCGTTGGCGGCGTCCACCACCGGATCATCCAGCGCAGGGACTGCAGCACCGGCCATCACCACCCTCGGCAACAGGCACAACAGCATCAACAGCCATGCCGTGGCCCAGGTGCACGTCATCCTGCGCAGCATCTTCACGTTCCCTGCCCTGCCTCGATCCGCGCATGCAGCGCCTGCAGCTGTGCCGCCGTCTGGTTGAACACCTGCAGATCGGCATCCACCAGGGCCGCCCAGTCAGGCGCGTGCCCCAGCAGTTGCGCCACCTGCTCGTTCGGCGCGCGATCGAAGCCCTCGCCAAGCACGGCAAGATAGCGCGCACGGAACTCTTCGGGATCGCGCTGGTCCTGCACATACAGCTGCACGGCCAGCAGACCCGCATACAGGTAGTTCACCAGATAGTTCGGGTCTTCATACATCAGGCGCTTGCCGATCCAGGCGTTGCGCAGCTGCGGGTAGCGCTCCGGTTGCTGGCCGAAGCGTGCGAGCACCCGCCCGGTCAGCGCGTCCAGGTCATCGGCGGTGCCCAGCGTGCCGGCGGCAACGCCCTGGTAGATCGACCGCTCCAGCTGCGCTTCCTCGGAAGAGGTGAACAGCTGCAGCACCATGTCGTCCAGCAGCGATTTCAGGTAGTAGGCCTTGGCACGCGGGTCCTGTGCCTGCTGGTACAGCTGGTCGCGGAAGCGCAGCTCGTTGTAGATCGCGAACGCCTCGGTCAGCCACTGGCTGCCATTGCGCTGCAGCGGCGACGCATGACCCCGCTGCATCCACTCGCCATGCACGGCATGGCCAGCTTCATGGGCGATCTCGACATCGCTTTCCAGGTCCCCGCTGCGGACACCAACGAACAGCATTGCCGGCACACCGGGAGCGCTCACGGAGAACGCGTCCTGGCTGCGGTCACCGCGTTCGGTGGCCAGATCCATGCGGTTGCTGGCCGGATCGAGCAGCGCGCGCAGTTCAGCCACGTACGCCGGGCCCAGGTGCTGCATGGCATCGGCGGCGTTGTCGCGCAGCTGCGCCAGCGTCAGCATCGGTGGCGTGTAGCCGGCATCGGGCACCGTGGTATCCCAGATCTGCGGCGCATCGATGCCCGATCGCGCAGCGTGGTGCAGCAGCATCTCCTGGTAGGCGCGGCGGTCTTCCGCATGCTGTTCGATCGCCACCAGCGTTGCATCCACTGCAGCAGTATCCAGGCCCATGCGCTGATAGCCATGTGCCGGCGCCGAGCCGTCACCCTGCAGGCGTGCGGCAGCGTCATTCACCTGCACGAGCCCCAGCAGCACCGACGCCATCGGCTCACGGCGCGATTGCAGGCCTTGCCAGTAGCCCTTCCAGCCCGCCTCGCGCAGGGCGCGGTCGGGCTGCCGGGCCAGTGCCTGCCTGTCGCGCCCCGTGTCCCAGTGCCGGCCGCCGTGCTCGATCTGCGGGTACTCGGCGCTGCGCAGGATCTGCCCACGCAGGCGCGCGAAGCTGTCCAGCGCCGGATCGGCCAGTGCCTCCACGGCCTCATCCAGCGCGGCGTTGGCCGGGGCGGCGGCCTCCTTCAACGCGCGTGCGCGCAGGAAGCCATAGGGTGCTGCCCATGGCGCATCCGCGGGCGCCTCGCGCAGAGCGGCGCGGCCGCTGCGGGCAATGCGGCTGCACAGCCCCATCACCTGGTCCAGCGCCTGGGCCGGACGCTGATCACGCGCATTGCGGGCGGCCTGCAGGTGCAGGTAGCTGTGATGGCGCAGGCACTGCGCCTCCAGTACCTCGGCCTGCCGGAAGCGTTCCGCGGGTGCAAGGGTGGACGCCTGCCGCAGAGCGTCGACGCGCTTGCCCAGTGCGTCTCGCGCGGCCTGTTCGGCGGTGGCATTGGCGAAGTAGGCGCGGTCATCGGCATGCACCGACTGTGCCTGGGCGCCGCTGAGGGAGGCTATCGCCAGCACAGCTGCGATGGCGGTGGTGGTGGCGTGCTTCCTGAAAGCCTGCATCGGCGTCTCCCTGCCTGGACCAGGGATCGAGCCTAGCAGTCACTGGCCCGCCGCGCCTGTGCCGGATCAGGTTTCAGATCGACTCGTCCTCACGCTTGACCAGTGTCCAACACGGCGTCTGCGCAAAGGTGTAGGTCTGCTGGTCGCTGCTGTCCGGCATACGGATCTGCACCTGCCGCTGCCCATCGGCCAGGGGGCTGATCTGTATTTCGCGGCCCTGGCCGGCCAGCGCAGCAGGATCGGGCATCACCGGCCACTCGACATCGGCCAGCGCCAACCGGCTCTCCACCTTTCGCGGTTCCGGCTCGGCCTCCGCATCGATGTAGCTGTCCAGCAGCGGGTCGGCAGTGGCCTTTCCCTGCAGCCCGATCTCATTGCCGAAATGCTTCAGGAATGTATCGAATTCCGGGTGGGGGCATTCACTGCGTGCAGCCACAGGTGTGGGCTCGGCGGCAGTGATCGCCGGCGCCGCTGCGGCAGGCCCGGCTTCGCCCGCTGTCTGCGGTGGCTGCGGCGCTGGCGTGCAGGCAACCAGCACCACGCCACAGGCGAGCATCAGCAGTGCGGCAGAACGGTATCGACACATGGGCTCATCCTGAATCCGGTCCGGTCGCTCCATGCTACCGCGCGCCCTACAATTCCGGCATTCCGCCTGTCCGAGAGTCCTCATGCATCGCCTCCTGCTCCTGATCGGCCTGCTGCTGCCCGCCCTGTGGCCAGCGGTGGCGATGGCCGTCGATGTCCACGAAGGCGATCTGCTGTTTGTCACCGCCGGCCGCAGCGGCCTCAGTGCGGCCATCGACGATGCCACCGGCAAGCAGGGCGCGCCCAGCTTCGATCACGTCGCCCTGGTCGCTTCCACGCCGAAGGGCTGGGAGGTATTGCATGCGGACGAGAAAGGATCGCGCCGGCAATCGCTGGTCGAGTTCCGCCAGGAGGCGCGCGCCAAGCAGCGGCAGATCGTGGTCTATCGCCTGCACGCGCCGCAGCAGGCGGCCATCAAGGATGCGGTCGCCACCGCGCGCACGATGCTGGGCAAGCCGTACAACACGTCGTATGTGTTGAGCGAGGACAGCTACTACTGCTCGGACTTCATCGAACGCGCCTTCCGTGCGCACCACGTGTTCGCATTGCAGCCGATGAACTTCCGCAACCCGCAGACCGGGGAGATCGCCCAGCACTGGGTGGATCTGTACCGCGGCATGGGCATGGACGTACCGCAGGATCAGCCCGGCACCAATCCGAACGACATGTCGGCAGCGCCGGTGCTGCAGCGTGTCGGCGTGCTGGAATAAGCAAAGCCCCGCACGGGGCGGGGCTTTGCATCACCGGAGCTGGTAGCGAGGTCACTCTTCCTCGTCCTGCCCACCCTGCTGCTGGTTGCGCTGGTTGCGCTGCTGCTGTTCCTGCTGCTGTTGCTGCTGCTGGTCGCGGCCACGACCCTGCTGCTGATCCTGCTGGTTCTGCTGGCCCTGCTGCTTCTGGTTCGGGTTCTGCTGTGCCATGTCCGATCTCCAAAGCCACTCGCGGAATGCGGTGGACGTGGCCATCGTCTGCAGCGAATGGTTAATCACGCGTGGGTGCGCGGCTACATCTGCGTGTACGCCTGTGAATGAACGCGCAGAAGCCCTTGTGGCACAAGCGGCTGAAGAATTCATGCGGGTTCGGCATGTGCTCATGCAGTGGTCAGCATGGCGCGCATTCATGGCGTTCTCAGCCGGAAACACGCGCGGAAGGAGGCTGGCTTCCCAACTCACGCAGGCAAGCAAGCCCAGCATTCAGGGCATCACCGGCGGCACATAGGCCAGGGTCATGCCCAGCAGCCACAGCAGGCCCAGCACCAGCGGGATGTGCACCAGCAGCTGTATGAAGGTGAAGCCCACGATGTCGCGTGCCTTCAGGCCCAGCACGCCCAGCAGCGGCAGCATCCAGAACGGATTGATCAGGTTCGGCAGCGCTTCGGCCGCGTTGTAGACCTGCACCGCCCAGCCCAGGTGTGCCTTCAGTTCGTTGGCGGCCTGCATCACGTACGGCGCCTCGATGATCCACTTGCCACCACCGGAGGGCACGAAGAAGCCCAGCACCGCCGAGTAGACGCCCATCACCAGCGCGAAGGTATCGGTGCTGGCCACGTGCACGAACAGGCTCGACAGCCGGTGCGCCAGTGTCTGCCCGTCGCCACCGGCAGCGTGGGTGAGGATCATCGCGATGCCACCGTACAGCGGGAACTGGATCAGCACGCCGGTGGTGCTGGGCACCGCCTTGGCCACCGCGTTGAGGAAGCTGCGCGGCCGCCAGTGCAGCAGCAGGCCCAGCGAAATGAACAGGAAGTTGTAGGTGTTGAGGTTGGCGATGGCGGTGACCACCGGCTTGTTGGCGAACTCGTTGAACAGCCAGCCGAACGCCAGCAGCGAGAGCAGCACGGTCAGCAGCGGGCTGTACTCCAGCCATTCGCCCGGGCGCGTGCGGCGCTGCAACGGCTGCGGCTCGGCCTGCGCGGCGCCGGGGAAGTCTTCAGCGGTACGGGCACTGCCGGCGGCCGGTGCGGTCAACCAGGCGATCAGCAGCGAGACCAGGATCAGCACCGCGGTCAGTGCGATCGACTGCCACAGGAAGATGGTTTCGGTAAACGGCAGGACGCCGGTGATCTCGACCAGGCCCGGCGGCATGCTGGCCGGATTGGCCTGCAGCTGTGCGGCCGAGGAACTCAACCCCATCGCCCACACCGCCCCCAGGCCGAGGTACGCCGAAGCACCCGCGGCGCGGTAGTCCATGCGCAGTTCGGTGCGGCGGGCCAGCGCGCGCACCAGCAGGCCACCGAACACCAGCGAGAAACCCCAGCTGAGCAGCGAAGCGAGCATGCTGACCAGGCCCACGTACACCACCGCACCGCGGCCGGTACGCGGCACCCGGGCGAGGAAATCGATGAAGCGTGCGACCACCGGCGCGGTGGCCACGGCGTAGCCACCGATGACCACGAAGGCCATCTGCATGGTGAAGGGGATCAGGCTCCAGAAACCGTCACCGAAGGCGCTGGCGGTGGCCTGCGGGGTCGAGCCGAAGCCCATCGCGGCCAGCGCGACGATGACCACGCCCAGCACCGCGAACACGTACGCATCGGGGAACCACTTTTCCGCCCAGGCGGCCGAGCGCAGCGCTGCGCGCGCCATCCAGCCGTCCTGTACTGCTGCCGTCGAGGCCATGCCTACCCTCCCAGGTTCGATGGATCGATTCTGGGCGGTGGGGTGCGGCCTGTCAGCCACCTATTGGTCGTAGGTCGCCGAGGAGGGTAGTGCCGGCCGCTGGCCGGCAATCTCGCGATCGCACACGGGTGCAGCCGGCCAGCGGCCGGCTCTACCTCACCTTGGGCTCAACGCAGTGCCAGATCCACGGCGATGCCGGCAAACAGCGCGGCACCCACCCAGTTGTTGTGCAGGAACGCCTTGAAGCAGGGGCCGCGCTCGCGGTTGCGGCAGATCCAGAACTCGTACACCACCAGCGCGGTGGCCACGGCCACGCCGGCCAGATAGTACCCACCCAGCCCGCCACGCACGCCGACCAGCGCCATGGTGGCCAGGAACAGCGCGTACAGCACGCCCTGGATGACCAGGTCGAGGTCGCCGAACAGGATCGCGGTGGAGTGCGAGCCCATCTTCAGGTCGTCCTCGCGGTCGACCATGGCGTACCAGGTGTCGTAGGCGGTGGACCACAGGATGTTGCCGGCGTACAGCAGCCAGCCCAGCATCGGCACCTCGCCCTGCACGGCGGCGAAGGCCATCGGGATGCCCCAGCCGAACGACATGCCCAGGTAGACCTGCGGCAGATGGGTATAGCGTTTCAGGTAGGGGTAGCTGGCGGCCAGGAACACGCCGATGAAGCTCAAGCCGATGGTCAGGCCATTCAGGGTCAGCACCAGGCCGAACGCCACCAGCATCAGCACCGCGAACAGAGCGAGCGCGGCGCGGCCGCTGATTGCGCCGGTGGCCAGCGGACGCGCCTTGGTGCGTTCCACGTGCGGGTCGAGCCAGCGGTCGGCGTAGTCGTTGATGACGCAACCGGCCGAGCGGGTCAGCCACACGCCTGCTGTGAACACGAACAGCGTCCACAGCGGCGGCAGGCCGTCAGCAGCCAGCCACAACGCCCACCAAGTGGGCCACAGCAGCAGCAACGTGCCGATCGGGCGATCAGCGCGCATCAGACTCCAGTAATGCCGCCAACGCGGCGTCGCCGGCGACTGCGGCGAAGTGAGGGGGGTATCAGCCATGGCGATAGGATACTCCTGCCCCTCCGGCAGGGCTTTGCCGGTGGGGGGAGATTTGTTCGGCGAAACTGGATAGAATGCCGGTCCCGCACCGCCTCATGGCGCTGCGATGCCCGCCCCGGCACTGGCCGACGGCGCGGCAGTTCTACAACGCGCCCGTAGCTCAGCCGGATAGAGTAGTGGCTTCCGAAGCCATTGGTCGGGGGTTCGAATCCCTCCGGGCGCGCCATTTTTTCTTCATTGCCTGTACGCAGCGTCCCAACCGGGCGATGCTGCGAAGTCGCAAGGAATCCGGCTCGCCGCCAGGAATGTCAGGGAATGAACGTTGCCGAGCGATGTTCGCAACCGGCAGCGTCCTGTACCACGATGGAGTAATTCGCGCCCGCGCTGGATGCGCCGGGCAGGAACAGGCCATCACCATCGAACAGAACGCTCTGCTGTTCATCCTGCCCGATCGACACCCCGATCGCTCCCGGTGTGATTTCCTCAAGGATCACGTTGTAAGGCCGCCAGGCATCTTCGCCTGTGCACCTCATCTCTGCGCGAGCGGTCCTTGAGTTCAACCTGCGTCTCTCATCCACCCACAGCTGAAGCGGCTGACCAGCGTTGTGGCTGACCTGGAAGCGCCCATAGGTCAGCCCGTCGATGCTCTCGGTGCCGATGTAAGTGAATTGGACCGGCTGACACTTCGTCGTGCGGTTCGGATACGCCGCACAGGATGTCAGTGCGGCCGCGAGGCAAAAGGCAGTCAGGCGCTTCATGGGTTCGAGGCCTGATGTGGGTGGTTGTCGCGGCGGAATGCGGCGGTGAGGGCAACCAGCACTACGCCCCAGAGCGGCGTGAGCAGCACGACGCTGATCACCGTCAGCGAAACCGGTACCTGCCAGAGCAGCGATGGCCTGAATCCGCTGAATCTGTAGGCTTCCAGTACAAGTACCACGACCTGGGCCAGAAGGCCCGCGAGCAGCCCCAAGCCAGCCCCCTTGGCAAGCCGCCTGAACGTCAGGCGGCCAGCGGCGGGAACCCGTGCGCCCATTCCCAGCAACAGAAGGCTGACGGCATACAGCCAGAAGAAAACCTGATGTGAGTCGAAGGCGTAAAGCGCCCTGCCCACAAAGTGCAGGAACAGCCAGAGTGCTCCACACGACACCGCGTAGGCCAGCCCGTACCGAAGAATCTGCCTCGCTTTCATCTTGTACCTCTCCGAGGCGTGCAGGCCGATCGCGTTCTGTTGTGGAGGAGCGCGGGAGCTCATGCACCTTGCCTCCTGCTTGGCGGCCTACTCACGCAGCCCATCGCGCAGCGCTCGAGAGTACCTGCCTGCCCGAGTCACTGTCGACACCGAACCGGGAAAGCAGTTCGCTGAGTACAGGATCCATGATGTTCATCGAGCTGCACGCACGGTAGAGCCCATTGCGTTGGCCCGATGGTGATCCGTCCTGTAATCCATCCCTGCGTCAGCTCCCTGCCGGCCTACCTGCCCCGAAACCTGCCCCAGCTCAAGCCAAGCGGTGCGTGCGACGTGGGGTGATGCCCTCAATCGATCAATGCGCCACAACGGCCAATCGCTCCGCACCCACCATGGATTCGCATGAAAAAGAACAGCCCGTCCCCATCTGGCCTAGCGGTCTACTGTTACGCCTGTGATCGATAGCTCGGTCGTCCCGGGAAACTCTGCTCAAGAATCATGATTTGACAGGAATCAACCGGCCTTCCCAAGCGCCCTCTACTAGAAGTGCAATCTTCTGCGCCGACAGAGGCCTCAATGAAGACCACGGTGTCGCCAAGCCGCTCAACAGCTGCAATCTATGCCCCCGCCCGCAAACACACCTACAGAGCGCTCGCAAATGAAATTCCCACTTCCCTATTCCCACCTCAGACCCACACACATAAGAATCTTCAAAGCGCTCCTGAGCACCCTCCGAAGACCTTGGCAGGCCTCTTACTCAGGCTCACAGCAACCACTCGATACACTTGCTCCCCACAACTTCCCATTACCCCGTACTAGATGAGAATTCCATTGTCATTTATGTAGCCGACAAAACTCCCGCCTCCTGCACCCGAGGCCGCTCTGACGAGATAAACAGTCTCCCCCTCTGCCGGCACTAACCCATTCAACTGTAGTGGCGCGAATTTCTCAGCAGCATCCGATGCTTGGATGATGCTCAAGTTCTGATCGAGCATCCACTGAGCAATCGATTTTTCGCTCCGCGGATTCAAGGTGGCCAAGCGGTCACTTCGAAGTGTCGTCGAGTTCCCAGGAATGATCTCATCCGATGAAACATCCACCCAATCTGAGTTCCATTCAATGTGTTTGATCTGGCTAGTGCCACAGCCTCCGAGCAATGGAAGAAGGAGCGCAGCCACGCGTAGACTCACCATCATTTGCACCCCAACCGCTTCTTGATAGCGTCCCGAACCCTATCGTCTGGAACGCCAAGATGCTCTGCCATGATGTTTCCCTCCCACCCCGGAACGGGCTTGGTAGAACGAGATGGCGCCTGCGACACCACATCGTACATATCAAAACGACCATCGTACTTGAATTTCATCAAATGCCCTGCTTCGTGCGCAGCCGTCCACTCAGTGTTTCCTGCATACCATTTACCGACACTGCCTCCAGTTGCGGTCGCCCCCCTCCCCAGCGGAACCTCAACACGGTTTAACCGACCTTTCTCCGGCTGGCTAACAGTCACTGTAAATCCGGGCGCAGACCAGGTCGATTCAATTGCATTTATCATTTTACTCAAAGTCTCAGGAGTAGCTCCCTCAGCACTGAAGCGAATAGGGATGTCGATATGAACTCCACCGTCCACGCAAGTGCAATTGGCCAGCAGTCCGAGCGGATCAACCGCCTCCACTGGATCAGCTGATACATAGGAGAAGGTAGATACCCCCCCGTCGAATCCCATCGGATCACTCTGCGAATAGCGCCCGCTGCCGGGTCATACTCCCGCTGGTAGTTGTAGAACAACCCACTCGCATCCGTGGCCTGCTGGCCCGGAAATCGCAGCGCCAGCTCGAACGCCACACCATCGCCATCCGGATCAGCACTCGGAATCTGGTTACCGAACACCTCACTCTTGTTGCTCCACTCCCAGATCGCGACGTCCCGTACCGGATCGATCACCACGCGCGGCGTGCCCAGATGATCTGGTTGGACGTAGGCAAGTTCCGGCACGCCGGTACTCGGCACATTGATCAGCGCCACCGGATAGTTGTCCAACCAGATGGCCTGCAACTGCGCCTGGCCCGTGGCCGAGTAGTTGCCCAGCCATTGCCCCGCCTCGTCATCCAGGGTGATCTGAGCCGCACCACCGGCAGGGGTCCGCAGCACGCGCTCGCCGCGATGGTTGTAACCGTAGCTTTCCAGCACGGCATCGCCCTGCTTCACCGCGTTCATGCGGTTGGCATCGCTGTAGGTGAACGCCTTGCTGCCGATGCTGGTGGTGTTGCCCGCTGCATCATGGTTGCGCGCTTCGCCATCCACCGCAGTCAGGCGATGGCTGCTTGCGGGATAGGTGTAGCTGGCGGTGCCTGCCGACGTGGTCAGCGAAGCGCGATTACCGGTGGCGTCATACGCGTAGGTTTCGATCGGCGTGCCAGTCGCGCCGTCCTGGGTCTGGGTCAGGCGGCCCAGCGTGTCGCAATCGTAATTGGCCCGCGGGACAGAGCATAGCGCAATGGCTTCAGACCAACGGAAGAGGATCAGCGCATAATCCAGATCACGATCAGGGGAATCAGCGATATGAGATACACAAGGAACGAGAACCAGAACACCAAGAGGAACAACTTGCGCACTCCTGATGCGCCGTTATGAACCCGCTTCCATCCGCAGATCGGATACTTGGTTAAGAAATGATCTCGCTCCAGGATCGCAGGTCTGCCAAGGGTGTCCCACAGTTCAGGGGAATTTCTCCTTAACTCCCAAACCAGAAAAATTCGCGAAACGAAAGCTATCAACAACGTTGCGATAGCGAGCATGCAAAGGGCTTCAAAAACTGATTCTAATGACATTCGCAGTCGCTCCAGGTAACTCCATTCCCCATTAATCTGCTTCGCCCAATCAGGTAGCTCGCCGAGGCATCCCACCCCCCCTGCCCCCCAATTCCAAATGAAGATACATCGCCAATCCTCAGGGTTGACAGAGAGCCCCCCCACCGGCCGCTGCTCCCAACGAAAGAATGGAAGAAGCTCCGAGCAATTCGCTTGGATCGACATACATCAGGTTGCCTCCAGTGAGAGTGACATTAGAGACGGTGACGGAGATGGGAGATCCAGTGCCGACGCCAACCCCAGCAAAGCCGAGTTCGACGGACGCCTGACGGCCATTGAGACATTCGGACGTAAGGGTCAGTCTTGCACCACCCACACCACCTACAATCCCTACGCCAGTGCCCGCAAACGTCATGGTTCCAGTCCATGTCGCCAATCCGAGCGGGTCCGCCTTAGCCTGTGGAGTGAGATCCGCGTAACTGAAGGTTGAGATTCCCCCATCCAACCCAATTGGATCACTCTGCGAATACCGCCCCACCGCCGGGTCGTACTCGCGCTGGTAGTTGTAGAACAACCCACTCGAATCCGTCGCCTGCTGGCCGGGGAAGCGCAACGCCAGCTCGAACGCCACACCATCGCCATCGGGATCGGCACTCGGAATCTGGTTGCCGAACACCTCGCTCCTGTTGTTCCACTCCCAGATCGCGACATCACTCACCGGATCAATCACCACGCGCGGTGTGCCCAGATGATCCGGCTGCACGTAGGCCAGTTCCGGCACGCCGGTAGCCGGCACGTTGATCAGCGCCACCGGGTAGTTATCCAGCCAGATGGCCTGCTGTTGCGCCTGCCCCGTGGCCGAGTAGTTGCCCAGCCACTGCCCGGCCTCATCGTACAGCGTGATCTGAGCTGCGCCACCGGCTGGAGTACGCAGCACGCGCTCGCCGCGATGGTTGTAACCGTAGCTTTCCAGCACGGCATCGCCCTGCTTCACCGCGTTCAGGCGGTTGGCATCGCTGTAGGTGAAGGTCTTGCTGCCGATGCTGGTGGTGTTGCCCGCTGCATCATGGTTGCGCGCTTCGCCATCCACCGCACTCAGGCGATGGCTGGTTGCGGGGTAGGTGTAGCTGGCGGTGCCTGCCGAGGTGGTCAGCGCGGTGCGATTGCCGGTGGCGTCATACGCATAGGTTTCAATCGGCGTGCCGGTCGCGCCGTCTTGGGTCTGGGTCAGGCGGCCCAGCGTGTCGTAGGCGTACTTGGCCAGCACCGTCGGACCTGCGCCGTTCTTCAGCTCGGTGATCGAACCGACCGGGTCGTAGCCATAGCCCAGCGACAGGCCACCTGCGGCCGAGTCATGTACCGCCTGCGGGCGGTAATCCAGATCCAACGGACGCTGCAGCTGGCGGCCGTTGCCGTAGGTCCAGCCGGTCGCCGGGCCGAAGGCCGCATAGGTCACGTTGTTCACCACGATCTGGCGCGCCTGGCCGGGGCGGGTGAGGCCGATCTGGCTGATGCGGCCCTGGGTATCGCGCACGTAGTCGGCCACGCTGCCGTCGGGGTAGGTCAACGCGGTCAAGCGACCCGACTTGCTGTAGGCATAGCGCAGGGTGGTGGCCACACCATTGACGGTCTGCACCTTGCGGGTGACCTGGCCGAAACGGTCATGGCAGTACTGGGTGCTGCCATTGGCGTGCAGCACCTGCCCCAGGCGGCCCTTGGCGAAGCGCTCGTCGGCGGCACAGGCGGCCGGCGCCACGTCATAGCTGTAGCCCACGTCCAGATTGGGGTCCGGATAGGCGATGCCGATCAGGCGGTTGAGCGCATCGTAGTGATAGGTGGCGGTGACGCCGCGCGCATCGGTGGCCGTCTCGCGGTTGCCGGCGGCGTCCACGGTGAAGCTGCTGGCGCCACTGTCCGGGCTGACCTGCCCAGTCAGGTCACCGAACCCGTTGTAGGCATAGGTCGTATGCAGGCCTTTCGGGTCGGTGACCTGGGTGACCTGGTCCAGCGCGTTGTACTGGCTGCGGATCTCCGCCGCCACGCCGCCGACATCCTGCAGGGTCTGCGCCAGTCGGTTGAGCGGATCGTACTGCTGGCTGGTCACGCGCTGCAGGGCGTCGGTCACGGTCTGCGGGTTGCCGTTGGCATCGTAGGCAAAGCCGGTGGCGTGATTGCTCGCGTCCTTCAGTGCGGTCAGCTGGCCGAGCGTGTTGAACGTCCGTGCCAGGGTACGGCGCAGCGTCCCGCCTGCATCGAGCGTGTCTTCCTTGAGGCGATTGCCGGCATTGTCCAGCGTGTAGTGGATGGTGTTGCCAGCGCTGTCGGCGATGTCCGTCAGCCGCTGCGCGGCGTCGTAGACGTAGGTGACGCTGCTGCCGTCGGGCTCGGTGACCTGCTGCACTTGGCCGGTCGGCCAGTAGCTGATCTGGGTAGCCCGGTCCTCGGCTGTGGTGGCACCGCGCACGGTGATCGAGGTCGGCCAGCCGCGGGGATGGTAGGTGTAATCAGTCACCACGCCGTTGGCGTCCTTGACCGACAACGGCCGCCCGAACGCGTCGTAGGCCAAGGTCTCGACCGTCTGGCCCAGCGCATTGGTCACGCTGCGCAGGTCGCCCTTGCGATAGCTGCAGGCACCATTGGCCGCGCATCCCGCGTCATCCGCGGTGTAGTAGGCATAGGTGGAGACATCCGCCATATCACTACGCGGGCCATCCACGCTACGCAGCAGTCCCATCAGCGGGCACTCCGGGCCCTCTGCCTCACAGTAGGTCTGCGTGGTGACGCGGGTGTCACCGGTCACCATGTCGCGCACGGCGATGGTGGTCGGCTGGAGGCGTGCATTGCGCACGATGCGGATCTCACGGTTACCGACGGTCTGCTGCACCAACCGATTGCTGTCCATGGCCACGCGCATTTCGCTGACGCGCTGGTCCGGAGTACCGGCCGCTTCGGTGGTGGTGGTCACGCTGATGGCGCCTGTGGCAGCATCGCTGGCCTCGGAATAGGCATACTGGGTGACAACGCCTCGGCGATCGGTCACCGACTGCAGCCGGCGCCGGAAATCAGTGCCCTCGGGCAGATAGGTGCGACTGATGCTGCCGTTGCTCTCGGTGACGCCGTTGACCTTGCGCGGAAGGCCACTGGCGCCGCTGGCGGTCAATGCGTAGGTACTCTGCTTGCCCAATGCATCGGTGACGATGGTGGTACCTGCCGACGTGTACTCCAGGCGCACGCCGTCAACGCCCACGTCGGCCTGACTGCAATCGCCGGAATGACGGCTGCAGGTGACCCGCCCCTTGGCGTCGTAGCCGTACCAGCTGTAGCGCTGGTTGCCCTCGGCGGTAATGCCGGTCAGGTAGCCCGGGAAGCGGGCGTCCTCATAGTGATACGTGCGGCTGGCACCGTCTGCGTAGGTCGCACTGATCAATTCCCCGGCCGGGGAATAGGCGTAGCTCACCACGGGCTGGCCGGCGATCACCAGGGCCGAGATCAGCGAATCGTCACCCGGCGCGAGATACTGGACGTCCACGCGCCGGCCGGTTGAATGGGTGATGCTGAGCAGGCGGCCACGGCTGTCGTGTGCATAGGTTAGCGAGGTTCCGTCTTCGAAATCGCGGCGCTGCATCAGGCCGCCGGCATCGAACTGAATGCGCTCCTGAGCCCGCGACAACAACCATAGGCTCCCCTGTTGAGCCACGCGGTCCCCACTGCCATCCATTGCCTCATACACCGCTCCCACCTTCTTGAAGGCGAGCTGGCCACCCTCAGCGTCAATCAAACCCACCTGGACTTCCGAACTCGGTGGAAAGTCCGTGTCGTCAACGCCGAGCGTCAGGCCAATGTTGTGGGAGTGCGTCCATCCTTGGCCCATGGCTCCGCCGCTGGTGCCGGTCAAGGAATGATACTGGCGATCGAAGCGGACCCACCCGAGATCAAGGTCCGCTTCCGGCTGAGACTTGTCGCCGGTGGTGGGGTCGCACGGATTACCGACTTTGCACTCCTGCGGCGGCAGAGGAGAAGTCCAGTACGCCAGCAGCATTGCCATGTTTGGCTCGTCCTGCTGGGCCAAGGCGCACATGCCCAGGTTATCGTCCCACATCATCATGGGGCGATTCATGCATTTTGCGGTTCTACTCCGATCGGCGTATTCCCGAAAGACCAGCTCCGAGCAGGCCTTGGTCCCCTCATAATAGCTGTTCTTGACGAATTTATAGCGCTTGGTTTCGTTGATGACGCTGCCGTCATCTCCCACTCCAAGCCCGCCAACCTCCTCCCAGGCTTCCTCAGTCATGACGGTGGCAGCGCACCGCGGATCGCTCGCATTCTTCGACAGGAACATGCTGCGGACGGCATCCTCCGTGGCGTACTTCTGATGGTTCTTCTCATACACCCAATCCGTGGTGACGATCTTCTCGGGCTTGACGCGATAGTCATAGATCGTCTTGTTAGGAAGGGCCCTCTGGCGCTTGACCTCCCAAACGAAAGGCTTATCGACCTCATACTCGGCGAAGAAGGCCCGTATGTCTTTCTGGACAGCCGCCTCTGTGGAACGGGGCTCTCCCATCGAGAAGTAGCTTTCCCATTTCTTCTCGATCTCCTGCGCCTGCACGCTGGACGTCGAGCACGCCAGCACGAACAGCGCCAGACTGATGAGCGAAGTGCCAGAGTTTGCCTTCAACATCCCTGTTCTCCTTCCTGGACGGACACAGCGCCGGCGGGAACGAGAACGTGGGGCAGCAGCCTCTTCACGTCATGCTTCGGATCGTCCCTGGTCCGGAATGCGGCGTGGCCGCATGGGGACGTTATCTCCGATGTGGTTTACACATCCAAGTCAAAAACTGTGGAATGAGTCGAATTTCAGAACTTTCTGATGCGGGGGGGGGCGTGTCGGAAATGCAGCCAAGCGTGGGCTCGGCTCTACAAGGCGAATGCCCCAGAAACAGAAACGCCGGGCATCGCCCGGCGTTTCCGTCACCGCATGGAAGGGGTAAATCTCAGTACTTCCCATCAAACGCAAAGATCGGCTTGCGCTGCTTCCACGCGCCAGCGGTGAAGTCCGGGAACTCCAGCGTCTGGAAGCTGTTGGCGATCGACTGCTCGCTCAGCGGGGTGATCGCGCTCCAGGTCACTGCGTCGTAGATGTCGATCGGCATCGGCGCCTTGGCCTTCAGCGCTTCAACAAAAGCATGGATGACGAACCAGTCCATACCACCATGCCCTGCACTCGCGGCGGTGTCGGCATTCTGTTTCCACAGCGGATGCTCGTACTCGTCCTGGTACTTCTTGAACTCTTCCCACTGGTGCGGCGGGCTGCGGCCTTCGATGTGGATCGAATGGTTCACGTCCATCCACAGGCCCTTGGTGCCCTGCACGCGGAAGCCCATCGAGTACGGGCGCGGCAGCGAAGTGTCGTGCTGCAGCAGGATGGTCTCACCGTTCTCGCAGGCCAGCGTGGTGGTGACGATGTCGCCCAGCTTGAACTTCACCTTGGTGCTGGGGTGGGTGGTGCCACCACTCTTGGCAACGGTGTACTCGTGCAGGCCACGCGCCTTGGTCGCGAAGGCATTGATATGGGTGAAGCGGTTGCCACGGTTGATGCCGGTGTACATCGCGCACGGGCCGATGCCGTGGCTGGGGTACAGCTCGCCGTTGCGCTGCACAGAATGCTCGGTGCGCCAGCGGGCTTCGCTCCAACCCTTGGGGCCGAACTCCACGCCGCTGTCGTAGGGCTGGTTCGGGTCGCCGCAATTGAACTTCACCCCGCGCAGGTCATGCTGGTAGCCGGCCTGCAGGTGCACCAGCTCGCCGAACAGGCCCTGGCGCACCATCTGCAGCGCGGCCATCACGTCGCGGCGGTAGCAGACGTTCTCCAACAGCATGTAAGGGGTACCGGTGCTCAGCTGGGTCTTCAGCACGTCCCAGTGGTCCTGCAGGGTGATGCCGGCCACCACTTCGCAGCCCACGGCCACGCCGGCCTGCATGGCGGCGATCGCCATCGGTGCGTGGTACTCCCATGGCGTGGCGATGATCACGCCATCGATGCCCTTCTGTTCCAGCAGGCGCTTCCAGGCGTTGGTATCGCGGTCCTGGCCGTAGGTCTTCGGCGCGGGCTTGCCGGCCTTGGTCACCATCTCCACGGCGCGTCCGAGCATGATCGGCTCGATATCGC
Organism: Stenotrophomonas maltophilia; assembly: GCF_900186865.1. Classification (NCBI taxonomy): domain Bacteria; kingdom Pseudomonadati; phylum Pseudomonadota; class Gammaproteobacteria; order Lysobacterales; family Lysobacteraceae; genus Stenotrophomonas; species Stenotrophomonas maltophilia. Next base: position 4,700,329 of record NZ_LT906480.1, read on the forward strand.
AGACGGCAACCACTTCGACGTCGTCGCGGCGCACCAGCTCCTTCAGCAGCACAAGGCCACGCATGCCGGTACCGATCATGGCCAGGCGCACTTTGCGCCCGCGTGCCCACGCCGGGGTCTGCGGCAGCAGGCTGCTGGCGGCGACAGCGGCACTGGCCGCGATGAATTCCCTACGCTTCATGGCAAACATCTCTCCTCTTGGCAGCGAGCCGGCCGTAGCCGGCCCGCCGGGTCACGCAAACGGAATTACTTGAAACGGTAGCCGATGGTCACACTGTAACCACGACCGAAGATGGTGGCGTAGTCACTGGAGTCACCCAGGAAGCTGTTCGGATCGTAGAACGGCAGGCGGTTGAACAGGTTCTTGACGGTGAAGCTCAGGTTCCACGCGTCATCCGGGCGCCAGGTGACGCTCATGTTGGCAGTCCACCACGACGGCGCACCATCGCACTTGCTCTTCTGCAGGGCCAGGTAGCCGCCGGTGCAGGTTTCCTTGTTGTTGCTCACCTCATCAACCTGGTCGGTGGCCCACTTGGTGCCGCCCACGTAGTTGACGAACATGCTGGTGGTCACCTGCTTGTAGGTCCAGTCGGCATTGAGCGTGGCACGCAGGCGCGGGTTGTTGTAGTAGCCGACCACGTCGCCGTAGTACCAGCCGTTCTCCGCATCCATGTAGAAGCGGTTGCGGTTGGCGATGGTGGCGGCCAGGCCGATGTTCAGGTTGCCCCAGTCGCCCAGCGAGAAGCGGCTGCGCGCATCGATGTCGAAGCCGTCGATCAGGGTCTTGCCCCGATTCTTGTACTGGCCCACCACGCTGGCCACGTTGCCGGCCGAATAGCCCGGCAGCACCGACGGGCAGCTCACGCCACTGGCCGGGTCGGCACACATGGCCGCCAGCTGCGCCAGGTTGGCGCGGTCGCTGTCGGTGATCGGCGAGCGCGACATCGAGATGATGTCTTCCATGCGGCGATAGTCCGGCGCGACGATTTCGTTGTTGCGGTAGATGAACCAGTAGTCGGCCGACACCGACAGCCAGCTCGCCGGCTCGTAGACGAAGCCGAGGGTGGCGATCTTCGCCTTCTCCGGCTTCAGGTCCTTGTTCGGCTGGGTCATGCGCGCAACGGTGCGGCTGCAGTCGACATTCAGCATGTTCTTGCCCAGGTCGACATCACCCGGCCGCTGCGACTTCAGCAACAGGTTGGCGATGGCGTTGGTCTCGTTGCAGCGCAGCTCGTCGCGGAAGCCGCCCAGCTGGGCGAACACGCCGCCATTGCCGGACTCGGCCAGGCTCGGTGCACGGAAGCCGGTGGAGTAGGTACCGCGCAGCATCAGCTGGTCGAACGCCTGGTACTTGAAGCCGATCTTCGGTGCCACGTTGGCACTGAAGTTCGGGTACTTGTCCACGCGCACCGCCGCATCCAGTTCCAGCTTGTCGGTGATCGGCGCCACGGTTTCGGCGAACAGCGCGTAGGTGTTGCGCTTGCCGTCGAACCAGGAACCGCCCTGCTGGGTGATCAGACCGTTGGCGGCGTCGGCGTTGCCAGGAGTGTAGAAGGTTTCGCGGCTGGCGTTGAAGCCGAATGCCGCACGCATCTCACCGGCCGGCAGCTGGAACAGCGGGCCTTCGATCTTGCCGTCGAGGGTGTGCAGGCGGGTCCACGACTGGATGTCGAAGGTCGGGAACGCTTCACGGATCAGCGCGGCGTTGGCTTCGCTGATCTCGCCGAACTTGTACGCCGGATGGTCGGAGATGATCACTCGGCCGGTGCCCGGATCGATCGTGTACGGGCCGAAGGCCTTCTCGAAGCCCTTGGTGTTGACGTTGATCGTCTGGTAGGTGGTGGAGTGGGTGCCGGCGCTGGCGAACGCGGTTTCCCAGTTCCAGTCGCCCCGGTTGCCACGCGCACCGGCCAGCACGCGGTAGCTCTTGTCGGTATTGCGCTGGCCGAAATAGTTCGGGCCGGCATCCTGCAGCAGGTAATTCAGGCCGACCACACCGCCCATCATCGCCTTCATCTGCGGGCTGGCGTGGTTGTACTCGTTGTTCGGGCCCAGGAACGGGTACAGGAACTGGTTGACGGTGTTGCCGGTATTGCGCGAGAACCAGCTGGTCGGGTTGCCGGTGGTGGTGCCGTAGGTGCGCGGCGTGCCGCCGTTGGCGCGCAGGTCGATGTCGGTGTAGGTCGCCTCGGCGAAGATCTCGGTGCTGTCACCGACCAGGAAGGTGCCGTTGAGGTAGGCGGTGTTGCGCTCGGACTTGGCACCGGCGTCGATCTCGTTGTTCATCCAGGTTTCCCAGACGCAACGCGGACCGGCCGCTTCACTGGTCAGCACGTTCCTGCAACCCGGTGCAGCTTCCTGCACGCGGCGGCCGGTGACCGGATCGAAGGCGAAGTAAGTGCCCGGATTGAATTCACCCGGCTTGCTGCCCACGCCCAGGCGCAGGTTGTTGAGGTAGTTCGGATTGTTGACGTAGTACTGGTCGGGCCGCTTGTCGTAGAAATCGCTCAGCGGGATCGCGTCGCGGCGGTACATGTTCACCGCGCCGTAGATGTTGAAGCGGTTCTCGGCCAGGTCACCGAAGCCGGCGGTGATGCTGGCCTGGCGTTCGCCGTAGGAGTCGATGCGCGAAGAGGTGTCGTTGGTGAAGCTGACCTCGGCCCCCTGGAAGTTGCGCTTGGTGATCACGTTGATCACGCCGGCCACCGCGTCGGTGCCGTACACCGCCGAGGCGCCGTCGGTCAGCACTTCCATGCGCTCGATGGCCGCGGCCGGAATCGCATCGATGTTGACGAACTGGGTCTGGAAGCCGGCCGGTGCACCGTAGTACGACAGGCGGCGACCGTTCAGCAGCACCAGCGTGCCCTGGGCACCGAGGCCACGCAGATTGGCCTGCGAGGCACCATCGGAACCGGTGAACAGCGAACGCGCGTCCTGCTGCGCCGGGCGGGCGGCCGGCAGGTTGTCGAGCACCTGCAGCAGCGTGCGCGCACCCATGTTCTGGATGTCCTGCTTGCTGATCACCTGCACCGGCGAGGCGGTTTCCACGTCGGTGCGGCGGATGTTGGAGCCGGTGACCTCGATGCGGGCCAGGTCGGTGGCCTTGTCCTTGCTCTCCTGGGCGAAGGCAGGAACGGCGACCGACAGCAGCACGCCGGCGATGGCCAGCGACAGCGGAGCGATCGAACGACAGGGGGGGCGGTGGTGGCGGGCGGGCAACATCGGGGTTCTCTCCTGGCAGGGGTGCAGCGCAATAAGTGAGCGCGTGGGCGTTCGGCGGGCAAAACGCTCCCGGGCCACGGCCACGAGGGCCGTAGTCGGAATGGGCGGGGGGAGGAGCGGTGTTACGAGGGGGTCATGGGGCGACGATGCTGGCGGAGTCGCCCTCCTGGCCGATCAGTACGGCATTGGCCCAGTTGGCGCAGACCTGGGCGGGTTGACTGCCCTGCGCACCCAGCGTGCGCAGGCTCAGGGTGGAAAGGCCTCGGATGTCCAGCTCCGGCTTGACCACGCCGGGTGCCTTCACCAGGCCGCTGTCATACAACAGGCGGTTGTCACCCCAGACCTGGAACTGCAGGCCACCGGCGGTGCGGCAGGCGTCGTCGATGCCGAGGTCGGCACGCAGCAGGTGCCAGCCGCCCTGCAGGCGCAGGTCGATGCGGCTGTTGGCGCCGACGCCCAGGCCACGGCGGAACTGCAGGCCGTTCATGCGCATGCCGGCGTCGCCACGGAAGGACTGGTCGGTGCGCACCTGGCTGGCCAGCGCGGCCGGCACCGGTAGCTCGGAGAGATAGCGCTGCCGGGCCGGTCGCTCCGGTTCCTGGTGTTCGAGGATGTGGAAGGTAGACAAGGCGATCGGGCCGACGTCGCGTGGCTGCAGTGCATCGAATGCGCGGGCGCTGCCCTGTGCGGCGGTGACCATCGGGTCGGTGCTGCTGGCGCCGTCGCCTTCGGGGTTCTGCACGCTCAGCACGCGGAAGCGCAGCAGGCGCCCGGCATGGGCCGGGAACGCGATGCGCTGCACGCCCTCCTTCAACTGCAGGCGGCCACGTGCGATCGGCTCGCCCCACTCGCCATTGCTGTCGCCCAGGTACACCTCGTAGTCGCGCACCTGGCCGTGCTTCCAGTTCTTGTCGTTGCGCGGCGCGATGTCGATGCCGTCGATCATCCTGCGCTCGCCGAAGCCGATCACCCACTCATGCGCACCGGTGCGCACGGCCTGGTTGCGCACACTGCGGAACCAGGTGGCCGGATCGTCGTCGAAGGCATTTTCCAGCGCATGGCCAGGCTCTTCGGCCGGGCGGTTGACCACCAGCAGGCTGTCGGCCGGCAGTTCGCGGCCCAGCACCGGCGCAGCCGGATAGGCATCGTCGGCGGCCGCAGCGACCACCGCGAAGTCCAGCTGCAGTTGCAGCGGCTGGCGGATGTCCTGGGTAGCGGTACGCACGTGCAGCGTGCCACGGCGCTCCTTGGCATCGAAGTACCAGCCCTCAGCCGCACCGTTGAACGCCGCCGCATCGGCCAGCGCCGGCAACGCGCGGCCACCGGCCTGCACCGCACGCGGCGCCTGGAGGCTGAGCACGCGCAGGCCATAACGACGCTGCGCCAGCTGGCCGTTGTACTGGCCCTGCACCGGATCGATCTGCACCTGCACCGGGCCACTGCCCTGCGCCGGCGCCTGCACGCGGATTACCTGCGTGCTCGACTCACCCTGCTGGTAGCGGCGCGTGTTGCCATCGTCTTCATACAGCGTGTACTGCGACTCGCCCTGCGGGTACAGGTCGAACGTCACTTCATCCAGCGGCTTCTCGCCGTCGAACAGCATCGACGGGTACATCGGCAGGATCGCACCGGCACGCACGAACACCGGCAACGTGGCCAGGTCCACCTGGCGGTCGAGCTGGCGGCCGTCGGCGCCGGCCTGCACGCGGCGGCCATCCCAGTAGTCGATCCAGCCGCCGGCCGGCAGGTGGATGTCGCGGCGCCAGCCACGGCTGGCGGCCTGGCTGCGGTACACCGGCGCCACCAGCAGGTCGCGGCCAAGCAGGAACTGGTACTTGTAGGTTTCATCCTGCGCATGCGGGTCGCGCGGGTTGTCCCACATCAGGCCGCGCACCGGCGGTGCACCGGTCTGCGCAGCCTCGTGCACCAGCCCGTACATGTACGGGGTCAGGCGCATCTTCAACTTCAGGTAATCGCGGTTGATGCTGCGATAGGGCTCGTCGTACCACCACGGGTGCTTGCGTGCGTTCGACGACCAGCCGCTCATGCCCATCAGCACCGGGGTGAAGGCTTTCCACTGCAGGTCGCGGGTGAAGGTTTCGGCGCTGCCGCCGAAGATCGCATCCACATCGCCACTGGCGTAGGCCATGCCGGACAGGCCCGAACCGACCAGGGTTGGCACGTGCCAGCGGATGTAATCCCAGCTGCTGCTCTGGTCGCCGGTCCACGCTACGGCGTAGCGCTGGATGCCGGCCCAGCCCATCACCGTCCACAGGAACGGGCGCGAATCGGAATTGTCGAGGATGCCGTTGAACGCCTGACGGTTGGCGTCCATCGCGAACTGGTAGCCCTTGCCGGTCCAGGCCACGTCCAGCTTCTGCACGCGGCTGCCGGCCTTGCCCACTTCCCAGGCGATCTTGTCGACGCCGTTCTCGGTCCACAGACCGGTGCGGAAGCCGTACTTGGCCAAGCCCTGCACGGTTTCCGGCAGCTTCTTGTAACCGCAGCCGTAGCCATCGTTGGGCAGGATCCAGCCACCGGGCATGTCGTGGGCGCGGTACTGCTTGGCCACCGAGTCGATCACATCCGGCGTGGTGCCGGTCGGGCCGTCACTCCAGCCTTCGGGCACGGTGCCGGGCTTCTTGGCATTGTCACCGTCGTTGTAGCAATCGGCATCGCCGTAGGACAGCGCCCAGCGCGCGACCATGTTCGGGCGGCCGGTCAGCTGGGTGTAGCGCTCGATCAGTTTCGGCAGGTCGGCGCCGACGAAGTAATAGGCATCGAAGCGGTCTTCGCGGTGCAGCAGCGTGGCCTGGTCGGCCTCGCGCAGATCGTAGCTGCCATCGCTCCAGGTGTTGCGCAGCATGCCCCAGCCACGGCTGCTCAGCAGCATCGGTGCAGGGCTGGGGCGGTCGCCCTCTTCCCAGCCGCCGGAGTAGGACACGTCCAGCTCGCGGCCCTTGAACTGGTAACGGCCGTTCTGCTGGCCGCCACCGAAGTAGCCCTCATCGGCCTGCGAGGACAGCACCTGCACGCTCTGCGTGGCATCCAGGTCCAGCGGCTGCAGTTCCTGCCACAGCGCGGTGGGCTGGCCGTTGTCCAGGCGTTCCAGGCGCATGCGCAGCGGCTGCCGCTGTACATGCAGGACCAGTGCATCGGTGCGCACGCGGATTTCCTGTGCGTCTTCTTCCAGCTGCGCCTTCACGTTCGCCTTGGGCTGCGGCAGCACGATCGGTGCGGCCTTGTCGCCGGCACCGGTCAGCGTGCCGTTGCGGCCGGCCTGCACGCGGATGATGTCGGTGGCCGGCAGTTCGATGCGGATGCGCGCGCCCTTGTCGGTCTGCAGGTCCCAGCCCTGCACGCCGTCGCCGCTGGCGCTGGCGGCAACCGAACGCAGGTTGCCGACCGGCTCGGCCTGGGCCGGCATGGACGCCAGCATCAATGCCGGCAACAGGGCCAGCATCAGCGGCGAGCGACGAACGCAGTTTTCCACGCGGACTCCCAACCCGTTCACCGGGCGTTTCGAAAGCGATTGGGCCGACTCTAGGGCAGCGATTCGAAAGATGTCAACAAATTGAAAAGAAAAAGGAAGATATATTCCATTGAAACGAAAGTTGGTGCGCCGCAATACTTTGTGTAATCGCTTGCACACGCCTGTTAAGCATTGTGCGATACGGCATCCGGCGGATTCTTGCGTTTTCCCACGTGCTCTGGGCAGAGCGAAGTCGGCGTCACATTTTCTTTCTTTTTACTTTCGCTATTTGACATTTCGAAAGAAAACACAGATGGTGCGCTGGCCCAACTGGAACCTGCGAATGGACGTCACCCTGCTTTCCGATGTGTCCGCCTGGCAGCGCCTTGGCGGAGCCGATACCGCTACCGAAATCGCCCAGCAGCCTGCGCTGTGGGAAGCCCTCGCACAGGACCTGTCGCGTGCCCGCGACCGCCTGCAGGCCTTCCTCGGCGACAGCCTCAACGATCCCAACCAGCGCGTGCTGTTCACCGGCGCCGGCAGCTCCGGCTTCATCGCCGAAATGGTGGCCGACGCGATCAACGCGCAGTGGCCAGCCGATGTGCGCGTGGTGCACACCACCAGCCTGCTGACCCACCCGGCGCTGTACCTGCAGCGCGACCGCCCGACCCTGCTGGTCTCGTTCGGCCGCAGCGGTTCCAGCCCGGAAAGCGTGGCGGCGGTTGACCGCGTGCGCAGCGACGTGGATGACGCGCGCTTCCTCGACATCACCTGCAACGCCGATGGCGAACTGGCCCGCCGTGGGGCCGGCCGTGCCGATACCTGCACCCTGCTGATGCCGTCGGCCAGCTGCGACCGCGCCTTCGCCATGACCAGCAGCCTGACCTGCATGCTGTTGGCCGCGCTGACCGTGTTCGATCGTTCGCCGTGGGATGCGCGCGTGGCGCGCCTGAAGCAGATCGCCGCGCTGGCCCGCGAAGGCCAGGCGCAGTGGGACGCACCGGTGGCGGCGCTGGCGCAGCGCCCGTTCAACCGCATCATCTACCTCGGCAGCGGCCCGCTGGAAGCGCTGGCACGCGAGTGCGCGCTGAAGGTGCTGGAACTGACCGCCGGCCGCGTGCTGGCGCTGGCCAACACCCCGCTGGGCTTCCGTCATGGGCCGAAGTCGACGCTGGATGGCAACACCCTGGTGGTGGTGCTGCGCAGCGTGCAGCCGCTGGCGCGCCGCTACGAACAGGACCTGCTGGAAGAACTGCGCCGCGACGGCGTGGCCGGCCAGGTGCTGGCGATCGGCCCGCATTCGGACATCGGCGCCGATGACGAATACACCCTCACCGTGCCGGCACTGGACGACCCGTGGCTGGCGCCGGTGTGGCTGGGCTTCGCGCAGCTGTTCGCGCTGCAGCGCTCGGCCGCGCTTGGCCTGACCCCGGACAACCCGTTCCCGGATGGCACCGTCAACCGCGTCGTCAAGGGCGTCACCATCCACCATGGCTGAGCTGATCGCCCACGCCTGCTACGGCATCGACATCGGCGGCACCAAGATCGAGCTGGTGGCGTGCGATGCGGCGATGCAGGTCACCTGGCGCCGCCGCGTGGCCACCCCACAGGGTGACTACGACGGCTTCCTGCAGGCGGTGGTGGCGCTGGTGGCCGAGGCGGACGCCGCCCTCGGCCGCAGCGATGCGGCCATCGGCATCGCCCTGCCCGGCGTGCGTGACCGCCGCAGCGGCCGCCAGCTCAGCGCGAACGTGCCTGCACTGACCGGCCAATGCGTGGCGCAGGATCTGCAGGCACGCCTGCAGCGCCCGCTCCACTTCGGCAACGATCTGCAGTGCTTTGCCCTGTCTGAAGCGCACGGCGGCGCGGCTGACGGCTACCCCAGCATGTTCGGCGCCATCCTCGGCACTGGTGCCGGCGGCGGCTTCTGCCTGCACGGCCGGCTGCTGTCCGGCTTCAACGGCCTGGCCGGCGAATGGGGCCACTGGAGCGTGCCCGGCCACCTGCTGCAGCGCCACGGCCTGCCGCTGCTGGACTGCGGCTGCGGCCTGCAGGGCTGCGTGGAGCGCTATGTGTCCGGCAGCGGTGTGGCGATGATCGAGCGGCACCTCGGTGGCAGCGCCGCCGACGCCAGCGCCGTGATCGCCCTGGCCGAAGCCGGCGATGCACGTGCGCGCAAGGCGTTGGACATCCACCGCGATCTGCTTGGCCACAGCCTGGCCGCGCTGGTGCTGGCGCTGGACCCGCACGTGATCGTGCTCGGCGGTGGTCTCTCGCAGTACGCGCCGCTGTACCAGCAGCTGCCGTCGGCCATCGCTGCCCATCTGTTCAACGGCGTGCAGGTACCGCCGATCGTGCCGCCGCGCTTCGGCGATGCCGGTGGCGCACGTGGTGCCGCCCTGCTCGCCTGCCAACCCTCGTTTTCCTGATGTCCGGAGCCTGACCATGTCCCCGTTGCAGACCCTGCTTGCCTCCCACCGCGCCGGTGCCAACGTCGGCCTGTACAGCGTCTGCTGCAGCAACGAGCAGGTGCTGCGCGCGGCCATGCGCGTGGCGCTGGCGCATGGCACCGTGCTGCTGATCGAGGCGACCTCCAACCAGGTCGACCAGTTCGGCGGCTACACCGGCATGACCCCGCCGCAGTACCGCGATTACGTCGGCACGCTGGCCGATGAGGAAGGCTTCCCGCGCGAGCGGCTGATCCTGGGCGGTGACCACCTCGGCCCGAATGCCTGGCAGAAGCGCCCGGCCGCCGAAGCGATGACCCACGCGCGCGTGCTGATCGAAGCCTACGTCGCCGCCGGTTTCCACAAGATCCATCTCGACTGCAGCATGTCCTGCGCCGATGACCCGGTGCCGCTGCCCGATGCCATCGTTGCCGCACGCTCGGCCGAGCTGGCCGAGATCGCCGAACGCACCGCCGCCGAACACGGCCTGCCGCCGCCGGTCTACGTGATCGGTACCGAGGTGCCGATTCCCGGTGGAGAAGCCTCGCTTGCCGAGGGCCTGCAGGTGACCACGCCGGCCGCCGCCGCGCAGACCCTGGCCATCCACCAGCAGGCGTTCGACACGCCGCAGCTGCGTGATGCGTGGCAGCGCGTGATCGCGATGGTGGTGCAGCCTGGCGTCGACTTCGACCACAGCAGCGTGCACGAGTACGACCCGGCCGCCGCCAGCACGCTGGCCGACTTCCTGGAACAGCAGCCACGCATCGTGTTCGAGGCGCACTCCACCGACTACCAGCGCGAAAGCGGCCTGCACGCGCTGGTGCGCGACCACTTCGCCATCCTCAAGGTCGGCCCGGCGGCGACCTTCGCCTACCGCGAAGCGCTGTTCGCGCTGGCCGCGATCGAGGCCGAACTGCTGCCGGCCGCACAATGCTCGCGCCTGCCGCAGGTACTGGACGAGGTGATGGTGGCGCAGCCGAAGTACTGGCAGTCCTACTACCAGGGCGATGAGGCAGCGCTGCGCCTGCTGCGCAGTTACTCCTTCAGCGACCGCTGCCGCTACTACTGGGGCGAGCCGGCGCTGGTACAGGCGGTGCAGACCCTGTTCGCCAACCTGGAACAGCACGCGCCGCCGCTGGTGCTGCTCAGCCAGTACCTGCCGGAACAGTACCGCGCCGTGCGCGAAGGCACCCTGGCCAACACCCCCACCGCACTGGTGCAGCACCGTATCGGCCTGTGCCTGGGTGAGTACGCCCGTGCCTGCAGCGCCAACCAGGCCGGAACCCGCACTCACCACGCAGGTTCGGCTGCCGCCGTTGCTGCGAACGGCTAATCTCTACCTTTCCCCGCGACACCGAGAATGGCCATGCGCAACACCCGCTCCCGCCGGCAACAGATCCTGCAGCTGCTGATCGAGCACGGCTCGGTGCAGGTGGCCGATCTGGTCGAGCGCTTCGGCGTGTCGGCGGTGACCATCCGTGCCGACCTGACCCATTTCGAATCGCAGGGCCTGGCCAACCGTACCCACGGTGGCGCCACGCTGGTGCGCACGCCGCCGCAGGAACAGGACATCCACGAAAAGGACGCACTGAACCTGCCGCTGAAGGAATCGATCGGCGCGTGTGCCGCGCGCCTGGTACGGCCTGGTGACAACATCATCATCGACTCCGGCTCGACCACGATGACCCTGGCCCGCCACCTGCGCACGCAGCGCGACGTGACGGTGATGACCAACGGGCTGAACATCGCCTGGGAACTGGCCAACGCGGCCGGCATCAACGTGCTGCTGACCGGCGGCCTGCTGCGCCAGCAGTCGCTGTCGCTGCAGGGCAGCCAGGCCGAAGCCAGCCTCAACTCCTACAGCTTCGACACGCTGTTCCTGGGCGTGGATGGCCTGGACCTGCAGTTCGGGTTGACCACCCATGACGAAGCCGAAGCCCGCCTCAACCATCGCATGGTCGAGCGTGCACGCCGTATCGTGGTGCTGACCGACGCCTCCAAGTTCGGGCGCGTCAGCCTGCACCGCATCGCCCTGCTGGATCAGATCCACACCATCATCACCGATGCCGGCATCGACGACGCAACCCGCGAGGGACTGCAGCGGCTGGGCATCGAGGTGATCATCGCCGAGCCCACCGCATGAGCGACACCCGTTCCCTGCATGGCCGCATCCTCACCCCGCTGGGTTGGCGGCGTGGCCACGTCCACTTCGATTCCCACGTGCGCCAGCTGCAGGTGGACGACCACAGCGGCGCTGACGATCTGCAGCTGCCGGTGATCCTGCCCGGCTTCATCGACCTGCATGTGCACGGCGCTGCAGGGGTGGACCTGATGCAGGGCGGCGACGTGGCGCGCACCATCGCCCGCACCCATCTGCGCTTCGGTACCACCACGCTGCTGGCGACCACCATGACCGCCGGCCTGGATGAGATCGAGCACGCGCTGCACGGCGTGGCCGCCACCATGGCCGCACCCGATGCAGACGCCGCCAGCATCGTCGGCGTACATCTGGAAGGGCCGTTCATCAGCCCGCAGCGGCTGGGCGCGCAGCCCAACCGCACCATCGAGGCGACGCTGGCGCTGGTACAGCAGCTGCACGCGCTGGCGCCGATCCGGGTGATGACGCTGGCGCCGGAGATCGGCGAGCACACCGCGCTGATTCCCGCGCTTTCGGCAATGGGCATCCGCGTGCAGCTCGGCCACAGCGCCGGTACCTACGAAGAAGGTGTTGCTGCGCTGCAGGCCGGTGCCTCCGGCTTCACCCATCTGTTCAACGGCATGACCGGCGTCGATCACTATCGCCCGGGCATCGCGGCGGCAGCACTCGCGCATGCGCAGTACGCCGAGATCATTCCCGACCTGCAGCACATCCATCCCGGCGTGATCCGCCTGGCCGCGCGCGCGATCCCGCGCCTGTACGCAGTGACCGACGCGACTGCCGCCACCGGCATGCCCGACGGCGAGTACGCGCTGGGCGAGCAGCGCGTGCACAAGTGCGGCGGCTGCGTGCGCCTGGCTACCGGTTCACTGGCCGGCAGCGCGCTGACCATGGACCAGGCGCTGCGCAACCTGGTGCAGGTGGGCCTGGAGCTGGCCGATGCCTCGCAACGTGTCTCCACCTTCCCGGCCGACTACCTGGGCCTGGGCGATCGCGGCCGCATCGCGCCCGACGCCCGCGCCGACCTGGTGGTGCTGGACGCCGAACTGCGCCTGCAGCAGGTGGTGGTGGGTGGGCGCGTGGCGGATTTGAACGCAACACCAGCCTGACGCACCGCGCCTTTGTAGAGTCGAGCCATGCTCGACTGCTCTGCCGCGCCATGCGCGGTCAGTCGAGCATGGCTCGACTCTACAGAAAGCAATCCGCACCGAAACACCTTCTGGGATATGCCGATGACTGCACGCACCGCTCCGCGCTGGCCCGTACGCTACCTGCTCTTCATCGGCGGCCTGGGTGGCCTGCTGTACGGCATCGACATCGGCATCATCGCCGGCGCCCTGCCCTATCTCGAAGCAACTGCCAGCCACGCCTGGCAGCTCAGCAGCCAGCAGCTCGGCTTCGTGGTGGCAGCGGTGCTGCTGGGCAGCGTGCTGTCCTCGCTGTTCGCCGGCATGGTTGCCGACCTGATCGGCCGCCGCGGCGCGATGCTGCTGGCCGGCCTGCTGTTCACTGCCTCGATTCCGATCATGGCACTGGCCTCCGGCTACACGCCGCTGCTGCTGGGACGCCTGCTGCAGGGCATCAGTGGCGGTTTGATCGGCGTAGTGATTCCACTGTACCTGGCCGAAGTGCTCAGCCCCGAGCGACGTGGGCGCGGTGCGGCGATGTTCCAGCTGCTGCTGACCGTTGGCCTGGTGCTGGCAGCCCTGATCGGCCTGTACCACGCTCACGCCGTGGATGCCGCCGCCGAAGCCGTGCGTTCGCTGCCGGTCGCGCAGCAGGCGCAGGAACTGTTCACGGTGAAGGACCACGCCTGGCGCACCATCTTCTGGACCTGCCTGGCGCCAGGCCTGCTGTTCTGCGCCGGCATCTTCTGGCTGTCCGAATCGCCACGCTGGCTGGTACGCCGCGGCCGCATCGATGAAGCCCGCCGCAGCCTCCAGCGCGTCCTGCCCGCCGCAGATGTCGAGCCCACGCTGGCCCAGATCCAGGCGCCGGAATCGAGCAGCAGCGACGGCAAGCGCGATCCACTGCTCAGCCGCCGCTACGTGGTGCCGTTCCTGCTCGCCTGCGTGGTGCTGGCCTGCACCCAGGCTACCGGCATCAATTCGGTGCTGGCCTACGCGGTCAACATCCTCAACCAGGCCGGCCTGTCCGGTTCAGTGGCCAACGGCGCCGACGTGGCGATCAAGCTGCTCAATGCGGTGATGACCGTGGTCGCGTTGCTGCTGGTCGACCGCAAGGGCCGCAAGTTCCTGCTGATGCTCGGCAGTGGTGGCATCTGCGTGGCCCTGCTGGCCGCGGCCGCGCTGTTCTTCCAGGCCGAGCGTGGCCGCGCCGATGTGCAACCGCAGCTGCAGGCGGCGGTCAGCGGCGATGGCCTGCAACTGGTTCTGGATGACGCGCAGTGGCAGCGCCTGAGCAATGGCATCGACAGCCAGGGCCGACCGATGCAGCTGACCGTGTCGTACGCGTATGGTGACTTTACCAACGTGCGCGCCCTGCGCAGCGACAACCTGACCGATCGCGAGCTGCGCATCGAGCGCGCCGGCACCGTGCAGCCCGACAGTGTGATTGGTGCGTTCTTCCGCAAGCTGCATCTGAACCCGTTCGCCGACCCGGCCAGTGCCGCGCAGGCGCCGCTGCGCATCGAACAGGCGCGCATCGGCCCGGTGCCGCCACCGGCACACGGCTGGGCCGTGGCCGCCTGCATCCTGGTGTTCGTCGCGTTCTTCGCGGTCGGCCCCGGCGTGTGCGTGTGGCTGGCACTGTCGGAGCTGATGCCGAACCGCATCCGTTCCAATGGCATGAGCATCGCGCTGCTGATCAACCAGTTCGTGTCCACCACCATCGCCGCCATCTTCCTGCCCACGGTGGGCCACTACGGCTACGCCAGCATGTTCGTGTTCTGGGCGGCGTGCACCTTCGTGTTCTTCCTGGTAGCCGCGTTCTGGCTGCCGGAGACCAAGGGCAAGTCGCTGGAGGAGATCGAGGCACGGTTCGCGGGAAAGCGGGGCTGACAGCGCCTGCACCTAGCGTCGGCCATACCCCATGACATGCCAACGGGGTATGGCACGCCGATGACGCTACGGCACGCCGATGGGTGTGGCACGCAGATCGGGTAGAGTCGACTGTTGGTCGACTGCTCTTCGCTCCAACACCAGGAACGCCGCGCTACGCGCGTGAGTCGACTAACAGTCGACTCTACCGCCTCCCATCATTTCCCGGTGATGTGCCTGGCAATCTCCTGTGCCTCGGCAATGCTCGGCAGCCCGCTCAGCATCATCGATTCACCGAACGGGCCTTTCACCGTCGCCACCATCAGCACGCGGCCATCCACACTGATCGCTGCTCGCTGGCCCACCAGTGCTGCCGTGCCATCGTGGATGCGTTGGCGTGCTTCTGGCCGATACCGGATCTGCAGGCCGGGCTCCTGGCCCGCGTCCAGCACATAGCGCACATCGGCGATATCTGCACTGTCGGCAATCGGCGGCTCGCGCAGCGCCAGGGTCTCGCCCTGCCACTGCGCTTGCGTGCCCTTGCCATCCGCATCGACCGCGCTCAGGCGCACATCCACACCGGGGCGCGGTGCATGGCGCTCGACTGTCTGCACTGCGGGCGTGGCGCCCGGCATGCAGCCGGCCAGGGTCAAGGCCACGCCCACCAACATCGGAAGCGCCGTTCTCACTTCAGCTTCCGCAGCTTGAATGCCACCAGCACCTGCAGCAGGCCGTACAGCAGGCTGCCGATACCGATCCACAGCGTGGTGACCGCCACGCCGGCATACGGGTTGGCCGCAAACAACAGGCCCAGCACCACGGCCAGCACGCCGCTGAGGATCAGCAACCATTCGCCCTGGATCTGCTTGCGCACGCGGATCGCGAACACGATGCGATAGATGCCGGCCACCAGCAGCCACGCCGCCAGGAACAGCACCAGCACGCTGGCCGTTGCCAGCGGATTGATCACCGCCAGGATGCCGAAGCCCAACGAAGCAATGACATACAGCGCAAGCCAGCCGCGCGAAGCGCCGCTACCGCCACTGATCAGGGCGAACAAGCTGATGACACCCTCGATGATGGCCATCACGCCCAGCGTCCAGGCCAGTGCCATGGCTGCGGACAGTGGCCAGCCGATGGCGATGATGCCGAAGCCGAGAGCGACCAGGCCATACAGCAGGAGGATCCACCAGCTACGGCCGATTGCCGACAACAGGGGAGACAAGGGGGAATTCATGGCTACTCCATCGATCCGGAATCGGGTTCATCGTAGCCCGTTGTGATGAAGAGGGGGATCACGGTGGTTCTGGATCGGCTTAGTCTTGGATCGATGTGCCCAGGGATATGAGCGTCAAGTACCGCGGTCGTTAGATCAAGGCCTGCTTCGACCTTCATTTGGACTCCGCAACCACCCGGCCGGCGGCAATGTGAGTACTGGTGGTGCTGCTGTCATTCCTCTTCGCACTGTCCAGGCCAGCTCAGTCCTGCGATGCAAGTCTGCTCTGCGGGTCGCCCCCGGTGTGTCCTGCACCGCTACATTCACCGCATGACCCGAAGGACCAAATTATCTCAATTACCCACCCAACCCCTCACGCTCCATAATATCCTTTAGCTCAACGGCCATCTTTACAGCCTCATCAATTGGAACTCCAACCCTCAGCTCATACTCCTTCCCATTCAATGTTGCAAATGACTCTCGAATGCATGATAGAACCAGCTCGAGCTCTCGGGAGTTTAGGTGCAGAATAAGGTCCGCATCGTTAATTCTATCTAATTTCATTGAACTCTCAGTATGGAACTGATTGAGTCGGGAGAGTGGAGATATAGCCTTTCCAGTTCTCAGGCTGGAACGCGATTCCTTCTCCACCGTTTGGATTTCTAAAGACAACGGTACCTGTACTCTCTTGAATATATACCATCCGACCATCTTGCCGATGCCACCGCCACTGGTCTTGGCGCGGGATTCGTTCTCGATGTCGACAACGGTCAGGCTGCCGGTATCCAGGCGGTTCTTCGAGGCATCGGCGGTGCTGCCGATCACACCGCCTTCCAGGTGCGTATTGCCGCCTACGGTGATGTTGAAGCCACCACTGCCGGCAACGATGCCGCTCTGTTCCTGCACGCTGCGCAGGTGGCTCTCGACCTTCTGCTGGTCGATGTTGACGCTGCCGCGGCCGCTAGGGATGCCCTGAACAAATCCCGAGACGGGCCATTGAAAGCTGATGGACGGGTGTCGCTGCGCTGTACGTCATTGATTTTCCGTCCCGTCAGATGCGCAGCGGGCCGCAAAAGTGATCGCGCCAGACCAGGGGCGGAATTGTTCAGAGGATCCCTAGCTTCTACATGTTTCTCACCCTTGTTATTTCCCTCTTAGCCATGACCCTATTTTTCTGTGAAACTTTTTTGTCGAAGGCAACAGAATTCAAGTCATCGATAATTAGTTCAACGTCTTGCTTAGCCAAGAATGGAACCCAAGAAAGCGCCAACCCTATCCAGTAGTCAGAGTCATGATTCAAGCCAATTTGAACCAAAATAGGATATGGGAAATTCCGACCCAAATCCGAAATTACATTTTCAAATGGAAACTCAAGAAGAGTAATCGCACGCCTGAGCGCCTCCTTTCCCTCAAGGGAAAATGATACTGATGGCCCCTCAAGTCGCCACACCCCCATCCCGTCACTAAAAATGACGAGACCGTTACCCAGGAATTTTCTCTCCGGCGGAATATTCATAAATTACATTCCAGCACCATGCTTAATCTCAATCCCATAATTTTTCATTGCCTGTTCAAACTGAGCGCGAACCTCCGGACTCCAGTTCATCCAGTAGTGCCCGCTATGCTCGTTGGTTATTATCTCGCCATTCTTCCCCCTGGAGAACATGCCCCCTACTAGTTCCTGGGGGTTCCCACCAATACTAGCGCCCAGCTGCTCATGAGGGGAGCCGCCCAGATTCGCCTTAGGCGTACCCACTGCAAATTTGTTTGTTTTCGGATCGAAAACAAACTCGATCGCCTTACTTCTTGTGCCAGGGAAATAGTTTTGGATTGCTGTAGACGATACAGAGCCCGGCTCCAAGGCTAGAACACCATCTACCGGGCCAGATCCCTTCCAGCTCGGACTACTCTTAACTGCTCGCTCAGTCGTCTCAGCCGCTGCATTCTGCACCGACTTCAGGATCTCCTCAGATTTGAGCACACCCTGCTTGGTCGCGGCCCCGGCGATCTCCGCGCCCACTTCACCAACGATCTTCGCTCCAGGCAACCGCACCGGGATCAGGAACGACGCTGCGCCGATGGCAGCACCGTTGCCGTCGCCCTTGGCTACGCTGGCGATCACGGTACCAGCGGCGCCAATGTCGCCACTGAAGGTCCCCATCATCGTCCAGCCGTCACCTCCCCGGATCTTCGTTCCGCGCAGGTTGTTCAGATCATAGAATTTGAGCTGCATGTCGTCCTTGGATACGCCGGAGGACAGCAGGGATCCGATGACCTGCCTGTACAGTGCATCGTCGTTGAGCAGATCGTTGCCATAGAGGTTGAAGTTTTTGTATTCCGCCTCCGTCGCGCCGAACCCGTATGCCCCGCCCATCCTGCTCAGGAAGTCAGTGGCTTCCAAATCAACGTTCTCGATGCCCACCAATCGGGCGACCTTTGCATCAACAAGCGCAGCACCTTCCGTGGTCAGCCTGCGTACCGCCTCTGCTTCGCTGATGCCTTCCTGGGCGGCGAACGCGGCAGCATTCATGTTGATCCACTTCACCTCATCCGGATGCAGCTGCCGATTGAACCGATCCCCGGTCACCGCAATGTTGGCGCCCGTGCTGCCACCCAGGGCCCCACCCACCATCGCGCTGCCGACTTCCATCAGCGACTGGTAGTCCTCCCAGCTCAGGCTGCCCTTGTTGTTCTCGAGGAATTCCGAGATCGCGATCTTGGCCTTCTCCGCACCAGCAGCACTCACCGCGCCGTTCAGCGCATCCGCACCACCCAATGCGGCCATCGCTGCACCGGCCATGCCGTGCAGCAGCGCGCGGCCATTGCCGCCGTCGGCCCAGAACGCCTTGCCTTCTTCGGTCTCCGCCTTCTGGCTCAGGTAGCCGCCCAGGTCGCCCACGCCCTTGAACAGCAGCTGCCCACCCAGCTGCATCACCTCGGCACGCTCCTGCATCTTGCGCAGGTCAACGGCCGACAGTGCGCTGTCGGTATCAAAGCCGGTCGCGGTCCGATCAAGACCTGCCAAAGCGCTCTCATTGCCATCGCGCACCACCACGGTGCCGGCGGCGATGTCCGAGCGCGTGGTGCTGCTGTCGTTCTTCTTGGTGCCGCCCAGCAGGCTCAGCCCCGCGCCGGCCGCGCTCCCCAGCGGGTTGCTGATGCCACCACCGCTGCTCATCCCGGTGCCGATGCCACCGCCACTGGTCTTGGCGCGGGATTCGTTCTCGATGTCGACAACGGTCAGGCTGCCGGTATCCAGGCGGTTCTTCGACGCATCGGCAGTACTGCCGATCACGCCGCCTTCCAGGTGCGTGTTGCCACCCACGGTGATGTCGAAGCCACCGTTGCCGGCAACGATGCCGCTCTGTTCCTGCACGCTGCGCAGGTGGCTCTCGACCTTCTGCTGGCCGATGTTGACGCTGCCGCCGCTGCCGTACACGAAGGTGCCGCCAGCCTGGGTCTGCTTGCTGGCGTAGTCGTCGGTGTCCTGCTCGCTGATGATGGACAGGTTGCCGCCGATGCTGGCCACCACCTTGTCGCCGCTCAGCTGGGCCCCCTGCAGCGTGGTGTCCTTGCCGCTGATGACGGTCAGGTTGCGGTCGGCGTCCACCACGGTTTCGACGTGCGTGGTGCCGTTGCCGCTGCCCTTGCCCTTGGCGGTGCTGGCCGACACGTACCAACCGGTCTGCGCGCCGATGCTGAAACCGATCTCACCGCTGCCGCTCTTGTTCTTCGACGACTGCGTGCGGTCTTCCGCTTCGCTGCGCAGGGTGATGTTGTCCCGCGCGGCCAGCGCCACGTTGTCACCCTTCACCTGGCTGCCGATGATGTTCAGGTCACCGGCGGTGGCCACGATGCTGACGTCGCCCTGGCTGCGGATGGTGCTGCCCACCGCCGACTGGTCGTGGCTGGTCTGGCTGGCACTGGAACTGGAGGCGCCAATGCCGATAGGACGGACTAGCCCTCAACCGAAAGCACTAGCTCCGCCATTACGCCAAATTTTTCACTTCAGCGTCTGCCACCTTGGTTTTCAAGAATTCCTCATCGAGTCAAAGGATCCTGGGAATTTTAGACTAATGGCATGAACAAAATCACTAAGAATATATAAACTGCGTAGTTACAGTCTTATCGGAATTAATCACAATATCAAATTCCCTCCAATCCCCTCCCGTATGCTCCTTCATTACATCATGGAGATCGCAAACCAAATCAGCACAACCCTTATCACCATAATCATTCAACAATGCAGATACGGAAACGCCACCGATCGTGTAAAAAAATGAGGAATCAATGCCAAGAGATCCATCCTCCTCTGGAAGATAGCGAAATCTACACGCAGCATCCGTGTAACCATTCTCAGCACTTGCATCCATCGCCCTATATAGAGAATCAATTATCTCGACCTGTCTTTCAACGTAACTCACAGACCACCGCCACGTTTATTCTTGGAAGTTCTCGAGGATATTTTGCCATCAGCATTGCATATAACATATAAACGTTTCCAGCCTCGCATTGCCCTGCGATGACCTTGCAAAATAATCTATCAGCCGCCGCTGATCATGCACAGAATCATGGAAATCTTGCACACAGAACCATCCTTTAGACCCTTCGAGCCCTATCCCCAATTAAACTCTCGGCGTGCATATACAAAACCACTAAGTGATGGCAAGCCCCTCAGAGGGCCTGAAACATACAGGCATTCAACGTCGATTCTTGAAATACCAACCTCCGAACTTGCTGCATCAACATTTGTCGCCACGACCTCTACGCTTTCCCAATCAAGATCAGTCGGGTCACGCTCAAGATAATAACGAATCAAAACCCTCCCCTTCTCGTCGTACCCTACAGCTATGGCTCGGATCTCCTGATATATCTCACCGAGGAGCGCCACCCTGAAGCACACCACTAGCCAATCCGGCAACCTATTCAAAAACATACCGCTTACTTCCTCGCATCCGGAACAATATGAGCACCATTTTTACTATAGTGTATCTGCCCCCTTGTTACGGCCTGTCCGGTTGTTCCATCAACGCTTATCGGCCGACCAAATTCCACAATTGGGTTCCCTCGTGAACCATTCCCGACGACAGGGCACTTTCCACTATGAACCCCAGCTAGGAGCTCAGACGGGTCCACGTCACTATTGAACATGTCGCGCAGCAGCGCGCGGCCGTTGCCGCCGTCGGCCCAGGACGCCCTGCCTTCTCGGTCTCCGCCTTCTGGCTCAGGTAGCCGCCCAAGTCACCCACGCCCTTGAACAGCAGCTGCCCGCCCAGCTGCATCACCTCGGCGCGCTCCTGCATCTTGCGCAGGTCAACGGCCGACAGTGCACTATCGGTATCAAAGCCGGTCGCGGTCCGATCAAGACCGGCCAGGGCGCTTTCATTGCCATCGCGCACCACCACCGTGCCAGCGGCGATATCCGAGTGGGTGGTGGTGCTGTCGTTCTTCTTGGTACCGCCCAGCAGGCTCAGTCCTGCGCCGGCCATGCTGCCCAGCGGGTTGCTGATGCCACCGCCACTGGTCTTGGCGCGGGATTCGTTCTCGATGTCGACAACGGTCAGGCTGCCGGTATCCAGGCGGTTCTTCGAGGCATCGGCAGTACTGCCGATCACGCCGCCTTCCAGGTGCGTGTTGCCGCCCACGGTGATGTTGAAGCCGCCGCTGCAGCAACTACGCCACTAAGGTGCCACCGACCTGCGTCTGCTTGCTGGCGTAGTCGTCGGTGTCCTGCTCACTGATGATGGACAGGTTGCCGCAGATGCTGAAGCCGATCTCGCCGCTGCCGCTCTTGTTCTTCGACGACCGACTGCTGGTTCCGCGCAGCTGTATTCGCTCAGGGCCACCAGAATCATCTGAACTGATGAAGTGCCATCCGGTTTCACATACCTGCCGTATGTGCCAGCAGCAGCAATCAACCCACCTCGAACATCCATCTGTCTTTTACGCGGACTCCCGATAACGAGGATCTTCCCGCATGATTCTTAGAACTTCGGACCAATTCCATATGATTCCTGGGATATGACTCTCGGGAACGATCTTCGCTCGCTCCGAGGAAGGAAACTCTTCCATAGCCCGCCTGCACCGCGAATAGAACAAATTAAAGCAGCTCTCATCGACGTAGTCGAGAACAATGAAATTCTGTCCCTGCTCATCCAGCGGGGCATAGATATCGCTTAGGCAGCACTGTTCGTCGGGCCGAAAGAGCATCCTTGTCGACTCTACAATGCAATCGAACACCCCACCCGAAGTGGACCAGCCAGCACCTGGCGGCCCGTTCCCGTCGCCAATAGAAATGTACATCGCCATAATTTACCTCAAAATAATAATTTTACCCTGCTGCTCCGGAGTGAGCATTTTTATCCAAGAGTTTACCAAAGCCTGATTTTCAGGAGCAAGATTCCTGTAATCCAGAGGAACCATATCCGCCTTGTTTACATGATCTATCAGCTGCCGCTGATTCTGCGCTGAATTATTGGAGAAGAATTTATTTATTTGAGTAGACTTTGCACCGTCTGTCCACATGAAATCCACGGTCTTCCCCGCATAGGGCCCACTGACAAATACGAAGTCGGGATTTTTACTGCCCTGCACCGGGTCTGTCCTCTTCAGAGTCCCTCCCAAGGAATTCTCTAACTGGACGGCCGCCTGACCTTCATGCACTGCAATTTTCCCCTTATCCGGATCCAAACCAAGCTCCAAAATTCTACCTCGATTATTGGAGCGGACAGGATTTATCGAGTTTAGACCTGTTTCAACATCTTTGAACAAAGGTGTCAGCTCACGCCCAGCAGTCAGAGCCCTATTTGCAGCCTGGCCTGCCGTTTCTGTCGATGAGTTCTGCACAGACTTCAGGATCTGCTCGGATTGCAGCCCCCCCTTCTTTGCAGCATTCCCTGCGATCTCAGCACCTGCCGCGCTGCTCGACAATCGAAGCGTGTCTTCCGCAGTGGTAGCAGCCTTTGCCGCCACCAGGGCCGGCAGCACAGGTGCAAGCGAATGACCACCCACGTAGTCACCCATCACCGCATCGGCGGCTCCGCTGATGGCCTTGGTGCAACTGTACGGATTGAGGATGCACCAGCCACCGAACTCAACAGCCGCCGCCGCACCGATGCCAAGAGCAGCTGCGCCAGCCTGGACCATGGCAACGCCCTTCTGAGAGCGCGAGGCGTCGCCGTAGTAGCGCAGTGGCTCCTGGAACTCAAAGCGCCAGTCCTTGGTTGATCCGGCGGCGTAAGCAGTTCCCGAGATGGCAGTGTAGACGTCTTTGAAATAGCCGGTTTCGCGCCCAAGCTCTTCGCTGAACTTAGAGAAGTTGTCCCGATCGCTGCTGTCGAACGCGGTACCCCAGTCGTACTTGTTCTGGTTCTTGCGCAGGAAATCAATTGCGTCAGTGTTGTTTTCTACTCCACTCAGGTCGGACTGTATTTTCGAGTCAACGTACGCAGCCGCTTCCACAAGAAGGATGCGATAGGCCTCTTCCTTCGAGATCTTCTGCTCGCGGGCGAATTCCTCTGCATGGAAGCGGATCCACTTCACCTCATCCGGATGCAGCTGCCGATTGAACCGATCCCCGGTCACGGCAATGTTGGCGCCCGTGCTTCCACCCAGAGCCCCGCCCACCATCGCGCTGCCAACTTCCATCAGCGACTGGTAGTCCTCCCAGCTCAGGTTGCCCTTGTTGCTCTCGAGGAATTCCGAGATCGCGATCTTGGCCTTCTCCGCACCAGCAGCACTCACCGCGCCGTTCAGCGCATCCGCACCACCCAATGCGGCCATCGCTGCACCGGCCATGCCGTGCAGCAGCGCGCGGCCATTGCCGCCGTCGGCCCAGAACGCCTTGCCTTCTTCGGTCTCCGCCTTCTGGCTCAGGTAGCCGCCCAGGTCGCCCACGCCCTTGAACAGCAGCTGCCCACCCAGCTGCATCACCTCGGCACGCTCCTGCATCTTGCGCAGGTCAACGGCCGACAGTGCGCTGTCGGTATCAAAGCCGGTCGCGGTCCGATCAAGACCTGCCAAAGCGCTCTCATTGCCATCGCGCACCACCACGGTGCCGGCGGCGATGTCCGAGCGCGTGGTGCTGCTGTCGTTCTTCTTGGTGCCGCCCAGCAGGCTCAGCCCCGCGCCGGCCGCGCTCCCCAGCGGGTTGCTGATGCCACCACCGCTGCTCATCCCGGTGCCGATGCCACCGCCACTGGTCTTGGCGCGGGATTCGTTCTCGATGTCGACAACGGTCAGGCTGCCGGTATCCAGGCGGTTCTTCGAGGCATCGGCAGTACTGCCGATCACGCCGCCTTCCAGGTGTGTGTTGCCGCCTACAGTGATGTTGAAGCCACCACTGCCGGCAACGATGCCGCTCTGTTCCTGCACGCTGCGCAGGTGGCTCTCGACCTTCTGCTGGCCGATGTTGACGGTGCCGCCGCTGCCATACACGAAGGTGCCGCCAGCCTGGGTCTGCTTGCTGGCGTAGTCGTCGGTGTCCTGCTCGCTGATGATGGACAGGTTGCCGCCGATGCTGGCCACCACCTTGTCGCCACTCAGCTGGGCACCCTGCAGCGTGGTGTCCTTGCCACTGATCACGGTCAGGTTGCGGTCGGCGTCCACCACGGTTTCGACGTGCGTGGTGCCGTTGCCGCTGCCCTTGCCCTTGGCGGTGCTGGCCGACACGTACCAACCGGTCTGCGCGCCGATGCTGAAACCGATCTCACCGCTGCCGCTCTTGTTCTTCGACGACTGCGTGTGGTCTTCCGCTTCGCTGCGCAGGGTGATGTTGTCCCGCGCGGCCAGCGCCACGTTGTCACCCTTCACCTGGCTGCCGATGATGCTCAGGTCACCGGCGGTGGCCACGATGCTGACGTCGCCCTGGCTGCGGATGGTACTGCCCACCGCCGACTGGTCGTGGCTGGTCTGGCTGGCACTGGAGCTGGAGGCGCCGATGCCGATGCGCAGGCTCACGCCGTCGGTGGCGCCGGAAGCGCCTTGCTGCATGGCGCCGCCGACGCCAGCGGCGGCATTGGCCGCCTGCACCGCGTACAGCGCCTTCAGGCGGTCATCCTGCGCATTGCCGGCCGCCTTGGCCGCACCGTAGGCGGCCAGGGCGGCATCCACCACACCGCCCGTCAGGCCGACGTTGATACCGGCACTCTTCTGCTTGGTGCTCTGGTGTACGTCAGTGGTGCCCTGTGCCGCGTCGATCACCACCTGCCCGCCCACCAGCTGCGTACCGGTCTTCGACAGCACGTCCGAACCGGTGATGTGCAGCGTGTTGCCGGCGCTCAGGTTGACCCGGCCATCGGTTGAGCCGATCAGGCTGCCCTGTGGCGCGCTCTGCTCGATCTCCAGGCCCTTTTCCAGCTTGCTCTGGCCGATGGTCAGGTTGAAGCCACCACCGCCGAACACGCCCGAGCGCTTGACGGTCTTGTCATGCTCTTCGCTGTGCGTGGAGGTGGCCGTGCCGATGGTGAGGTCGCGGGTGGCGGCCACCACCACATCACCGGTGGCAGCCACCTGCGCCGCCTGCGCGACGACGTCACGTCCGGCGCCGATGGTCACCGTCTCGCCGCTGAGCGTGGTGCCCACCACCAGGCTGTCCCGGGTCGCGTCGTAAGTGGTGGTGGTCTTGCTCGACAGCAGGCCCTTCTTCCTGCGCGTGGTTTCCTGCTCCCAGCTGTGGTCCTCCTGCGCCGCCAGCAGGTTCACGTCGCGCGTAGCGGCAATGCTGATGCCGCCGTCGGTGCTGCCGACCTGCGTGGCAGTGAGGTTGGCATCGCGCCCGGCCACCAGCGCGATGTCACCGCCGGCCTGCAGCGAAGTGCCGTGCACGGTCTCGTCCATGCTCTGCGTGGTCTGCGAGAAGCGCTTGCCACGGCTCTGCTGCTGGCTGGTGTTGGTGGTGGTTTCGGCCTGCAGGTTGAGATCGCGCCCGGCCACCACGGCCAGGCCGTCGCCGGCCTTCAGCTGCGCGGCCTGCAGGTTCACGTCCTGCCCGGCCTGCATGCCCAGCGAGCCACCGGCCTCGATGCCGCTGGCGTTGAGGGTTTCGCGCACGTAGCGGTTGCTGCCCCAGCCGCCCTGTTCGGTGGTGGTCAGTGCGTTGAGGTTGATGTCGTTGCCGGCCGTGGCATGGACGCTGCCGCCGGCCTTGGCGGTCACTGCCGTCAGGTTCAGATCGTGGCCGGCGTCCAGCGACAGGCCGCCGCCCACGTCCAGCGTGGTGCGACGCAGGCTGCCATCACCCTGCATCTGCGTGGTGAGATTGAGGTCGCGGCCGGCCTCCAGCGCCGCGTTGCCGCGGGCACGGGTCTGCGAACCGACCAGTGCCAGGTCACGTCCGGCTTCCAGCGCCAGGCTGCCGCCGCTGCGGATGCTGGCCACGTCGATGCCGCTGACACTCTTCAGGTCACGGCCGGCCACCAGGGCCACGTTGCCGCCCTGGATCAGGCCGCTGTTGTTGAGGATGTCCTCCACGGCGGTGATGCGGGCATTGCCGCCCGCGGAAATGCCACCGCGATCGTTGAGCAGGCTGCCGGTATCGATGGTCAATCGATCATCGGCGCGGATCATGCCCTGGTTGGACACATTGCCGGCGCGGATCTCCACCGACTCGCCAGCGATGGCGGCGCCCCCCAGCTGCAGGCGGTTGGCGGTGGCCTGGGACAGGTACACCACCGGCACCAGCACCTTCTGGCCGTCCACTTCCTGGGCGACCATCCACACGATGTCTTCGTTGAGCGCGGCCACCTGTTCGGCCGACAGCGCCACGCCCACGCTCAGCTGCTGGCGCGCGGCTTCGGTCACGCCGGCATCCATCATGGCGCGATACTGGCCCATGCCATCGCCCTGGTCGGCATCCAGGTAGCGACGCCCGGTCAGGCCGGTGATCTGTTCCATCACCAGGCGCTGCTCGTAGAAGTCGTCACCCATCCGACGCAGTTGCTTGTCGGGGTCCAGGTTCAGGCGCTGGAACATGTAGTCCGAGCCGATCCACTGCCCGAAGTTGGCGAAGCGCGGATCGGTTTCCACCAGCCAGCGCTGGTTGCCCGGATTGACCGTGTACAGGCCACCACTGGGCAGCGACAGGCCCGGCAGCGGATTCTGCGGGCTGCCCACCACCTGCGGCGGCGGCATCGTGGTGACACGGCCAGGGCCCGGGGAGCCGGTATCACCGGCCGTGCCCGCACCCTGCGCCTGCGCGCTGGCAGGCCCGGTGGCCACGCCCTGCTGTGCACCCGGTGCGCCAGCATTGCCGCCGACCGCGCCGGCGCCCTGCTGCTGGCCCAGTTCGGGTGCGTAGGCGTTGTTGCCCTGCCAACCGGCAACGTCCAGCGGTGTGCCACCGCTGTGCGCGGTGACCACGGCGTTGTTGACCTCGCGCGCTTCGATCTGCACCTTGCGGCCGGCGGTGATGCTGGCATTGCCGCCGGCCAGCGTGACCTGCTTGGTGACCGTGCTGGTGCCCAGCGCGCGGCTGCCGCCATAGATCTCGAAGTCGCAGCGGCTGGGGCAAGGGCGGTAGGTGTATTCGATGGTCGACGTGCGCTGGACCACCTTGTAGCCGGCCAGCGCTTCGTTGTTGACCACGCCGGCCCAGTCATTGGGGTCTTCGCTGTTGGATGAGCCGCGGCCGTTGATCGAGAGGTTGCGACCGGCGGCGATGGCCGAGTTCCGGTTGTCGACCGAGCCGCCGGACATCTGCATGTCGCGACCGGAAATCAGCTGCGATGCCGCGCTGGCGGCGATGACGGTGGTGCCTTCCAGCACCAGGTCCTTGTGCTCGGTCCAGACTTCCAGCACGGCACAGTCGCCCGGGCACAGCTTGCCCGGCGGTGCCGGGCCGTCGATGCCGTCGACCCTGAACGTCCCGCTGTCCGGGTCGGCAGCGCCTTCGTTGCCGCTGTAGACCTTGTGCTGGGTGACCAGCACACGACGCTCGTTGGCCACGCCCAGTGCAGCCAGGATCAGGTCGTTCTCGGCCTGGATGCGCCCGGAACGGTTGCGGATCTGCTGGGCGTTGCCGCCGTTCCAGCCCTGCAGGCGGATGTCGCCCAGGCTGAAGAGCTCGCCGTCGAGGTTGTCGATGTAGTTGGCATACAGGTTGATGCGGCCGGTGGCCGCCATCAGCCCTTCGTTGTAATCGCGTGCGACCAGCGTGTTGCCCAGGTCGCGGCCGTTGGTGATGCGCGAGGCGCGCAGTTCCAGCGCGTTGCCCATCACGGTGCCGGTGTTGGTGATGTTGGCAGCCGACACCTCCACCGTATCGCCATCCACGCGACCG
The DNA here is from genome assembly GCF_900186865.1 of Stenotrophomonas maltophilia. Classification (NCBI taxonomy): domain Bacteria; kingdom Pseudomonadati; phylum Pseudomonadota; class Gammaproteobacteria; order Lysobacterales; family Lysobacteraceae; genus Stenotrophomonas; species Stenotrophomonas maltophilia. The sequence continues at coordinate 4,728,120 of NZ_LT906480.1, forward strand.
GCATTGCTGAAATCGCCGGCCGTACTCAGCGCGACACGACCACTGCCATTGCCTGCCGTGGCGTTGAACTGCCCACCAGCGGTGTTCTCGATCCGCACCGCCGAGACTTCAAGCGTGCCCTTGCTCTCCAGGCGCCCCTGGTTGACCAGTGCACCGGCCACGTCCAGCTTCAGCAGCCCGTTGCTCTCCAGGCGCTGGCCGTTGCCATGCACGTAATCGCCCGCCAGCGTCAGGCGCAGCTCGCTGCCGCCGAACAGGCGGCCGATGCTACTGAAGGCCTGCAGGCGTGCGCCGAGTGCTTCATAGGCGCTGATTTCGCCGCCACCATTGGCCAGGCTGCCCAGCGTCAGCTGGCTCTGGCGACTGAGCAGCCGGCCGTTGCTGTTGTCCAGCGCGGCAAGATCCAGGCGCAGCAGGTTGCCTGCGCTGAGCTGGCCACCAACGTTGAATACCTGTGCGCCGGCGCGCTCCAGGTACAGGGTGTTGGCGGCGTGGACCATGCTGCCGGCGTTGTCCAGCGATGCGGTCTGCAGGCGCAGGTCGGTTCCAGCCACCAGCTTGGCCTGGCCGCCTTCGGCGCGGTTGTCCACGCTGCCTGCGGTCAGCGTCAGCGCACCACCGGTACTGCCCAGGGTGCCGCCACGGTTGTCCAGCGCAGCGGCCGATTCCAGCGTCAGCTGCCCGGCGCCGTTGGCCACGATGCGGCCGCCACGGTTGCCCACTGAGGCAGCGCGGATGTTCGCAGCGCCCTGTGCTTCGATGTTGCCCTGGCTGTTGTCCAGTGCCTGGCGGATCTGCAGATCCAGCGAGGTGCCGCCGTGGACCAGGCCACGCTGGTTGGCCAGCGCACCGGCCACGTCGAGCGCGAGTTCCTGGCGGGCGTACAGGTTGCCATCCACGTTGCGCAGGTCGCCCGTGCGGCTGGTCACGCGCGCATTGCCCTCGGCCCCCAGCAGGCCATTGCTGTTGTCCAGCTGGGAGGCCAGCACCTGCAGCTGGCCGGCGCCACGCTGCACGATGGTGCCAGTGCGGTTGTCCAATGCCCCGGCAGCGTCCACGGTAAGGTTGCCGCCAGCATCGAGCCGGCCACCGGTGTTGACGATCTCCGTACCAGCCACGCGGGCACCGGTGCCCGCGGTCAGCGTACCGCCGCTGTTGTCGAGGCGACCGGCAACGGCCACGTCCGCCTCGCCGTTGCCGACGATCAGGCCTGCATTGCTGTTGTCCAGCGTGCCGGTCTCGATCTTCAGCACACCCGTGCCCGCATGCTCGATGCGGCCACCCTGGTTCAGCAGCTGCGCAGCCTTCAGGTGGACACTGCCAGCATTGGCGGCGATGCGCCCGCCGGTGTTGCGCAGGGCACCTGTCAGGCTAAGTTCAAAGGGATCGGTGCCGGTCTGCAGCAGTTCGCCGGCGCTGTTGTCCAGCGCGGCCGCCAACAGGTCGATGCGCGTGCCCTGCAGGCTGCCCGCATTGCGCAGCAGGTCGGTGGCACGCAGGTCGAGCAGACCGATGGCGGTCAGGCTGCCGCCGATATTGCGCCACTCACCGCTGCGCGCCTGCGCCAGCAGGGTGCCACCGGACCAGACCTGGCCACCCTCCAGCAGCAGACTGTCGCCCAGCAGGTGAACCTGCTGGCCGGCGTTGATCTGGCCGGCGTTGCGCAGCTGCTGGCGCGCATCAAGGGTGACGCTGCCGGTGCTGCCGACCTTGCCGTCGGCCAGCAGGCCCGCCACGATCACGCCGCTGTTGTCGATCTGCCCCGCCCGCAATTCGATGTCACCCGAGGCCAGCACGCGCCCGCGATTGCTGGCCTGGGCGGCCTGCAGCGTGACCGTGCGCGCCTGAACGTCGGCCGCAGTGCGCAGTGCCTGCGCGGCCTGCAGCGACAGCGCGCCGCTGGCGAACAACGCCGCCTGGTTGTCCAGGTCGCCATCGCTGCGCACCTGCAGATCAGCGGCGCTGTCGATCGTTCCCTTCAGCGTCACGCCGGCATCGGCGGACAGCACGACGCCCTGCTGCGCAAAGACCTTGCCCGACTGCTCCAGGCTGCCGCCCGCGTGCGCGGTCAGTGTGCCGGCCGCCAACGTGCGCCCGCCCAGCACCAGGGCCTGGTCACTGCTGAGCTGCACGTTGCCGCGCTCGCTGCCCAGTTCACCCTCGCTGCGCAGGGTCCGGCCCCGCACCTGCAACGTCTGGCCGGCCACCAGGCTGCCCTGGTTGTCCAGCGAATCGCGCACGGTGACATCGACATCGCCGGCGCCATAGAGGTCGCCACGGTTGTCGGTCACATCGGCCTTGGCCGTCAGTGCTCCCTTGGCGAACACGTTGCCGGCGTTGTCCAGCGTCACCGCATCCAGCTGCAGCGACTGCGCACTGGACAGGTTGCCGCCGGCGCGGTTGTGCAGCGCGTCGGTGCGCACGTCAAGCGCGCCATCGCTGGCGATCACGCCGGCATTGTCCAATGTGGTGGTGCGCAGCTGTGAGCGGTCACGACCGTAGATCACGCCACTGTTGCTCAGCTCAGTGGCGCGCAGGTCCATTGCCTGCTGGCCATGCAGGCGACCGTCGTTGATGACCTTCTGCACGTCCACGGCCAGCACGCGTGCCAGCGCCGTGGCGGCCGCCTGCTGGTGCAGGACGCCGCCCTGCAGGGTCAGGGTGCCGCCGGCTTCAAGCCGGTTGCGGTTGTCGAGCGTGGCAACGGACAGACGGGCATCGGCTGCGCTGCCGATGATGCCGGCGTTGTCCAGCACATCGGCGTCGACCTGCAGGCCCTTGCCCCCCTGGATGCTGCCGGTGGTGTCATTGTCGATGCGTGCTTTGGACTTCAATGCCAGCAGGTCCACCGCCTGCAGCGTGCCGCTGTTGCGCAGACGGTCGACCGTCAGCGTGGCCTGGCGGGCCTCAAGGGTGCCTTGGTTGTCCACGCCGCCGGCAGACAGTTCCAGCGCCTGCTCGGAGAGGATGCGTCCGGCGTTGTCCAGCTGCTGGCGCGCCTGGATCTTCAGCAGCCCGCCCGCAGACAGCTCGGCACCCTTCAGCTGGGTGATGCGGTCGGCCGCTGCACGCAGGTTGGCGCCGGCACCGATGATGCCCTCGTTGTCGATGCTGGCCGCATCGAGTTCGACGTCGGCGTCGCTGTACAGCTGGCCGGCGTTGTGCAGCTGCGCGGCCTGCATCCGTACGCCCTGGTTGCCCAGCAGCAGGCCGGCGTTGTCCACCTGGCGGGCCTGCACGTCCAGCGCCTGCGCGCCCAGGCGCGCGCCCTTGTCCTGTGCCAGCGTGTCGGCGCGCACGGCAAGCCCGGCGCCTGCGGTCACCTGTGCATGGTTCTGCACCTGTGCGGCAGCCAGCGCGATGCTGCCCGCGCTCTTCACCGTGTCAGCCAGGGTCAGCGTGCCACCGGCGTCCAGCTGCTTCTGTGCGGCCTGCGCGCTGCCGGCCAGGTCCAGATTCTGGATGGCGCGTACGGCCATCGCAGCGCCCGCCGACGTCGAACCAGCAAGCGACGCCTGCCGGGCACGGATCTGAAGATCCCCCTGCGCGTACTGGGTACCGTCAGCCTTCAGGTCACCGTCGGTTTCGATCTGCAGGCGGCCTGCGGCCGCCGTGCGTCCGCTCAGACGGACATCGCCGGCCTGGGTCAGGATGAAGTCGCCTGCGTCGGCCACCATCTGGCCCGTGCTGCGCACGCCCACGCCGGCCTCGGTACCGACCAACCGGATCTTGCCTGCATACATGCCCCCGAGGGCGGCAACATCCAGGCCGAACTGCGGGCGTTCGCCTTCTCCGGTGATCGCCTGCGTCGCCAGGGTCTGGGCATCGATCTGGTTGGCGCCGGTGACCACGTTCACCTGGCGCGCCCAAAGGCCCGCGTTGAGCTGCACCGCGCGGGCCAGCAGGTCGACGCCTTCCAGGTTGCCGGCATCCAGGCCGTTGCCTTCCAGGCGGATCGTTCCGCGCGACACCCGGAACGCAGACAGGCTGCCATCGTTGCCGAACACCGGGGTGCCGGTGGTCAGCGTGCCACGGGTGGTATTGATGAAGCCGCAGCCATCGCAGGTGATGCCATTGGGGTTGGCGACGATCACCGCCGCCGAGCGCCCCGCCACCTCGATGTGGCCCTGCAGGCGCGACGCGTTGGTGGATGTCACCTCATTGAGGATCAATCGTGCCGACTGGCCCGGCTGCAGGTTGCCGTTGCCCTGGATGTAGCCACCCAGTTGGGTCTGCACGGTGCTCGCGCTGTTGTTGAGGATCTGCCCCTCGCGCCCGACGTTGTAGTCCTGGAAGCGGTTGTGCGATACGCCGCCCGCGTTGGGCCGGTTGATCTGGATGACCGGCACGCCGTTCGCCGCCTGGTCGGCCCGCGCCTGCTCGCCGGCCTGTACCTGCACCTGGGCAAACGAGCTGCCCGGCGCCAGGAACGCCAATGCCAGGGTGGCGCTCGCCATCGCGGTGCGCAGGCGCGTGGCCCAACCGGCGCCCGAAGCGGACAGGGACAGACTGCGGAATACGTTCTTCATGCCAGGTGCTTCCATCAACCCAGGGGGGAACTGCACACACAACAACCCGATCACGTCGCCACGCGGCGACGGTGCTTCCAGTCGAATCAGAACTGCCAGGACGCGCGGAATCCGATCACGTGACCGCGTGCCTCATGCTTGAGCCACGCCGGGCGGCTCATCGGTACGCCGACGAAGCCATCCCACGCCAGTCCGCCCAGCTCGCCACGTGCACCCAGGTGGGCGCCGCTGAGGGTTCCGCCGCCGATACCCTGGCGGTCGTCGCGCTCGATGTGGCCGATATCGATGCCCGCATAGGGCGCGATGGCGCGATGTGCCATCCAGCTGATGCTGTTGCGCCAGTAGCCACCACGGCTGCCGCCAAGTGGCACCTCGCCGTCGAAGCCGTTGACGGTATAGCGGCCACCGACGCTGATGAACTCCGAGCCGTACAGCGTGTCCTTGCTCCACTGGTAGCGGAGCGCGGTGTTCCATGCCAGCGGACGCGGCCCGGATGTCAGGGCGCCACCGGCGCCGATATCCAGCGTGGTCAGCCCATAGCGGAACGTCGGCGCCAGGTCATCACGGCCCACGGCGTCATCATCGCCTCCCAGCCACGGCACGCCGCGGCGGTGCGCCAGGCGGATATCGGCCTGGACCCGCCCCAGGTACTGGCGGTGCAGCAGCGCCAGCTCGACCGAGGTGGTACGCCGGCGCTGGCCTTCGATCTCCACGCCTTCCACGTAGCTGTGCGACGACCGTTGCGCCACGCGCAGCTCGATGCCGCTGCGATAGCTCTGGCCACGCACCAGCAGCCGTTCCACGGCCAGGTCGACGTTGCTGGAGGTGCCGGTGCTGGCGAACGTGTCGGCGTTGCTGGCGATGGTCTGTTTGTAGCGCGAGCTGTAGGTGCTGGTGCTGAAACGCCAGTTGCCCAGCGGAACCGACCACGATGCATTGAAGCCGTGGGTACCCCGGCCCTTGTCGGCACTGCCGTCGCTGCTGACGCCAATGCTGAGCAGGTCGTTGACGCGAGCCAGGTTGTCTACCCACGCGGTCGCGCCGACCTGCTGCTTTCCGGTCGCACGGCTGCCGGCATCATCCAGCGACACCGAGGCACGCCATCGCTTGCCGTGGCGGATGCTGATGACCACGTCCGACTCGCCGGGCGCCTCACCCGGCACCAGCTCCATGTTCACGTCCTGCGACGGAACGCGCTTGAGCTGCTCCAGGCCCTGTTCCAACGCGCGCAGATTGAGTACGTCCCCCGGCCGCGCGGGAAACGCACTCTTCCACATCGAATCGGGCACATCTTCAGCGTTGAAGCGGATCTGCCGGATCACGCCCGGTACCAGCTGCAGGCGCAGGGTTCCGCTGCCCAGGCTCTGCTCGGGCAGGCCGATGCGGGTGGTCACGTAGCCCTTGGCCAGCGCCAGATCCGAGGCACGCCGCACGATCAGCGCGATGCCCTGCTGGCCCACGCAGCGGCCACGGTAGCGGTCGAGATAGCGCTGCAGGAACGCGAACGGCCCCAGATGCGCGCCGTCAAGCTGCAGCTGCTGCAGGGTGAAGCACGGCTCTTCGTCCGGCAGTTCCAGCGAATGCAGATCGATAGCAGCGGCCGGCTGTTCGCGTGATACATCCGGCAATGCCTGCCGCTGCTCACGCTCGCGCGCCTCGCGCTCGGCGCGTTCGCGCAGTTCCTGCTGCTCGGCGAACGAGGGACTGGCCGACTGTGCATGCACGACGCCGACCCACAACAGTCCCGCGGTGCCCAGAACGGCACGCACGCCGCATCCTGCTTTTCTGTTACCCATCAACGACTTCCTTGTCCAGCATTGGTACAGACCTGGGGCTGTGAACAGACATCGTGCAGAGAGAACATGCGGCCAGCACCGACTCGACCGCCAACCGCTATCGGCGGGAGTGCGCGGAACTTTAGGGTCTTTGCATCCGTGTACCCATTGCGACGACGCAGTCGAGCATCACACGCTGAAGGATGGGCATCCTTCAGCAGCCGTCATACGTCGTCAATCGCTGCGGCCGTTACGGCACCCGTGCGCACACCCATACCCGCACGTCCCTGGCACCGGCCAGCCGCAACGTCTCGGCGATTTCCATCACTGTGCTGCCGGTGGTCATCACATCGTCCACCACGGTCAGCCGTGTCGGCGGCGACAAGCGCGTACCGAATGCGTCAAAGAGGTTGTCCCTGCGCTGTTCTGCGCTGCGCTCGGACTGCGGCGCGGTGTGGCGGCGCCGGTAGAGGCCCTGCCAGACCGGCATCGGCAGCAACCGGCACAGTTCGGCGGCCTGGTTGTAGCCGCGCTGGCGCAGGCGCCGCCCATGCAGCGGCACCGGCACCAGCGGCGCGCACGACCAGGGGGGTGGTGCGCGCTGCATCAGCTGCGCAAGCAGTCGACCTGCCGCCAGATCCTGATGGAACTTGTAGCGCACCAGCAGCTGATCCACGGGTGGAAGGTACAGCAGGCTGGCATGTGTGGCGGCCTGCGGCGGCACGTCCTCGCGACAGATCCCGCAGACGATCAGGGCGTTCCCGGGTAGCGGGAGTGCGCAGCGCAGGCAGGCACGACCAGCCCAGGGCAGTTCGGCAAAGCAGGCGCGGCACAGGTCAAGTTCATCGTGGCCAGGATCACCACAGACCAGGCAGCGCAGTGGCAGCAGCACGCGAAGTGCCGCCTGCAGGAGGCGAGTGGACTTGAACAGGGCCGGCATGCGCTACAGCGTGACCGCGCCGCTGCCCCGAGGCCATCAGACGCACGCTCCTTGACCTGTAGGCATCTTTACCCGTTTACGGAGCACTTCACCGCGTTGGCGCAGGCTTCGCATCCACCCGGGTGCGATACACCATGTACGGCGTCTGCCGGCGATCCACGCCGCCATTGAATGCGGCCTGTCGATGCAGCTGGTTGGCGGTGAAATACAGATAGCCGTCCGGCCCCATCGACAGCGTATCCGGCCACAGGATGCGCGGGTCGTGCACCACCGTCGCCCATCGCCCCTGCGCGTCACGGGCATGGATGGCGTTGTGCTCGTAGTCGCTGGCATACAACCGCCCGTTGGCGTCCATCTCCATGCCATCGGAGGCGCCCTTGTCGCCCAGGTCGACCACCGCCGCCGCCAGTTCCGCGTCACTCAGCTTCGGGTCGCGCAGCAGCGCGGTCGGCACGCTGTACAGATGACGGCTGGACAAGGGCGTGTAGAACAGGGTGCCACCATCGGGCGACAGGGCGATGCCATCGGCGGCCACGGTGAACGGCGCCGACGAACCATCGGCGTTACGCAGCCGCATCTGCCGCCCTTCCACGATCGGCACGAAGGCGGCATCGGCCGAGGTGGACACGTGGCCGACCAGGCGCTTGGACGCGGCGCCAGTGGCGAGGTCGATCACGATGATGCCGCCGATACCGCTCAGCGACGAGTCGGTGACGTAGGCCACGCCCTCGCGGCCAACACGGAAATCGAAGCGCACATCGTTGACATAGGTGCGCGCGTCGATGACGTTGGCCGGGAACACCAGCGTCTTGGCCACGGTGTTGGTGGCCAGGTCGATCGCCACCAGTTTGGCACCGCCGGCCTGTGGCGCAGAGAACCCGGGCGCGGCGGTATCCAGCACCCACAACCGGCCCTGACCATCGGCCACCACGCTCTGCACGCTGATGAAATGGGCCGCCGGATCGGGGCCGTCCTTGCGGTTGATGCGCGCATCCGGATAGGGAACGGCGCGGCCGTCGCGCCATTCGGCCACGCTGTAGGCCACCTCATCGCCCCAGCGCGGGAAATTGACGAAGATCCGCCCGGTTTCAGATACCGCCACGCTGGTAGGCATGGCACCTTCGAAACGCGCCACCGGTTCAAGGGTACCGATGCTGCGCTCGCTGGGCAGCAGGGGCGCGCCGGACATCGCCAGCGCGGGGGAACTGGCCAGGGCCAGGACGGCAGCCGCCAGGCTGCGGATACGGCAGTTGATCATGGTCGCGCTCTCGATGCAGGTCCGGGTGCAGCCCCGGCGTGGACGCATCTTCTGCGTCGCGCGTGGCATCGGGTAGACGGTGCAACGCGGAATCAGCTTCACTGCTGGAGTGAAGATGGAAGGCTGATTGATCGCGTTGATTGAAGCAATGATCGTTGTCTATCCGTTGCGTGCCTGCCTTGCGGCAAACCCGCTCAAGAAATCTCAACGGCTGCCAACGCGGTTTCGAACCTGTGCTGACCCTCTTCACCCCACCAGGGAACGGTCATCACGCCACCCCGCCGCTGCAACTGGTGCAGAAGGAGCAGGAAGGCCTGGACCTCCCGCTGGCCCCATGACGCTCCCATGCGGTAATCGAGCGTCAACCCATGGCGCATGACGAGCACACCCAGTTCTGGCAGAAGAACGCCGCCGCAGGCAATGTCTGCAAGGCCGACATGGAAGGGTTCCACTTCGTCCTGGAGAACGCGTCGCGCGTCGCCCGGTCCCATGAACGGCTGACCAAGATCTTCCGCACGGTGCCAGAGCTGCACGCTTCCAGAACCCGCGACGCGGGCACCGCAGGCAAACAGATAGGCGAACGCATCGGCCGTTCCGGCGGCCTCACGGTACGCGAGCTCCACTTCCGGAAGCGAGCCATCATCGGTCACGAAGTAGCACCGTAACGTCGCCAACACCTCCTCTGGGAGGAGAATTGCTGCTCCAGGCTGCATTGCTCCTAGTCATCTCCATTTTCGCGGGTGCGGGAGGTTCGCACAGCAGGCGCCTCGACAGCCACATCTTCAGCCGTTTTCGGCACCATCAACAACTCCGCCAACCCGCGGTAGATCGGCACGCGGCACACCAGCCCGGACACACCACGCGCGATCAGCACCGTGGCCAGGATCGGCAGCAGCAGATCGCCGCTGTCGGTCAGCTCCAGCGAGATCACCGCCGAGGTCAGTGGCGCCTGGGTCACACCGGTCAGGTAGGCGCACATGCCCAGCAAGACGAACGCGCGCGGGTCCACGCCCGGCATCAGCACTGACAGGTTGTGGCCGAGTCCCGCGCCGACCGCCAACGCAGGTGAGAACAGGCCACCGGGAATGCCCGCCACGTACGAGGCCAGGTTGGCCAGCAGCTTCATCAACCCGAACTCGTGGCCGACCAGCGCCTGGCCCTGCACCAGGCTGCGCGCTTGTTCGTAACCGGTGCCGAACGCGCCTTCGCCGGACACCAGGGCCAGCACGACCACCACCAGGCCGCAGCCCGCGGCCAGCAATACCGGATGCCGCTGCCGCAGCTGGCCCAGCCAACGCGGGCGGCCCGCCGCACTGGCCAATACCGCGCGTGCGAACAGGCCTCCCAGCAAGCCCGCCACCACGCCGCACAGCAGGATCGCCAGCCAGCCCTGGCCGAGCGGCAGACGCGCGCTCACATGGCCGAAATAGGTGTAGTTGCCCAACAGGCCGAGCGATACCACGCCGCCGACGATCACCGCGGTCAACAGGGTGCCGGAGAAGCGATGTTCGAAACGGCCGCTGAGCTCCTCGATGGCGAAGACGATGCCGGCCAGCGGCGTGTTGAACGCCGCCGCAATACCAGCAGCGCCCCCGGCCAACAGGAAGTGCGAGAGCTCGCGGGGATCCTTGAAGCCGAACCAGCGGCCGAACAGGTACATCAGGCTGGCGCCTACGTGCACGGTGGGCCCCTCGCGCCCGACCGATGCGCCCCCCAGCAGCGACAGCGAGGTCAGCAGCAGCTTGCCGGCCGAAACCGCTGGGGAAAGGTTGGTTTTCCGGAACGGCTCATCGGCCTTGTCCAGCGCAGCGATGACCTGCGGAATGCCGCTGCCCCGCGTGGGCTTCAGCACGCCGGAAGTGAGCCAGGCCAGCAGCGCGAAGATGCCCGGCGTGAGCAGCAGGGCCCACCACGGCGAGTGCGAGGTGATGCGCTGGAACAGATGGAAGGCCGCATCGCTGGCCTTGGCAAACAGGATCGCCACCAGTGCCACGGCCACCGCGCCGCCCCACAGCGCGGCGCGGCGGCGCCAGGCCTCGCTGAGGACCAGCGCGGTGATGCGCCCACGAAGGCGGTAAAGATCAAACATGGGAAAGAGTCTGCGCGCCAGCACTTACGTTGTGCAGCAGGCACTGTGGCTGGACACCTTGCAGCATGCGGTGAAATGCGGCGCTTCGCTCGATGCTCTATTGCGCCGACGACCCGTAAACCAAATTAAAATTCAAATGGTTGACAGCCTCCCCGCGCCCACCCACACTGCCGCCCTCGCTCCACTCGTATCCAAGGTCCCGCCATGGCTGCTGCCATCCGCCACGACTGGCAACACGACGAACTGCAGGCGCTGTTCGATCTGCCGTTTCCCGAGCTGCTGTTCCGCGCCGCCGCGGTGCATCGCGAGCACTTCGATCCGGCGCAGGTGCAGGTGTCCACGCTGTTGTCGGTGAAGACCGGAGGCTGCCCGGAAGACTGCGCGTACTGCCCGCAGGCGCAGCGCTACAGCACCGGGGTGAACGCGCAGAAGCTGATGGAGACCGACGCGGTGCTGGCCAAGGCGCGCCAGGCCAAGGCCGCCGGTGCATCGCGCTTCTGCATGGGCGCCGCGTGGCGATCGCCGAAGGACCGCGACATCCCGAAGGTGGCGGCGATGATCGCCGGGGTGAAGGCACTGGGGCTGGAGACCTGCGCCACGCTGGGCATGCTCAGCGGCGAGCAGGCGCGTGCGCTGAAGGATGCGGGCCTGGACTACTACAACCACAACCTCGACACCGCGCCTGACTACTACGATTCGATCATCCACACGCGCCAGTACCAGGACCGTCTGGATACGCTGGAGCACGTGCGCGATGCCGGCCTGAAGACCTGCTGCGGTGGCATCGTCGGCATGGGCGAGACGCGCGCGCAGCGCGTCCGCCTGCTGCTGGCGCTGGCCTCGCTGCCGGCACATCCCGATTCGGTGCCGATCAACAAGCTGGTGCAGGTGGCGGGCACGCCGCTGCATGGCAGTGCCGAGCTGGACCCGTTCGAGTTCGTGCGCATGATCGCGGTGGCACGCATCGCCATGCCGCGCTCGATGGTGCGGCTGTCGGCCGGGCGCGAAGCCATGAGCGACGAACTGCAGGCGCTGTGTTTCCTTGCCGGTGCCAATTCGATCTTCTATGGCGACAAGCTGCTGACCACCGGCAACCCGGAGAGCGAGCGCGACCTGGCTTTGTTTGCCCGGCTGGGCCTGCAGCCGATGGCGGTGCAGGTGGATGCCGAGGGCCACGACCACGGCGGCACCGTGCACGCCGATATCAGTGCCGATACGCCCGGCTGTGGCTGCGCTCACGCGGCCTGAGACGGGCCGCAAGCAGGCGCCGCGGCAACGCGCTACCCTAGCCGCCCCGTCGACGCATTCAGCCACCATGGCCCGCCCCGACCTGACCGCCCGCCTCCACGCCCAGCGCGCCCTGCGCGATGCCCAAGGCCGTCGCCGCCCGCGACGCACGGTCACCCGTCGCGATGGCGTGCGCCTGGAAGTGGACGGCCAGTGGCTGACCGGCTTCTGCAGCAACGACTACCTCGGCCTGGCCCAGCAGTTCAGCGTGGTCAACGCGCTGCAGGACGCCGCCGCACGCGAAGGCGCTGGCGCCGGTGCCTCGCACCTGGTCTGCGGCCATCATGCCCTGCATGAGGCGCTGGAACGCGAAGTGGCCGAATGGCTTGGCTATCCGCGTGCGCTGCTGTTCGGCAGTGGCTTCGCCGCCAACCTGGCGGTGCAGCAGGCGCTGCTGAGCGAAGAGAACGATGTCTGCGTACAGGACAAGCTCAACCACGCCAGCCTGCTCGATGCCACCCGGTTGGCCGGTGCACGCCTGCGCCGTTATCCGCACCTGGATGCGGAAGGCGCAATGCGTCAGCTCAAGCATGCGCCCGATGGCGCGGCAATGCTGGCCACCGATGGTGTTTTCAGCATGGATGGCGACATCGCACCGCTGCGTGCATTGTCGCTTGTGGCACGCCTGCAGCAGGCGCTGTTCTATGTGGATGATGCGCACGGTGTAGGCGTGGTCGGTGATGGCCGTGGTGCCGTGGCCGCCGCCGGACTGGGCGTGGACGATGTGCCGCTGCAGCTGGTCACACTGGGCAAGGCACTGGGCGGTTCCGGTGCACTGGTGCTGGGCCGCGACGACCTGATCGAGCATCTGGCCGAGACCGCACGCCCGTACATCTACACCACCGCCGTGCCACCAGCGATGGCCGCCGCTGCGCTTGAAGCGGTGCGCCTGGCGCGCAGGGACAACTGGCGCCGTTCCAAACTGGCAGATCTGATCGCGTTGTTCCGCAGCGAAGCACGCCGCCATGGGCTGGACCTGATGGCTTCGGACACGCCGATCCAGCCGCTGCTGTGCGGCGATGACCACACCGCCGTGGCCATGTCCACGGCGCTGGAACAGGCCGGCTGGCTGGTCGGTGCGATCCGCCCGCCGACCGTGCCGGAAGGCAAGGCGCGCCTGCGGGTGACGCTGTCCGCGCTGCACACCCCGGAACAGGTGCGTGGCCTGGTCGAGGCCATCGCCAGCGCGCGTGAACGCGTGGCCCTGGCCGTGCGTGAAGCCGCGCCACCGCCGCTGCCTGTCTTTGCCTGAGTTCCGTGTCGTTGCCCATGCATATTGACGTCACCGGCCGTGGGCCGGACCTGGTGCTGATCCACGGTTGGGCCCTGCAGGGCGGCGTGTTCGCGCCGCTGGTGCAGCGGCTTGCGGACCAGTTCACCCTGCACCTGGTCGACCTGCCCGGCCATGGGCACAGCCGCGAGGACACCACGCCGCTGCGCCTGCCGTTCGTGGTCGGTGCCATTGCCGCGGCTACGCCGCCGGCGGTGTGGTGCGGCTGGTCACTGGGCGGCCTGTTCGCATTGCACGCGGCGGCCACGCTGCCAAAGGTGCGCGGGCTGGCGATGATCGCCGCCACGCCGCGCTTCGTGCGAGGCGAAGACTGGCCGCACGCGGTGGAGCCGGCGGTGTTCGAGCAGTTCGGCCGCGAGCTGGCGACCGACTTCGGCGGCACGCTGGAACGCTTCCTCGCGCTGGACGTAATGGGCTCGGCACACGCCCGCGATGAGCTGCGCACCCTGCGCCAGCGCCTGGTCGAGCGCGGTGCGCCCACCGAACGCGCCCTGCTGGAAGGCCTGCGCCTGCTGGAGAGCACTGACCTGCGCGGAGCACTGCCAACGCTGGGCAAGCCCAGCCTGTGGATCGCCGGCCAGCGTGACCGGCTGGTGTCTCCGGTGGCGATGCAGGCCGCCGCAGCACTGGCCCCGGGTGCGCAGGCGCTGACCATCGCCCACGGCGGCCACGCGCCGTTCCTTGGCCATGCCGACGAAGTGGCTGCCGCCCTGCAACACTTCGTTGCCGCCCTGTCGCCGGCTGATGGCGGACAATGAGCACCTTCCGAATTCCGCAGGACTGACGCATGGATCTGGGCATCAACGGCCGCTGGGCACTGGTCTGCGGCGCCAGCAAGGGATTGGGCCTGGGTTGCGCGCGTGCGCTGGTGCGCGAGGGCGTCAACGTGGTGATCGTGGCCCGTGGTGACGCTGCGCTGCAGGCCGCCGCTGAAGAACTGCGTGCCGTGCCCGGCGCTGCCGAGGTGCGCGCGGTTGCCGCCGATGTCACCACCGAGGCCGGCCGTGCTGCGGCACTGGCCGCATGCCCGCAGGTGGACATCCTGGTCAACAACGCCGGCGGCCCGCCGCCCGGTGATTTCCGCAGTTTCGAGCGCGACGACTGGATCGCCGCGCTGGACGCCAACATGCTGGCGCCGATCGCGCTGATCCGCGCCACCGTCGACGCGATGATCGAGCGTGGCTTCGGCCGCATCGTCAACATCACCTCGTCGGCGGTGAAGGCCCCGATCGACATCCTGGCGCTGTCCAACGGCGCGCGCAGCGGCCTGACCGGTTTCGTCGCCGGCCTGTCGCGCCGCACCGTGGCCCACAACGTCACCATCAACAACCTGCTGCCCGGCCAGTTCGACACCGACCGCCTGCGCGCCAACTTCGCCCACAGTGCGGGCAAGGACGGCGATGCTGGCGAAGTGGCCGAGCGCCGCCGCCAGCAGATTCCCGCCGGCCGCTTCGGCACGCCGGACGAGTTCGGCGCCGCCTGCGCCTTCCTGTGCAGTGCGCAGGCCGGTTACCTCACCGGGCAGAACCTGCTGATCGACGGCGGCGCCTACCCCGGTACGTTCTAAGAGACTTTCGCAATGCCGTCCCACTTCGATGCCCGCCACGTCCGCCGCGCGTTCGCGCGTGCCGCCAGCAGCTACGATGCCGCCGCCGCCCTGCAGCGCGAGGTGCAGTCGCGGCTGATCGAATCGCTGGACTACCTGGAGGCACGCAAGCCCGAGGTGGTGCTGGACATCGGCGCGGGTACCGGCCATGCCAGCGCGTTGATGAAGAAGCGCTGGCCGAAGGCGCAGGTGATCGCGCTGGATGTGGCGCTGCCGATGCTGGACCAGGCCAAGCGCCAAGCCGGGTGGTGGAAGCCGTTCCAGCGCCTGTGCGGCGATGCCGCCGCGCTGCCGCTGGCCGACAACAGCGTGGATGTGATCTTCAGCAACCTGTGCCTGCAGTGGGTGGACGACCTGCCGGCGGTGTTCGCCGGATTCCGTCGCGTGCTCAAGCCCGGGGGCCTGCTGCTGTGCTCGACCTTCGGCCCGGAAACCCTGGTGGAACTCAACGAAGCGTTCGCCGCCGCCGATGATCGTCCGCACGTGAGCCGCTTCGCGCAGATCGCCCAGTTCGGCGACGCGCTGATGATGGCCGGCTTCCGCGACCCGGTGCTGGACCGCGATCTGTTCACCCTGACCTACGACGACCTGCCCTCGCTGATGCGCGAGCTGCGCGCGATGGGTGCGACCAACGCGCGGGTGGACCGCCGCCATACGCTGACCGGGCGTGGTCGTTTCGCCGCTGCCGCCGCTGCATACGAGCCGATGCGCCGTGCCGACGGCAAGCTGCCCAGCAGCTGGGAAGTGATCTACGCCCACGCCTGGGCACCGGACCCGGGCGCGCCGATCCGCGAAGGCGGGCATGACGTCGCCTCGGTGCCGGTGTCGGCGATTCCGATCCGCCGCAAACAGACCTGATCATCTGGTAGTGCCGGCCGCTGGCCGGCAACCTCACGATTCCCTGGTGGGCATCTGCCGGCCAGCGGCCGGCACTACCGAATGCGACGCCATACGCGAATCGCTCTGGTGGGTGCCGACCTTGGTCGGCACAGTGCCGGCAGCATCGCGATCTGACAGATGGTCCCAACCAAGGTTGGCACCTGCCAATTCCGAGCGGTGTCGGCGATTCCAATCCGCCGCAAGCAGACCTGATCGTCTGGTAGTGCCGGCCGCTGGCCGGCAACCTCACGATTCCGTGGTGGGCATCTGCCGGCCAGCGGCCGGCACTACCCAATGCGACGCCATACGCGAATCGCTCTGGTGGGTGCCGACCTTGGTCGGCACAGTGCCGGCAGCATTGCGATCTGACAGATGGTGCCAACCAAGGTTGGCACCTGCCAATTCCGAGCGTTGTCGGCGATTCCGATCCGGCGCAAGCAGACCTGATCGTCTGGTAGTGCCGGCCGCTGGCCGGCAACCTCACGATTCAATGGTGGGCATCTGCCGGCCAGCGGCCGGCACTACCCAATGCGACGCCATACGCGAATCGCTCCGGTAGGCGCCGGCCGTCACTCTGGTAGGTGCCGACCTTGGTCGGCACAGTGCAGGCAGCATCGCGATCTGACAGATGGTCCCAACCAAGGTTGGCACCTACCAATTCCGGGCGGTGTCGGCGATTCCGATCCACCGCAAACAGACCTGATCGTCTGGTAGTGCCGGCCGCTGGCCGGCAACCTCACGATTCCATGGTGGGCATCTGCCGGCCAGCGGCCGGCACTACCGCATACCACGCCATACGCGAATCGCTCTGGTAGGTGCCGACCTTGGTCGGCACAGTGCCGGCAGCATCGCGATCTGACAGATGGTGCCAACCAGGGTCGGCACCTGCCAATTCCGGGCGGTGTCGGCGATTCCGATCCGCCGCAAACAGGCCTGATCGTCTGGTAGTGCCGGCCGCTGGCCGGCAACCTCACGATTCCATGGGGGGCATCTGCCGGCCAGCGGCCGGCACTACCCAATGCGACGCCGCGCCCAACGCAGGCTTCCGCCCTCAGGTATTGGCCGGCGAACTCAACGGCGGGCGCACCAGGTCGCGGTGGAAGAAATAGATTTCCTGCACCAGGAAGCGCCAACTGGTGTGGAAGCTGCGGAAGCGCGTGCTGGGCGTGGACGAGGCCAGCGCATCGATGCCGAGCGCCTTGCTCAGGCGCAGCGCGCGCGCCATGTGCAGCGGATCGCTGACGACGATCACCCGGTGCAGGCCGCGCTGGTCCATCAGCCGCTTGGCTTCAACCAGGTTCTGCACGGTATTGCGCGAAGCGGTTTCGATCAGGATCGCATCGTCCGGCACGCCATGCTTCAGCGCGTAGCGCCGCGCCACCTGCGACTCGGAGAAGCGCGCACCGGTGCCGCCATAGCCACCGGTGAAGATCAGCAGCGGCGCATAGCGTGCTTCATACAGATCCAGCCCGTGGCGGATGCGTTCTTCGAACACCGGTGACGGCTTGGCGTCATAGGCGGCCGCACCCAGCACGATGATGGCGTCGGCCTTGGCGGCCTGGTCGCGTTCACCCACCCAGACGATCCAGGCGGTCACGCCCAGCAGCCAGATCACCAGCAGCACGAACAGCCGCCACAACCAGCCCAGCAGGCCGGTGCGTTCGCGGTGCCGCCCGCGGCTCACGCCGCCCCCCAGCGCAGCGCTGGCAGGTCGACGTTGCCGCCGGACAACACCAGGCCCACGCGCAGGCCGGCGAAGCGCTGCGGCTGCGCCAGCACCGCAGCCAGCACGGTGGCCGAAGAGGGTTCCACCACCTGCTTGAGCACGTCCCACAGCAGGCGCATCGCCGCCAGCGTCGCGGCGTCATCGATCACGATCACCTCGGCACCGGCGGCGCGCAGCAACTCGAAATTGGGTGCGCCGATCAGGGTACGCAGGCCATCGCAGATGGTGTCCGGGGTGAACGCGCCCTGGCGCTCGCCGATGGCCAGCGAGCGCGCGGTGTCATCGGCGCCGGCCGGCTCGGCCAGGATCAGCCGGGTCTGCGGACTGGCGTGCTGCAGGGCCAGCGCGGTACCGCTGGCCAGGCCACCGCCGCCCACCGGCACCACCAGCGCGTCGAACGGGCCGTCGCTGTGCAGCAGTTCCAGGGCCGCGGTGCCCTGCCCGGCCATCACCGCCAGGTTCGTATAGGGATGCACCAGGGTTGCGCCGGTATCGGCCTGCACCTTGGCGCAGGTGGCCTCGCGGTCGGCGATGGTCGGCGGGCAGCGCCAGAGGGTGGCGCCGTGGCGGGCGATGTTGGCCAGCTTGGCGGCCACCGCCCCTTCCGGCACCACCACATGGCAGGGGATGCCCCGGGTGCGTGCGGCCAGGGCCAGCGCGGCACCGTGGTTGCCGGAGGAATGGGTCACCACGCCGGTACTGGCACGATCGGCATCGAGCGACCACACCGCATTGCAGGCACCACGGAACTTGAATGCGCCACCGCGCTGCAGGTGCTCGGCCTTGAACGCCAGCTGTGCGCCGGTCATCGCATCGAGCGTGCGCGAGCGCAGCACCGGGGTCACGCTGGCATGCGGGGCAATCCTCGCAGCAGCAAGCAGGACATCATCGGCGCGGGGCAACAGTGAATCGCTCATGACGCAAGATTAACGTATGCCCCCGCGCTGGCGACCGGGGCACAGGTCATGCCAGCATGCAGGCCTACGCCTCCATTCATCCTGGCCAGCCGAATTAAGGGCCGATTCAATGCCCGCGCACGAAGCTGGCTGCACATCCGTCCTCTGGGGGGACCCACCATGAAAATGCGCCTGTTGCTTGCCGGTGGCCTGTTGTTGGGCCTGACTGGCTGCACCACCTACGACTATGTAGGCGGTGGCCGCGGTGGCGGCTACTACCACGGCGCGCCGTCGGTGGAGTACCGCTACCCGGCCGGCTATCCCTACAACTACGGCTACCCGTACTACGGTGGCTATGGCGGCTATTACGGCGGCTATGGCAACCCGTACTACTCGCGCCCGATCTACCGCCCGCCGCACAACCACCGCCCGCCGCCGCGCCCGCCCGGCAACGGTGGCGAGAACCGTCCGCCGCCGCCGAGGCCGTCGTACAACGGCGGTTCCCCGTGGCGGAACATGGATTCGATGCGTCGCCCGCCGCAGTCGAACATGCAGCCGCCGGCGCCCGCACCGCAGGCCCGCCCGGCCCCGGCACCGAGTGCGCCGAGAATGAACGGTTCCCCCTGGCGCAACATGGATCGTGCGACGCAGCGCACAGTTGAGCGCTGAACCGTCTTGCATTTCACACGGTCTAAGCCGCAATCTACGCGAACAGTGACGGCCCGCGTCACAAAGTGACAAAAACGACACGAGCCGCCGCAAAAAGCTCTACGTCGATATCCGACAGGAACATCTGGATCCCCCCTGTTCCGGCCCTGTCGGATGTCGGCACCTCTGAAGGCAGACGGCCCCGCAATGCGGGGCCGTTTGTTTTGCCGGGCCGCCAACCGGCGAGAGCCCCAGCGTCAGTAGATCCACGCCATGCGTGGACGGGGCCTTTCCCGGCACCCCAAAAAAACAGGGCCGGACAGTCCCCCGACTGCCGGCCCTCTGCTCCCCCACCGTGCGCCTGTACCGGCCCCTGTTCCAATTCCGGTCACGGGCGCCTACGGCGCCAGCCACGGTGGGTGCTATTGGGTTATCTGCAAAAATCCTGCCAACTTTAGGGCTGATTTCGGCGCCGGCCGGCCGGTACCGACGTCCCGGCCCCGAATGGCGCTAAAATCGCCACCCCGGCGCCGCCCCCGGCCGCGCCCGCCCCCAGCTGAACAGCCCCCATGAATCCGTCCTTCCATCGTTACGACGTCATCGTCATCGGCGGTGGCCACGCTGGCACCGAAGCCGCGCTGGCCGCGGCCCGCACCGGCGTGCGCACCCTGCTGCTGACCCACAACATCGAAACGGTGGGCGCGATGAGCTGCAACCCGGCCATCGGCGGCATCGGCAAGGGCCACCTGGTCAAGGAGATCGACGCCCTGGGCGGTGCGATGGCGCATGCCGCCGACCACGCCGGCATCCAGTGGCGCACGTTGAACGCCTCCAAGGGCCCGGCCGTGCGTGCCACCCGTTGCCAGGCCGATCGCAACCTGTACCGCATGGCGATCCGCGCCATCGTCGAAGGGCAGGACAACCTGACGGTGTTCCAGGCTGCGGTCGATGACCTGGTCATCGAAGGCGACGCCGTGCGCGGGGTCATCACCCAGACCGGCCTGCGTTTCGACGCCGGGGCCGTGGTGTTGACCGCCGGTACCTTCCTCGCCGGCAAGATCCACGTCGGCCCGACCCAGTACGCCGCCGGCCGCATGGGTGACCCGCCGGCCACCACGCTGGCCGCACGCCTGCGCGAGCGCCCGTTCCAGGTGGATCGCCTGAAAACCGGCACGCCGCCGCGCATCGATGGCCGTTCGCTGGACTACAGCGTGATGGACGAACAGCCCGGCGACACGCCGCGTCCGGTGATGTCCTTCCTCGGCTCGGTGGACGAGCATCCGCAGCAGGTCAGCTGCTGGATCACCCACACCACCGAGCAGACCCACCAGATCATCCGCGACGCGCTGCATCGCTCGCCGCTGTACAGCGGCCAGATCGAGGGCATCGGTCCGCGCTACTGCCCGTCCATCGAAGACAAGGTGGTGCGCTTCGCCGAAAAGGCCAGCCACCAGATCTTCGTCGAACCCGAAGGCCTGGGCATCGTCGAGATCTACCCCAACGGCATCTCCACCTCGCTGCCGTTCGACGTGCAGCTGGAGATGGTGCGCAGCATCCGTGGTTTCGAGAACGCGCACATCACCCGCCCCGGCTACGCGATCGAGTACGACTTCTTCGATCCGCGCGGGCTGAAGGCCTCGCTGGAAACCAAGCTGGTCAACGGCCTGTTCTTCGCCGGCCAGATCAACGGCACCACCGGCTATGAAGAAGCGGCCGCGCAGGGCCTGCTGGCCGGCCTCAACGCCGCACGCCAGGTACGTGGACTGGATGGCTGGTGCCCGCGCCGCGACGAGGCGTACCTGGGCGTGCTGGTGGATGACCTGATCACCCACGGCACCAACGAGCCATACCGCATGTTCACCAGCCGCGCCGAATATCGCCTGCAGCTGCGCGAGGACAATGCCGACCAGCGCCTGACCCCCGCCGGCCGCGAAATGGGCCTGGTGGATGACCATCGCTGGAGCGCGTTCGAGACCAAGCAGGCCGCCGTCGCCGCCGAGCGCGCGCGCCTGGGCGCACTGTGGGCGACCCCGGCCAATGCGCTGGGCCGCGAGGTACAGGACACGCTGGGCGTGGCGGTCAGCCGCGAAACCAATGTGCTGGACCTGATCAAGCGCCCCGAGCTGGATTACGCGCAGCTGATGCAGGTGCCGTCGCTGGGCCCGGCCGTGGCCGACGCCAAGGTGGCCGAGCAGGTGGAGATCGGCGTGAAGTACGCCGGCTACCTGGATCGCCAGCGCGAGGAAATCGAGCGCCAGCAGCGGCACGAAGCCACGCCGATCGCTGAAGCCTTCGATTATGGGACGGTACGCGGGCTGTCGGCCGAAGCGCTGCAGAAGCTGGAGCGCGTGCGCCCGCAGACCATCGGCCAGGCGCAGCGCATCCCGGGCATGACCCCGGCAGCGATCTCGCTGCTGCTGGTGCATCTGGAGCGGGCGCGCCGCGGCCGCGTGGCATAAGCGGTCGCACCTGCTTCTGGTGGGTGCCGACCTTGGTCGGCACGAATCATCAGATCGCGATGCTGCATGCATTTGTGCCGACCAAGGTCGGCACCTACCGGAGCGGAAGGCACACCCACATTGGCGGGCGCGTTACCGCGCGTCGGCGCCACCACCCAGCACCTTGAACAACGTCACCCGGTTGCCCGCCTCCTGCTGCTGCAGGGCGATCAGGTCCTGCTGCGCGGCATACAGGCTGCGCTGCGCATCCAACGACTGCAGGTAGCCATCCAGTCCAGTGCGGTAGCGCGCCTCGGCCAAGGTGTAGCTGCGCTGGCTGTCAGCCACCAACGCGCGTTGCGCGTCCAGCTGCGCGGTCAGGTGATCGCGCGTGGCCAGCGCATCGGCCACCTCACTGAAGGCCTGCTGGATCGCCTTCTCGTACTGCGCGATGCCGATGTCCTTGCCGATCTTCGAGGCATCCAGCGAGGCGTTCAGTGCACCGGCATGGAAGATCGGCGCGGTGATGCTGGGCGCGAACGACCAGCCACGGGTGCCGGCCGAGAACAGCGTCGACAACGCGGTGGAGCTGTGGCCGTAGTTGGCGGTCAACGTCAGCGTCGGGAAGAATGCAGCGCGCGCGGCACCGATATCGGCATTGGCCGCCTGCAACGCGTGTTCGGCGGACAGCACGTCCGGGCGCTGCAGCAGCACGCTTGAGGGCAGGTTGGAAGGCAGCGGCGCCAGCGCCACGGTGCCGTCCAGCGCCTGTGCGCTGGGCAGCAGTGCCGCGTCCAGCGGTGCACCGACCAGCAGCTGCAGCGCATCGCGATCCTGCGCCTGCTGGGTCTGCAGCTTGGCCAGCGCACCGCGCGCGGCTTCCACGCTGGCCTGCACCTGCGACAGGTCCAGGCCCGAAGCCAGGCCTTGTGCATGGCGGGCCTCGGTGCGCTGCAGGGTCTGCTGCTGGCTGTCCAGCGTCTGCCGGGTGAACGCCAGCGACTGCTCGTCGGCCGCCAGCGCCAGCCACGCCGTGGCCACTTCGGCCACCAGGCTGGTGCGCACGGCGCGCTGGTTCTCGGCGCTGGCCAGCCAGTTCTGCAGCGCCTCGTTCTTCAAGCTGCGGATACGCCCGAACAGGTCCAGCTCCCAGCTGCTGATGCCCACCTGCACGGCATCGGATTCGGTCACCTGGGTGACGCCGGTCTCGCTGTTGGCATCGCTCACCCGCGAACGGGTGACACTGCCGCTGGCATCCACCGACGGCAGCAGTGCCGCGCGCTGGATGCGGTACTGCGCGCGCTCCTTCTCCACCTGCAGCACCGCCACGCGCAGGTCGCGGTTGTTCTGCAGCGCCAGCGCGATGACCTGCTGCAGGCGCGGTTCCAGGAACACTTCGCGCCAGGCCGGCATCGCCAGTGCCGGCTCAGCCTCGCCGGTGCCGGCATTGCCGAACTGTGCCGGCACCGGCGCCTCGGGACGCTGGTAGTGTGGGGCCATGCTCACGCAGCCGCCCAGCACGGCGGTCATCGTTGCGGCCGCCAGGGCGCGCAGCAGCATCGGCTTCATGGGCTTGTCTCCGGGACAGTGGCGTCGGCCGGCGCGCGGCCCGGGAACAGGCGGCGCACCAGCAGGTAGAACAACGGCACGAAGAACATGCCCAGCACCATCGAGGCCACCGTACCACCGGCCACGCCGGTACCCAGCGAACGGCGCGCGGCCGAACCGGCGCCGGTGGCGAACACCAGCGGCAACACGCCCATCAGGAACGCCAGCGAAGTCATCACGATCGGCCGCAGCCGCAGGTAGACCGCCTGCAGGATTGCGTCTCGGGTGTCCCTGCCCTGCTGTTCGAGGATGCGCGCGAACTCGACGATCAGGATGCCGTTCTTCGCTGCCAGACCAATCGTGGTCAACAGGCCGACCTGGAAGTACACATCGTTGTTGAGGCCACGCAGGTTCATCATCAGCACGGCACCGAACACGCCTACCGGCACGGCCAGCATCACCGCGAACGGCACCGCCCAGCTTTCATACAGCGCGGCCAGGCACAGGAACACGAACAGCAGCGAGATGGCATACAGCATCGGCGCCTGGTTGCCCGACAGCTGTTCCTGGTAGGCCATGTCCGACCAGGCGTGGCTGAAGCCTTCCGGCAGTGTGTCGGCCAGGCGCGCGATCTCGGCCATCGCCTCGCCGGAGCTGACACCCGGCGCCGGTTGGCCGGTGATTTCCATCGCCGAGATGCCGTTGTAGCGCTGCAGTGCGGCCGGCGCACTGGTCCAATGCGTGCTGATCAGCGACGACAGCGGCACCATCTGCCCGGCCTGGTTGCGCACGCTCCAGCGCTCGATGTCCTGCGGCTGCATGCGTGCTTCGGCGGTGCCCTGGATGAACACCTTCTTGATGCGGCCCTTGTAGATGAAGTTGTTGACGAAGTCGCCGCCCAGCGCCGCGTTCAAGGTGTCATTGACGTCCTGCGGGTTCACGCCCATGGCCTGCACCTTGGCGTCGTCCACCTTCACGGCGTATACCGGCGCGTCTTCCAGGCTGGCGTAGCGCACGTTGACCAGCTTCGGGTCCTTGGCGGCTTCCTTCAGCAGCGTGTTGCGCGCGGCCACGGCGGCGGCATGGCCGGCACCGCCTTCGTCCTGCAGTTCCAAGGTGAAACCGCCCGCATCGCCGAGGCCAAGGATGGCGGGTGGCGAGGTGATGAACACCTGCGCATCGGGCACGCTGGCCATCGCCCGCGTCAACCGTGCGGCGATGGTATCGGCGTCGTCCTTGCGGTCATCCCAGTCCTTCAGGCGGATGAAGGCCTGGCCGACGTTCTGGCCGCTGCCGGT
This sequence comes from Stenotrophomonas maltophilia, assembly GCF_900186865.1. Taxonomy (NCBI): domain Bacteria; kingdom Pseudomonadati; phylum Pseudomonadota; class Gammaproteobacteria; order Lysobacterales; family Lysobacteraceae; genus Stenotrophomonas; species Stenotrophomonas maltophilia. Next base: position 4,752,328 of record NZ_LT906480.1, read on the forward strand.
AACACTGAAACCGGCGGTGGCCTGGATCGAGAGCACGCCGTCGTCCTTCACCGCGACGGCACTCAGACGATCCATCACCGCCCGCGTCTGCTCCAGCGTGGAACCGGCCGGCAGCTTCACCAGCGCGTTGAGCATGCCCTGGTCTTCATCGGGCAGGAACGCGCCCGGCAGGTGCCACAGCAGCAGGCCGGTGGCCACGCTCAGCACCAGGTAGAACAGCACCCCCAGCGTGCGGCGGCCAAGGAAGCCATCCACGCGGTGACGCAGGCCATTGGAAGTGCGCTCGAAGCGGTGGTTGAACCAGATGAAGAACTTGCCCAGCAGGCTCGGCTCGCCAGCGTGATCGCCATGCGGATGGCCGCCCTTGGGAATCTGGTGCAGGATGCTCCCGCACAGCGCCGGGGTGATGGTCATCGCCACCAGCACCGACAGGATCATCGCAGCAGCGATCGTCACCGAGAACTGGCGATAGATCACGCCGGTGACACCGCTGAAGAACGCCATCGGCAGGAACACCGCAGTCAGCACCAGCACGATGCCGACCAGCGCGCCGGTGATCTGGCCCATCGCCTTCAGCGTGGCCGGCTTCGGTGCCAGCCCCTCGAAGGTCATCACCCGCTCCACGTTCTCCACCACCACGATGGCGTCGTCCACCAGCAGGCCGATGGCCAGCACCAGCGCGAACATGGTCAGGGTGTTGATCGAGTACCCGAACGCGGCCAGCACGCCGAAGGTGCCCAGCAGCACCACCGGCACCGCGATGGTCGGGATCAACGTGGCCCGCCAGTTCTGCAGGAACAGGTACATCACCAGCACGACCAGCGCGATCGCCTCGATCAGGGTGATCACCACTTCCTTCAGCGAGATGGTCACGAACGGCGTGGTGGTGAAGGCCACGTGGGCGGTGTAACCGTGCGGCCAGTACTTCTGCAGCTGCTGAAGCCGTGCATCGATGGCCTTGGAGACGGCGATCGCGTTGGCACCGGCATTGAGTTCAATGCCCAGCGAGGCCGACGGCTTGCCGTTGAAGGTGCTGATGCTGTCATAGCTCTCCGGCCCCAGGCCGATCGTCGCCACGTCGCCCAGGTGCACCACGCTGCCGTTGGCGTCAGCCTTGAGCACCACCTGCGCGAACTGCTCAGGCGTGTGCAGGCGGCTGCGCGCGGTCACGGTTGCGTCCAGCTGCTGGCCCTTCAGCGCCGGTTGGCCACCCAGCTCACCGGCCGACACGTCGGTGTTCTGCGCCTGCAGTGCGGTCTCGATGTCCGACGGCATCAGTGCGTACTGGCGCATTTTTTCCGGATCCAGCCAGATACGCATGGCGTATTCCTGGCCGATCGGCTGGATGTTGCCGACGCCGCTGACACGGCTGATCTGGTCGTCGATGCGCGCTTCCATGAAGTTGGCGACATCGAAGTTGTCCATGCTGCCGTCTTCGCTGGTGAACGACAGCACCTCGAAGAGCGAACCACTGGACTTGGTGATGGTCAGGCCGTTCTGCTGCACCGCCTGCGGCAGCGTGGCCATGGCGGCCTGCAGCTGGTTCTGCACCTGCACCTGCGCGGTATCCGGATTGGTACCGGTGGCGAACACCAGGTTGACCTGCGCCGAGCCGTCGGAGGCACTGGTCGAGGTCATGTACATCAGGTGATCGAGGCTTTGCTGGGACTGCTCGATGACCTGGGTGACCGCGTTTTCCACGGTCCGCGACGAGGCGCCGGTGTAGGTGGCGCGGATGGTGATGGTGGGCGGGGCGATCTGCGGGTAGCGGTCCACCGGCAGGATCAGGATCGCGAGCAGGCCGAGCAGGCTGACCGCGATGGCGATCACCCAGGCGAAGATCGGCCGGTCAATGAAGAAACGAACCATGTGGGCCAGGCCTCAGTGCGACTTTTCGTCGGTGTTGCCGTTCGGATCGACCGCCGGCATCGCCGCCAACTGCGCCGTCGTGGCCGCCACCGCTTTCACCTGCTGGCCGAGCGATACCGCGCTGCCGTTGCTGACGATCACCCGTTCGCCAGCCTTGAGGCCGCTGGTGATCTGCCACTGGTTACCGACCACCTGGCCGGTGCTGACGCGGCGCTCGACCACATGATCCTTGGCGTCGAGCAGGCGCAGCAGCGGTTCGCCGCGTTCGTTGCGCACCACCGCCTTCTGCGGCACCAGCAGGGCACGCGCGTCGGTGGCCATCGGCAGCACCGCCTTCAGGTACATGCCCGGCAACAGCAGGCCGTCCGGGTTCGGAATGACCGCGCGCAGCTTCACGTTTCCGGTGCCCGGATCCACTGCGCTGCCGACGAACTCCAACGTGCCTTCATGCGCGTAGGTGCTGCCGTCCTCCAGCAGCACCTGTACCTGTGCCTTGCCATCGATGGCCTTCACCAGGCCCGCATCGAGCTGCTTGCGTAGCGCCAGCATCTGCGTGCTGGACTGGGTGACATCCAGGTACACCGGGTCCAGCCGCTGGATGGTGGTCAGTGCCGTATCCTGGCCGGCCGCGACCAGCGCGCCGGCGGTGACGCTGGAGGTGCCGATGCGGCCGTCGATGGGGGCGGTCACCCGGGTGTAGTCGAGGTTGATGCGGGCAGCCTGCAATGCAGCGCGCGCGGCAATCACGTTGGCCTGCGCCTGCTTCAATGCCGAGGTGGCATCGTCGGCGTCCTGCTTGCTGGCTGCATCCATGCTCACCAGCGCACGGGTACGCTCGGCCTTCGGCTGTGCCGACAACACGGTGGCCTCGGCCTGCGCCAGCTGCCCGCGGGCGGTATCGAAGGCCGCCTGGTACGGTGCCGGGTCGACCTGGTACAGCAGCTGACCTGCCTTGACCTGCTGGCCTTCGGTGAACAACCGCTGGCGGATCAGGCCGCCGATCTGCGGCCGCACCTCGGAGATCTCGAACGGCACGGCACGGCCGGGCAAGGTCTGTTGGAGTGCCAGCGGCTGCGCGCGGGCGATGATGACGCCCACTTCGGGCATGGCCGGGGCGTCGGTCCTGTCCGCCGAACAGGCCGCCAGGGCCAGCAGCAGGGGCAACAGCAGGGGACGCGGGGAACGGGACAGCGGGCGCAGGAGGGACATGGGGGGCGTGGGGGCCTTGCGTTGACCCGTGCACGCTGCCGTGAAACTGTGCAGAGAATATGGAGATTGTGCGGCCGGCTCAGCTGGCGCTTGCTTTCGGCGCCGCATGCGCCGCTAATGGCCCCCGCGATGGCGAAGTTCCAACTCAAATTCGGCCTGACCGCGAAGACCTTCCTCGCGATCTTCACCGCCTGCCTGCTGGTGCTGGCAGTGAACGGTATTGCCAGCCGCGTGGCCTTCCAGACCGGCTTCCTGGACTACCTCAACGACCAGGGCGACCTGCGCATGCAGCGGCTGATGCCACACCTGCAGCGCGAGTACCGCGAGCACGGTGGCTGGGAGCATCTGCACGGTGATGGCGACCGCTGGGCGCGGCTGCTGCGGCCGGACCTGGCCCATGGGCACGAAGGACCGGTGCCGTCGCTGTCCGACCAGACCGGCGTGCCGTCGCGCCTGGGCCTGTTCGACGCGCAGCACCGTTTCGTGGCCGGCAACCCCGACGCCACCAGCGATGACGAGCCGCATGCGGTGCAGGTGGACGGGCAGACCGTCGGTTGGCTGGGCATGGTGCCGTTCCAGACCGTCATCGCCACCAACGACCTGAATTTCTACAACACCCAGGTGCGCGCCTGGTGGGTGATCGGCATCGCGCTACTGCTGGTGACGGTACTGCTGGCCTGGCTGGTATCGCGTGCGCTGCGCCAGCGCCTTGCCAAGCTGGCCGCTGCCACCCACCGGTTGGCCGCCGGTGACTACGCCACCCGCATCGAGCGCACCAGTGACGATGAGCTGGACGCGCTGGTCAACGACTTCAACCGGATGGCGCAGGCGCTGGACGACACCGAACGCAACCGCCGCGCCTTCATTGCCGACATCTCGCATGAGCTGCGCACGCCATTGGCCGTGGTGCGCGCCGAGCTGGAGGCGATCGAAGATGGCATCCGTCCGCTGGACCGGGCCAACCTTGTGGGCCTGCAGGGCGAGATCCGCCAGCTGGGCAAGCTGATCGACGACCTGCACGACCTGTCGATGACCCAGTCCGGCGGCCTGGCGTACCGCTTCGCGCCACTGGACCTGGTGGCGCTGCTGCGCAGCGAACTCAATGGCATGCGCGTGCGCTTCGCCAATGCAGGACTGGCGTTGGAAGAAGACCTGCCCGCCACGCCGTTGCAGGTGTCCGGTGACGAACGGCGCCTGCAGCAGGTGCTGGCCAACCTGCTGGAAAACGCACTGCGCTACACCCATGCCGGTGGCCGCGTACGCGTGCAGGCAGCGCGCGTGCCTGCCGGCGTGCAGCTGGTCGTGGAAGACACCGCGCCGGGCGTTCCGGCCGACAAGTGTGCACTGCTGTTCGAACGCTTCTACCGCGTGGAAAGTTCGCGCAACCGCGCCAGTGGCGGCAGCGGGCTGGGCCTGGCCATCAGCCACAACATCATCCTCGCCCACCACGGCGTCATCCACGCCGCGCCCTCGCCGCTGGGCGGGCTGCGCGTGGTCATCACCCTGCCGGAGCCTGCATGAGCACGTCGCCCGCCACGTCCACGAAGATCCTGATCGTCGAGGACGAGCCACGCCTGGCCTCGGTACTGCGCGACTACCTGGCCGCCGCCGGCATGGCCAGCGAGTGGGTGGACGACGGTGGCCAGGTGATCGACGCGTTCGCGCGCTACCAGCCCGATCTGGTGCTGCTGGACCTGATGCTGCCGCAGCGTGATGGCGTGGACCTGTGCCGCGAACTGCGTGCCAGCAGCGATGTACCGGTCATCATGGTCACCGCACGGGTGGAAGAGATCGACCGCCTGCTGGGCCTGGAGATCGGCGCCGACGACTACATCTGCAAGCCGTTCAGTCCGCGCGAAGTGGTCGCGCGGGTGATGGCGGTGCTGCGCCGCTACCGCCCGGACCCGGGTGCGCGCGCCAACGGTGGCCTGCACATCGACGAGCCGGCCGCACGCGCCACCTGGAACGGCAAGGGCCTGGACCTGACGCCGGTGGAGTACCGCCTGCTGCGCACGCTGCTGGCCACCCCGGGCCGGATCTGGGCGCGCGATGAACTGCTCGACCGGCTGTACCTGGACCATCGCGTGGTGGTCGACCGCACCGTCGACAGCCATGTGCGCAACCTGCGCCGCAAGCTGGCCGACGCCGGCATGGAAGGCGAGCCGATCCGTTCGGTGTACGGCATGGGCTACAGCTACGAGCCCTAGCCGGTAGTGCCGGCCGCTGGCCGGCAACCGCAGAATTCCAAGTGCGCCCGTGAGCTTGCCGGCCAGCGGCCGGCACTACCGGTGCGCACTTGCGTTACAGTCGAGCACGCTCGACATTACGAACACAACTGCATGGACGACATCCACCCAATCGCGCCGGACAAGCGCGCCGCCATCCTTTCCACCCTGGCTGACATCGAACAGCGCTACGACGTACGCGTGCTGCTGGCCTGCGAGTCGGGCAGCCGCGGCTGGGGCTTTTCCTCGCCCGACAGCGACTACGACGCGCGCTTCATCTACGTGCATCGCCAGCCTTGGTATCTCAGCGTCAACGAGAGCACCGGTCCCGGCGAAGCGCAGCGCGATGTGATCGAACTGCCGATCGACGATGAGCTCGACGTGAGCGGCTGGGACCTGCGCAAGGCACTGCGACTGGTTTCAAAATCCAATCCGACCCTGATCGAGTGGCTGCGCTCGCCGATCGTCTACCAGCAGGATCAGGCGGCGGTGTCACAGTTGTGGGAAGCAGCGAAAGCGTTCCATTCACCGCTGGGCACCTGGTGGCACTACTTCAACATGGCGCGCTCGAACCATCGCGGCTACCTGCGTGGCGAAACGGTGCGCACCAAGAAGTACCTGTACGTGCTGCGCCCACTGCTGGCCTGCCAGTGGATAGAGCACGAACAGACACCCCCGCCGATGGCCTTCGAGGATCTGCTGGACCGGCTGCTGCCAGACGGTGCGGTGCGTGAAGTCATCGATGCCCTGCTGGCGGTCAAGCGGGCCAGCGCCGAGGTCGCCGCCGGGCCGCGCATTGCGGCGATCAGCGACTACATCGATCGTGAACTGGCCATCCGGACTGCGCAGGCGCCACAGCTGCCCGCCGGACGAGGTGATGCTGCGTGGCTGGATGAGCTGTTCCGGCAGATGCTGGCCGAGCACGCGCCTGCATGAAGAGCCGCACCTGCCGCTGGTAGTGCCGGCCGCTGGCCGGCAACCACGGAAATCCAGGCGTGCCGCGCGGTTGCCGGCCAGCGGCCGGCACTACCACCCGGGTATCATCGTCGCGAACGCCCTGATTTCCGGAGACCCCGATGAACCCGCTGCGCCCCTTCCGCGACAAGATGCCCGTCCTCGGCGAGCGCGTGTACATCGACCCGTCGTGCACGATCATCGGTGACGTGGAACTGGGCGACGACGTGTCGGTGTGGCCGGGCACGGTCATCCGCGGTGACGTCAATTACGTACGCATCGGTGCACGCACCAACGTGCAGGACGGCACCATCATCCACGTCAGCCACCACAGCCCGTACAACAAGGCGGGCTACCCGACCCTGATCGGCGAAGGCGTGACCGTCGGCCACGGCTGCATCATCCACGCCTGCACGATCGGCGATTACAGCCTGATCGGCATGGGCGCCTGCATCCTCGACGGTGCCCGCGTTGAACGCCACGGCTTCGTCGGTGCCGGCGCGGTGATCGGTCCCGGCAAGGTGGTGGGCGAAGGCGAGCTGTGGGTCGGCAATCCGGCCCGGCCGGCACGCACGCTGAGCGACAAGGAGATCGAGTCGCTGCACTACTCGGCCGACCACTACCTGCGGCTGAAGGACGAATACCGGGGCTGAGCAGCCAACGCTGCCGCGCGGCTCTGCTAAAGTCTGGGCCCGACCAGGATCTGTCGAGACCCCCATGCCTGTGGTTGCCAGCCGGAGAGGACTCCGGCGCCCACAACGAAGGCCACCGCGCTGATGGCCGCACCGATGCTCGATACCTACCGTGAGGTGGTGACGCCGGAGGGTGTGCTGCTTCAGTTGCCGGTAGCCGGACCGCTGCCGCGGGCCATGGCCTGGCTGGTCGATCTTGGCGTGCGCATCGCGGTACTGGTGCTGATGGCGATTCCGCTGGCGGTGCTGGACGAATTCGGCTCCGGCCTCAACCTGGTGCTGATGTTCCTGGTCTACTGGGTCTACCCGATCGTGTGCGAGGCGCTGTGGGGCCGTACCCTGGGCAAGCGCGCGCTGGGCCTGCGCGTGCTGTCCCGCGATGGCGCGCCCGTGGGCTGGATGGCGGCGATCACCCGCAACCTGCTGCGCACGGTGGACATGCTGCCGTTCGGCTACGCACTGGGCCTGGTCAGCAGCCTGTTCGATCCGCACGGCCGCCGCCTCGGCGACCTGGTGGCCGGCACCGTGGTGGTGCACGCGCCTGTGCTGTACCTGCCGCCGCCACCTACCATCGACAGCGTGCTGGCCCCGCCGCAGCCACTGCGGCCGGAGGAACAGGCCGCGCTGATGGCCTTCGCCGAGCGCGCGCCACGGCTGTCGGCGGCCCGCCAGCAGGAGCTGGCCGGCATTGCCGAGCCCCTGACCGGTACCCACGGCCAGGTCGCCGTGCTGCGCCTGTACGCCATGGCCAACTGGCTGCTGGGGCGGCGATGAAACAGGAACAGTTCGTCGCCCGCTACCAGCAGGAATGGCAGGAGCTGGAACAGTGGCTGCTGCTGCGTGCCGGCGCCTCGCGCCGCGCGCGCCGCAAGGCCAGCGGCCTGGCACTGGACGATACCGCCGTCCCGCAGCGCTACCGGCGCCTGTGCCAGCAGCTGGCGCTGGCCCGCGAGCGCGGTTACAGCCCGCAGCTGGTCCAGCGCCTGCAGCAGCTTATGCAGCAGGGCCACAGTGTGCTGTACCGCACACGGCCGACGCGCTGGCGCGCCGCGCTGGAATTCCTCGTGGCCGACTTCCCGCTGCTCGTGCGCAGCCAGGCACGCAGCATGTGGGTGGCGCTGGCGATGTTCGCGCTGCCGGCAATCGCCTGCTTCGTGCTTGTACAGGTCTACCCGGACCTGATCCACACGTTGATGGACAACCGCCAGATCGCCGCGATGGAGCGCATGTACGACCCTGCCGCCGAACGACTGGGCCGCGACAGCGGTACCGACTGGATGATGTTCGGCCACTACATCCTCAACAACATCAGCATTGCCCTGCGCACCTTCGCCAGCGGCCTGCTGGCCGGGCTGGGTACGCTGCTGGTGCTGCTGTTCAACGGCGTCACCATCGGCGCGGTGGCCGGCCACCTGCAGCACATCGGACACGGTGGACCATTCTGGCGCTTCGTGGCCGGCCATGGCGCGTTCGAGCTGACCGCGATCGTGATCGCCGGCGGTGCCGGCCTGCAGCTGGGCATGAAGCTGCTGGCACCGGGCCGGCGCAGCCGCCTGGACGCGCTGGTCGACGGTGGCCGCATCGGTGCGCGGCTGTGCCTGGGCGTGGCGTTCATGCTGCTGGTCGCAGCCTTCATCGAAGCGTTCTGGTCGTCGATCGCTGAAGTCCCCGCATGGACCAAGTTCGGCGTCGCCGGAGTGCTCTGGGCCGGCGTGCTGCTGTGGCTATGGCGTGGCGGGCGTGGAGGCGGCCATGCGCATTGACCGTCTGGACGTGGTGCTGCGTGCACGCAGCGGCTGGGAAGCGATGGAGCTGGGCAGTGCCCTCGCCCGCCGCCATGCGCGCGCCGTGTGGGGCAGCTGGCTGCTGGCCAGTGCTCCGTTGTTCGTGATCTTCAACGGGCTGGGATGGTGGCTGGATGCCTTCGGTTGGGCCTGGCTGGCGATGTGGTGGTGCAAGCCACTGTTCGAGCGTGCGCCGCTGTATGTGCTGTCGCGCGGCATCTTCGGCGAACCGGTCAGCACACTTTCGGCCCTGCGTGCGCAGCGCCACTGGGGCAACACTGGTTCCTGGGGCTACCTGGGCTGGCGTCGCTTCAGCGTGCTGCGCAGCCTGTGCCTGCCGGTGAACCTGCTGGAAGGCAACGCACCGGGTCAGCGCGGTCCACGCCGCCGTGCGGTGGCTGCCGGCGCCGCAGGTGCGGCGACAGTGCTGACTGTGACCTGCATGGCGTTCGAAGCGGTGCTGGTATCTGGTGCCATCGGTGCAGTGTTCATGTTCATGCCACTGGACCTGATGTCCGAATCCTGGCGTGCGGCGTGGGACATGATCGGCAAGGACACGCCGGCATGGGCACGCTTCGGTTTCAATCTGGCCTGCTGGCTGGCCTCGGCGCTGATCGGCCCGTTCTTCGTCGGTGCGGGCTTTGGCCTGTACTTGAACCGGCGTACGCAGATGGAAGCCTGGGACGTCGAAATCGCCCTGCGCCGACTGCGCGATCGCCTGCTGCCGGCGGCATCGACGCTGGCGCTGCTGCTGTGCCTGGCACTGCCGCTGGTCTCCGCCCCGGTGCATGCGCAGGACGCAGATGCCGAGCCCGGGCGCGCAATGGGCAAGCCCAACGCCAGTGACATCGCCGCCGAAGACGACGACGATGAACCGACCATCGACCCGGCCAACACGCCGGCCACCATCTTCGGTGGCACGCCGGTGGACACCGCCGGTTTCCGTCAAGCGGTTAACCGCGCCTATGAGGACCCGCTGCAGCGCCCGACCCGCGAGGTCACCCGCTGGAAGCCGATCGAGCAGGCCGAGGAAAAAAAGAAGGAAGACAAGCAGCTGCAGCGTGACACCAACAGCAAAGGTGAACGCAAAGCGCGCAGGGACGGCATCGACTGGCTGGCACGGCTGGCCGAATGGGGCCTGTGGGGCCTGCTCGGCATCCTGCTGCTGGTGCTGCTGCTGACCGCGCGGCTGTGGCTGCCATGGCTGCGTGGCAGTGGCCGGCGCAAGGCCGACGCTGCACCGGAGGTGCTGGAGGAACAGGTGGAGTTGCCGGTGGTGCTGCCGCCGGACGTGGCCACCCAGGCTGGCCTGCTCTGGGACCAGGGCCGGCCGCGGCAGGCGCTGGCCCTGCTGTACCGCGCCAGTGTGCGCACGGTGGGCGAGCGCAGCGGTATCGCGCTTCCACCCGGTGCCACCGAAGCGCAATGCCTGCGCGCGTCGCGGCGCATGCCCGAGGCCAGCGACCGTGACCTGTTCGCGCGCATCGTGCGCATGTGGCAGTACGCCGCCTACGGTGGCCGCCTGCCCAGCCGCGCCGATTTCGATGCATTGGCCGATACCCTGCGCCAGCAGTACGGGTGGCAGGCATGAGTCCGCGCCTGTTCTGGTCGCTGCTGCTCGGTGCATTGGTGCTGTTCGGTGTACCGCTGACCATCCTCTACCTGCGCACGCACGAACGGGTGACCGAGACGATCCGGCTGCCGCCACAGGGCGAGGCCGCCTACAACCCGCTGTACGTACTCGGCCAGGCGCTGCGCGCCGATGGCATTGACGTGCACTCGCGGCCACGGCTGGAACTGCAGCAGATGGCACTGGGGCCGAACGATACGGTGGTGCTGCTGCAGGACAGCAGCGAACTGCCGCCGCCCGTTGCCAGCGCGCTGCTGGACTGGGTCGACGGTGGTGGTCACCTGCTGGTACGTACACCGCCGCCGGCCGAGGACGATGCCGGCAGCACGCAGGGCCCCTTGCTGGACCGGCTGGGCGTGGACAGCCTGTTCCAGCGCAGCGACTGCCAGCCGTTCCATGTCGACGACGATCCTGGCCACGTCGAATTCTGCGGTGGCCGCCGCTTCACCCTGGGTTTTGCCGCCAGTGCGCAGGCCGAACGTCGCTGGGGCACGGATCGCGACCTGGTGTTCGCGCGCCTGCGCCATGGCCAGGGCAAGGTGAGCGTGCTGGCCGACATGGAGTTCATGCGCAGCGAGGTGGACTCACCGGCGGCGCGCCTGGCGTCGGCAGGCGGCGGGCCCAGCGACGGCCTGCACGACGCGTCGCATCGCGACCTGACCCGCTACCTGCTCGATCCGAACTACGGCAAGGGTGCGGTCTGGCTGGTCTATGCCAGCCGCCCGCCGTCGCTGTGGTCGCGCATGTTCTATCAGGGCTGGCCGCTGTGGGCACCGTTGCTGCTGGCCCTGCTGGGTTGGCTGTGGGGCCGCTCGCAGCGCTTCGGCAGCCTGCTGCCGTCGCCGGTTCTGGAACGCCGTTCGCTGCTGGAGCACGTGCGCGCCAGTGGTGAACTGCTGCTGCGTTTCGGCCACGGCGCGCGCCTGTACGAGGCCGTACTCGCCCTGTTCCTGCACCGCCTGCGCCTGCGCGCACCGATTGCCGCCGCACTCGATGGCGCGCCGCGCGATCAGGCCATCGCCGAGCTGCTGAGGTGGCCGCAAGGCCGCGTTGCCAGCGCGCTCACGCCCCCTCCGCCGCACGATTCCTCCGCCCTGCGCGAGCGCATCCGCTTGCTGCTCCAGATGAGATCCCTGCTATGACCGAAGTCCCCGAGCTGCCGGCGGCCGCCAACGCCCGCCTGATCGAACGCGTCGATGCCATCCGCGATGCCGTCGGCCACGCCTTCATCGGCCAGGCTGATGTGCTGGACCAGATCCTGGTGGCCCTGCTGGCCGGTGGCCACGTGCTGATCGAGGGCGTGCCCGGGCTGGGCAAGACCCTGCTGGTGCGCGCGCTGGCACAGGCCCTGGAACTGGATTACGGCCGCGTGCAGTTCACCCCCGACCTGATGCCCAGCGACGTCAGCGGCCACGCGGTGTACGACCCGAAGAGCGAGAGCTTCAAGATCCGTCGCGGCCCGGTGTTCACCAACCTGCTGCTGGCCGACGAGATCAACCGCGCACCGGCCAAGACCCAGTCGGCGCTGCTGGAAGTGATGCAGGAAGGCCAGGTGACCATCGAAGGCAAGGCCTTCACCCTGGCGCCGCCGTTCATGGCGCTGGCCACGCAGAACCCGCTGGAACAGGAAGGCACCTACCCGCTGCCGGAAGCGCAGCTGGACCGCTTCCTGCTGAAGGTGCTGATCGACTACCCGCAGCTGGAGGACGAGAAGCGCATGGTGACCGCGATCACCAGCGGCCGCGCCGCCAGCGATTTCGACCTGAGCCAGGTGCCGCGCGTGCTCGGCGCCGGTGAGCTGCTGGAACTGCAGCGCGCCACGGCGGCGATCACCGTCGATGACGAAGTGATCGACTACGCGGTGCGGATTGTGGCGGCCACGAGGCAGTGGCCGGGTATCGCGGTCGGCGCTGGCCCGCGTGGCAGCATCGCGCTGGTACGTGCCTCGCGCGCGCAGGCGGTGTTGGCCGGCCGTGACTTCGTCACCCCCGACGACGTGCGCGACATCGCGCGCCCCGCGCTGCGCCATCGCATCGCGCTGGCACCGGAACTGCAGATCGAAGGCCAGGACGCCGACGACGTGCTGGGTGCACTGCTGGCCAAGGTGGAAGCACCGCGCCGATGAGGCCGGCCCCGCTGCTGCTGGCGCTGCTGCTGGCCTGGGCCGCCCTGGGTGGCCTGGTGCTGGGCGGCCTGCTGCCGCGCTGGAGCTGGGCGCTGGCCGCGGTGGCGATTGCCGTGCCAGCGTTGATGGATCTGTGGCGGCAGACGCGGCGTCCATCGCCGCAGATCCAGCGTGAGCTGCCCGAAGCGCTGGCACTGGGCGTGCGCCGCGAGGCCGCGCTGCGGCTGCAGGCGGACGCATCGATGACGGTGCAGGTGTTCGACCTGGTCCCCGGCGGCTGGCCGCTGGAGTCGCTGCCGCAGCGCGTGCGCCTGAAGGCCGGCAGCGCCTCCACCCTGCACTACCACCTGCAGCCGCTGCAGCGCGGGCGCTTCCGCTTCGAAGGCGTGCACCTGCGCATGCGCTCGCCGTGGCGGCTGTGGTGGCAGCAACGCACGCTGCCTCCCGCGCTGGACGTGCGGGTCTATCCGAACTTCGTACCGCTCACCCGCTTCGCCCTGTTCAGCGCCGACCAGGCCTCGCGGTTGGTCGGTGCACACGTGAAGCGCCGCCGCGGTGAAGGCACCGACTTCCACCAGATGCGCGAGTACCGCATCGGCGACAGCCTGCGCCAGCTGGACTGGAAGGCCACCGCGCGTGCGCGCAAGCTGGTCTCGCGCGAGTACCAGGACGAGAAGAACCAGCAGCTGCTGCTGATGCTCGACAGTGGCCGCCGCATGCTGGCCAGCGAAGGCGGGCTCTCGCACTTCGATCATGCATTGAATGCCTCGCTGGTGGTGGCCTACCTGGCGCTGCGCCAGGGCGATGCTGCCGGCCTGTTCGCCACCGGTGGCGAGCGCCGCTGGGTGGCACCGCAGCGTGGCATGGGCACCGTCGAGCACCTGCTGCGTGCCAGCTACGACCTGCAGCCGCGCGCGGTGGCCACCGACTACCTGGCCGCCGCCACCGAAGTGTCGCTGCGCCAGCGCCGGCGCGCGCTGGTGATGCTGGTCAGCAACGTGCGCGACGAAGACATCGAGGATCTGCTGGCGGCGGTGCGCCTGCTGCAGAAACGCCACCTGGTGTGCGTGGCCAGCCTGCGCGAGCGCGAACTGGATGCTGTCCTCGATGAAGAGGTGCAGTCGCTGGAGGACGCGGCACAGGCCGGCGCCGCGGCGCTGTACCTGCAGCAGCGCGCGAAAGCGCATGAAGCGCTGCGCAGCGAGAAGGTGATGGTGCTGGACGTGACCGCCGACGCCCTGCCCGGTGCACTGGTGGAGCGCTATCTGGCGGTGAAGCGCGAAGGGTTGCTCTGATACCGGGAGCGGTTGCCGGCCAGCGGCCGGCACTACCGACACATCGCTCTGGTAGGTGCCAACCTTGGTTGGCACGAAACCCACAGCGCCGACCAGGGTCGGCATCTACCAGCAACGGTTGCCTGCCAGCGGCCGGCATTACCCCTGCAACAACCGCCGCTGCAATCGCTCCACCGCGCGCTGCAGCAACACCCGGTTGCGGGCCAGCTTCATCCACTGCGGCAGGCGCGAGAACATGGATCGGTGATGGCCGCGGCTTTCGCGCAATGTCGCGCTCGCGTACTCGTGCAATGCCTGCAGATGTTCAGCGTTATAGGCCCAGAGCAGGCCTGCGCGGGTCTGTTCGACCAGGCACAGCGGCAATCCGAAGTGCGGATCGGCAGGCTCGGCATCACGCAATGGACGCACCGAGACCGAAACATCGGTACTGCGATCACATTGCGCACATCGAGCAGCGAAGGACGCCGGTGCAGGAACGCCAGCGGGAACCCGACGACGCACGTGCAGCCACTGATGCCCACAGAATCCACAGGGTTGGCGGCCCAGCATGTAGACCGCGCCGACCCAGTCCCCACTGTCCAGTGCAGAGCTGCAGCCGGTGCAGCGGAATCGCGCGGTCCACCGGTAAGGTTCCCAGCTGGCGACCACCCAGCCGGGGGTGTCGCAGCGATGGCAACGCACCGCGACGCGGTCCGCGAAGGCCTGCAGGCTGCGCCCGTCATCGAAGTGCCGGCCAGGCACGGGCGAAGAACGCCCATGCCGGCCAGGCCAACGTCGCACCGCCATCAGACGTAGATCCGCGTCGGCGCCTCGTCAACGATCGCGTGCGGCACGAAGCGCGCACTGTCACGGGTGATCGCGCTGTCGTCTTCGCGGATGCCGATGCCGCAGGCGTGGTCACCCACCACCCAGCTGCCGATCAGCGGATAGCCGCCTTCGAAGCGGGTGAGCGGATGGGCGCGCTGGATGATCGCCGGGCCGTCGTAGGGACCGTCGCTGCGCTGGGTGCTGCCATCGGCCAGATGCATCTCGATGTTCGCGCCTTCGCGCGAGAACAGCGGCTTGCGCACCCAGCCCGACGCCAGCGTGCTGCCGTCATCGAAATGCGCTTCCAGCAGGTTCGGATGGCCCACGTTGCGCTGCCACAGCAGCGGCAGGATGCCCTTGTTGCTCAACACCGCCTTCCACGCCGGCTCCAGCAGCTGCACGCCCGAGCCGGGCAGCGCGCGACCGAATTCCTCGGCCATCAGGTCTTCCAGCGGGTACAGCTTGAACAGCGTGCCGATCACCGAATCGTCCAGCGCGGTGAAGCGACCGTCCTCGGACAGGCCAATGTCCTCGATGGCGATGGCCTGGCCATGCAGGCCGGCCTGCGATGCACAGTCGCGCAGATAGTCGACGGTGCCGCGGTCTTCTTCGGAGCTGCCCACGGCACTGAAATACAGCGGCGGCGGCAGCTGCGTGGCCAGTTCGCCGAAACGCTCGACCAGCGTTTCGTGGATCGCGTTGAACTGGTCGGCGTGCTGCGGCAGGCGACCGGCGTTGCGCTGGTCTTCCAGCCACTGCCATTGGAAGAAGCTGGCCTCGAACAGCGAGGTCGGCGTGTCGTAGTTCAGTTCGTACAGCTTGGCCGGGCCAGTACCGTCGTAGGCCAGGTCCAGGCGACCGTACAGATGCGGCTGGCGCTGGCGCCAGCTGTCGGCGATCCAGTCGCGGTAATGCGACGGAATCGCCAGCTGGTCCATCAAGCGTTCGCTGGCGATGACATCGCCGACCAGGTCCAGCGCCATCTGGTGCAGCTCGGCGCTGGGGTCTTCGATGTCCTGCTCGATCTGGCGCAGGGTGAACGCGTAGTACGCGCTTTCGTCCCAGTACGGCTGGCCGTCGATGGTGTGGAAGCGGAAACCTGCCTCTTCCGCGCGCGCCCGCCATTGGGCACGCTCGGCAATCCGGATGCGCTGCATGGGTCGATCAGCCGCCGTAGCTGCCGCTGCTGCTGCGACGCGCGCTGGTGTTGCCGAAGCCACCACGGCTGGCAGTGACCGCACGGTTCGGTTCGCTGGTGACCGGGGCCAGGCCGGCCTTGCCCGCGCCGATGCCGCTGGCGGTGTTCAGGCCACCGGTGCCACCCGGTGCCGGGCGCGCCCAACCCGCGTTCTTGTCCTGGTAGGCCGGCGCCGACGCCGGTGCCTGCGGTGCCAGGCCTCCGCGGTTGCTCAGCATCTGCGACATGAAGAAGCCCATCATCATCGGGCCGATGAACGAGGTTCCGGCCGAGGTGTGCTGCTGCACGCACTGCTCCGGCTTGTAGTCCTTCTCGCAGGCTTCCCTGCTGGCGTACTTCGGCGCCGCATCGGCGGCCTGCTTCTGCGCTTCGGCGAAGGCATTGCGGCACGACGACGGATCGCCGGTGGCCTCGGTGCAGGCCTCGACCGAGGTGTACAGGCCTTCCTGCACCTTCACCTCCGGCTCCTTCTGGCAGGCGGTGAACAGCAGCGGCGCGGCGCTCATCAGCAGCAGCGCGGTGGTGCGGGAACGTTTCATGGCCTCATGCCCTGTCGACGGATCAATGCCCCAATGATGCCAAATCCGGGCCAGCAACCGGAATCGGCAAAGTCCGAAAGATGAACGGACTTTCATTTTCGTCGTTCCAATCAGGAATCGGGGGTCAGAGCCCGTCGCGCAGAACGGGATCCGACCCCGTCAGATCGCAGGAAACTGTCGAAGGCGGGGTGGGTCCGGTTGCGGGGGCGTGAGCGCCATGGATGGCGCGACCGAGGCTACATGGACGTACTTGCGCCGTCCCCCGCAGCCGGACCCACCCCGCCATCCCACGGATAGCCCAGCTGTTGCTGTTGAGGTTGCCGGCCAGCGGCCGGCACTACCCCGGGTGCAGGGCGCAGCCCTGCCGCTCTCTCCCCGGTGGTTGCAGCAGCAACCGAAAAAATTGGCCATGATCGGCTGACCCCCACGTCGTACGGCCCGCCCGTTCCGCCAGCCATGCCCGAATACCGTTCCCGCACCTCCACCGCCGGCCGCAACATGGCCGGCGCCCGCGCCCTGTGGCGTGCCACCGGCATGAAGGATGGCGACTTCCACAAGCCGATCATCGCCATCGCCAACTCCTTCACCCAGTTCGTGCCCGGCCACGTGCACCTGAAGGACCTCGGCCAGCTGGTCGCGCGCGAGATCGAGCAGGTCGGCGGCGTCGCCAAGGAATTCAACACCATCGCCGTGGACGACGGCATCGCGATGGGCCACGACGGCATGCTGTATTCGCTGCCCAGCCGCGAGATCATCGCCGACGCCGTGGAGTACATGGTCAACGCGCACTGTGCCGACGCGCTGGTGTGCATCAGCAACTGCGACAAGATCACCCCCGGCATGCTGATGGCCGCGCTGCGCCTCAACATCCCGGTGGTGTTCGTCTCCGGCGGGCCGATGGAAGCGGGCAAGACCAAGCTGTCCGAGCACAAGCTGGATCTGGTCGATGCGATGGTGGTGGCCGCCGATGACAGCGCCTCCGACGAGAAGGTCGCGGCGTTCGAGCGCAGCGCCTGCCCCACCTGCGGCTCCTGCTCGGGCATGTTCACCGCCAACTCGATGAACTGCCTGACCGAAGCGCTGGGCCTGTCGCTGCCCGGCAACGGCACCACGTTGGCCACCCATGCCGACCGCGAGGCGCTGTTCCGCCGCGCCGGCCGCCTGATCGTCGAACTGTGCCACCGCTGGTATGGCGGCGAAGACCCCAGCGCGCTGCCGCGCGGCATCGCCACCCAGGCCGCATTTGCCAATGCGATGACCCTGGACATCGCCATGGGCGGCTCCACCAACACCATCCTGCACCTGCTGGCCGCAGCGCAGGAAGCGGAGGTCGACTTCGACCTGACCCACATCGACGCGCTGTCGCGGCGCGTGCCGCAGCTGTGCAAGGTGGCGCCGAACACACCGAAGTACCACATCGAAGACGTGCACCGCGCCGGCGGCGTGTTCGGCATCCTCGGTGAACTGGACCGCGCCGGCCTGCTCGAAACCACGGTACCCACCGTGCACAGCGCCAGCCTGGCCGAAGCGCTGGAACGCTGGGATGTGGTGCGCAGTGACAACGACACCCTGCACACCTTCTTCAAGGCCGGTCCTGCCGGCATTCCCACCCAGGAAGCCTTCAGCCAGGCCACGCGCTGGCCGACGCTGGACGTCGACCGCGCCGAGGGCTGCATCCGCTCGCTGCAGCATGCATATTCGCTGGAAGGCGGGCTGGCCGTGCTGCGCGGCAATCTGGCCATCGATGGCTGCGTGGTGAAGACCGCCGGCGTGGACGAATCGATCCACGTGTTCGAAGGTCCCGCGCGTGTCTATGAAAGCCAGGACGCCGCCGTTGCCGGCATCCTCGCCGACGAGGTGCTGCCGGGCGAGGTGGTGGTGATCCGCTACGAAGGCCCGAAGGGCGGCCCCGGCATGCAGGAAATGCTCTACCCGACCAGCTACCTGAAGTCGAAGGGGCTGGGCAAGCAGTGTGCGCTACTGACCGACGGCCGCTTCTCCGGCGGCACCTCCGGCCTGTCGATCGGCCATGTCTCGCCGGAAGCCGCCAGCGGGGGTGTCATCGGCCTGGTGGAAGATGGCGACCGCATCCGCATCGACATTCCGGCCCGCCGAATCGACCTGCTGCTGGATGAGACCACGCTGGCCCAGCGCCGCAGCGACGCCGATGCGCGTGGTTGGAAGCCGCGCGCGCCGCGCCCACGCAAGGTCACCAGCGCGCTGAAGGCCTACGCCCTGCTGGCCACCAGCGCCGACAAGGGCGCCGTACGCAACACCGCGCTTCTGGGCGATTGACCGCCATACGGTAGTGCCGGCCGCTGGCCGGCATCTGGGAAAAGGGGACGGAGGGAATTAAGTCGTTTGTGCCATAAACGACTTAATTCCCTCCGTCCCCTTTTTTCCGGCCAGCGGCCGGCACTACCGGTCAGCCGATCACACGCTTGAACGGCGGCAGCGCGTCGATGATGCGCTTGCCGTAGCGGCGGGTCAGCAGCCGCGAATCGAGGATGATCACGCGGCCGGTGTCGGTGGAAGTGCGGATCAGGCGGCCTGCGAACTGGGTCAGCGTGCGCAACGCATGCGGAATGGCGATCAGATTGAAGGCATTCAGCCCACGCCCCTCGAACCATTCGCTGAGGGTAGCGGTCTGCGGATCAGTCGGCACCGCGAACGGCACCTGGGTGATCACCACCGTGGTGCAGGCTTCACCGGGCAGGTCGAGGCCTTCGCCGAACGAATTCAGCCCAAACAGCACCGAGCCCTCGCCCGCCGCCACGCGCCGCAGATGCTCGTCGATCAGGCGGGTCTTGGACATCTCGCCCTGCACCAGCACCTGCTTGCGGCGCGCGGCCGACATCAGCCCGGCCACCTTCTCCATCTTCCAGCGCGAGGTGAACAGCACCATCGAGCCCTTGGCCCAGTCCAGCTCGGTGTCGAGGTAGCGCGCCACTTCACGCGGGTGGCCCTCGCGGTCGTCTGGAGTGACCGGGAATTTCGGCACGATCAGTTCGGCCTGGTTGGGCAGGTCGAACGGTGACGACAACGAGACCATCTCGGCCTCTTCCGGAATGCCGTTGTCGATCGCCAGCGACTGGAAGTCGCCACCGCCGGTCAGCGTCGCCGAGGTCATCACCACCGAGTCCACTTCATCCCACAGCAGCTTGCGCAGCACGTGCGCGGCCGACACCGGCGAGCCGTGCAGCACCAGGTCGCCGTCGCGGGTGGCGGTGACCCAGCGCGCCATCGGCGGCGCACCGTCCTTGTCTTTGCGACGCCAGGCCTGCCACAGGTTGTACTGCTGCTCGATCATTTCCAGCGCCATGCCCAGGTTGCGCTGCAGGCGCTCGCGCGCGGCATCGTCCGGCTTGCCCTTGGCCACCTGCGCGGTGGCGGCGTGCGCCCAGTTGTAGAGGCTGCGGGTATCGTCAGCCAACGCCTCGATCGGCTCGCGCCAGGCCTCGGGCAGTCGCCCATTGGCCGCGCGCCACATCGGCTCTTCGTCCGCCGGCGCCGGCATCCACACGCGCTCGATATGATCGCGGAACGCGCGCAGCTGCTTGGCCACGTTGCTGGCCACCTCGATCGCTTCGTTCGGCAGCAGGTTGCCAAGGCGATCCTTGTCCACCGCGCGGTAGGCGCCAGCGATCAGGATCTGCAGGCGGCCGGTACGCTTGGCCATCTCGTCCAGCGCCAGGCTGGCCGCGCCCTGGTCGATCGCCACGTTGCCGATGTGATGGCCTTCGTCCAGCACCAGCAGCATGTCCGAGGGCGGCGCGATCAACGGCTGGCCGTTGTCGCTGTCGCCGATCGACAGCGCCGACAGCAGCAGCGCGTGGTTGGTGACCACGATCTGCGCATCACGCACGGTGTTGCGCGAACGCAGCACCGCACACTGCGCCGAATAGGCACAACGGCGCCCGGCGCAGCCCGAAGCCGGCGTGGTGATGCGGCTGCGCAGGCCGGGGCTGATGGTCTCCGGTGCGTTGTCGATATCGCCATCCCAGCTGCCGCTGGTGAAGGCGTCGGTCAGGCGCTTGGCGATGTCCATCTCGATCGGCGCCAGTGGCCGGTCGAACAGCGGCGCGTCATCCTCGAACATGCCACCCTGCGAGCCCTCGCCCTGCGCCTCGGCGGCATTGCGCGTGCACAGGTAGCGGGTACGGCCCTTGGCCAGCGCCACGGTCGCCTCCAGGCCGGTGGCTTTCAGGAAATTCGGGATATCGCGCTCGACCAGCTGCGACTGCAGCGCCACGGTGCCGGTGCTGATCACCAGCTTCTTCTTGCTGGCCAATGCGATCGGCACGCCTGCGGTGAGGTAGCCCAGGCTCTTGCCGACGCCGGTGGGCGCCTCGACCACGCCGACGCCACCGCTTTTCGACAGCGCACGCGACACCACGCCGATCATCTGGCTCTGCGAGCGACGGGTGGAAAAGCCGGGGGTATTGGCCTGCAGCGTCGTGTACGCCTTGCGGATCGCGTCCTTCAAGGTGTCATCGAGGGTGCGCGGAGCGGCGACGGTTTCGGTCACGCCGGGAATTACCGTGGCTGGATCAGGCCGGTCATTGTCGCATGGCCGGCCACGTTCACCGCCGCTGGCACCCTGAACGGGCCAGCGACGACGCCCGGCGGCGGTCACGGTCCGATCGCCGGACCGCCCAAGGGCCAGATACGCCGGGCATGGCCCGGCGCTGCCGGTCAGGCCGCCGGGATCGTACGGCTACGCAGCAGGCGTACCAGTGCCCACACCAGCAGCACCACGCCGATGGCCTCGACCATCGCCAGCGCGAAATGCAGCACGCCGAGGATGGCGCTCATGCCCGAGATGGCGTTGAAGTTGCCGCTGCTGATCAACCACATCGGCAGGATGCCGGCGGCCATGCCGCCCAGGCTGGACAGCAGCAGCAGTACCAGGCCAACCAGAGCGCCGGTGCGCGTCGCATCACGCGGCGCGCCGACCACCCAGACCAGGCCCACGCACAGCGCGATCAGCACCGGCAGGCGCACGCCGACCATGCTCAGCACCGACACCATCAACGTTGTGCTGTCCATCGATCAGTCCTCGCCGGCCAGCACGGCCGAGCCCTGGCGCAGCGACTGGTAGACCTCGTCGGTCTGCGGGCGCACACCGTGCCACTGCAGGAAACTCTCAGCGGCCTGCTCGACCAGCATGCCCAGGCCATCGACCGTATTGCGGCACTCCGCGGCGCGCGCCCAGGCCAGGAAGGCGATCGCCGCTTCGCCGTAGTTGAGGTCGACGGCGGTGGTCATCGAGTTGACCAGCGACAGCGGCAGCTTGAACTCGACGTCGCGATCGTGGCCGGCCGAGGTGGCGTTGACGATCAGTTCGAAGTCACCCAGATCACGCAGGTCTTCCCAGTAGCGGCTGATCGCGCGACCCGGCTCACCCATCGCATCGATCAGTTCATCAGCGCGTTCCGGCGTGCGGTTGACCACCACCAGCTCGGTGATGCCGGCATCAAGCAGCGCCGGGGCGACGCTGCGCGCGGAGCCACCGGCACCGATCAGCAACATGCGGCGGCCACGCAGGTCCAGGCCATGGCGGTCGGTCAGGTCACGCACCAGGCCGATGCCGTCGGTGGTGTCGCCATGCCAGCGGTCGCCCTTGCGCAGCAGCGTGTTGACCGAACCGGCGCGGCGCGCGCGTGCGGTCAGGGTGGTGCACACCGAGAACGCGGCCTCCTTGTGCGGCGAGGTGACGTTGGCGCCGACACCGCCGTCGGCGGCGAAGGCCTCCAGGCCGGCAAGGAACGCATCCGGGGCCAGGTCGATCGCGCGGTAGTCCACCGCGATGCCTTCCTGGCGACCGAACGTCGCGTGGATCTGCGGCGACTTCGAGTGGGCAACGGGGTGTCCGAAGACGGCGTAACGGTCGGTCATGGAATCCTCAAGCTGGCTAGACTGATGCTCTTTCGTGCACGGACCCGGATGATGCGCATCACCCCGCCCCTGCTGGTGCTTGCCGCCAGTCTACTCTCTGCCCCCGTGGCGATGGCGTTGAACGAGTACGGAATCGAAGGCATGGGCGTGGTCTCGACCCGTGCCGACGAGGGCCGCGCCACGATCAGCGCCGATGGCCAGCGCATCGTTTTCGCCCGCCGCAGCGAAGCTGGCTGGGGTCTGTGGGAGGCGCGCGTGGTCGACGGCCGCTGGCAGCAGGCGCAGGCCTTGCCGGTAGGCGTGGCCGGTGAGGCCCGTGATCCCTACTTCAGCCGTGACGGCCGCTGGCTGCTGTTCGCCGCCGGCCGCGAGGGCAAGCTGGCGCTGTATCGGGCCGCGCTGGCCGCCGATGGCCAGCTGGGCAGCGCGCAGGCCCTGGGCGGCGATGGCGGGCGCCGGGAAGAGCGCGGACCGGCCCTGAGCGCGGATGGCCAGCGGCTGTTGTTTGCCCGCCAGCAGGGCGGTGGCGCCGGCTGGGACCTGTTCGTGGCAACGCTGGATGCCCAGGGACTGCGTGGCCCGGCCACCGCACTGAGCGCGTTGAACAGCGCCGACGACGAGACCGACGGCGACTGGCTGGGCAACGATGGCGCGGTGGTGTTCAGCCGCGGCAACGGCGCGACCGCACAGGTGTGGAGCAGCGGCTGCGCGTGGAGTGGCGCGGCCCTGCAACCGTTGGGACTGTCGTTCAACCAGACCGGCGGCTGGACCGGCGCGCCGGTGATCGACAACGCCAAGCCAGGCGAAATGATGGTGGCCAGCAGCGCGGCCAGGGCACCGCGTGCCGGTGGCGTGGACGTGTACCGGTTGGCGGTGCCGAAGGTGGCGGCGGTGGCCGGGTGCGTGCGGTAGATCCACGCCGGGCGTGGATAGCCGTTTGGTAGATGCCAACCTTGGTTGGCATACGTGAAAGCGCCAACCAAGGTTGGCGACTACCAGTAGATCCACGCGATGCGTGGATGAAACGCCCCGTCAGCGCGACAACACCTTGGCGCGCAACTGCTCGTACTCCATCTCGCTCAGCTGGCCATTGTCCTTGCGCTGGTTCAGCGCGGCCAGCTCGGCCTGCACGCTGTCCGGCAGGGCCTGCTCACGGGCCACGTGGCGGGCGGCGGAGAGCTGCTCCGGTGGGCGCTTGCCCGCGCGCCAGGCGGCGATGAAGACACCGACGATGATGGCGCCGAACACCAGCGTGCCGGTGCCCCAGATCAGCCATTGCATCCATCCCAGTTCGGGTCCCATCGCGCAGTCCTCCGTCTATCGTGGCGCTATTGTCAGCGCTCGCGCAGCCATCGCGCCACCTGCGGCGCGAAGTAGGTCAGCACGCCATCGGCACCGGCCCGCTTGAAGCCCAGCAGCGACTCCAGCACGCAGGCGCGCTCGTCCAGCCAGCCGTTGGCGAAGGCGGCCTTCATCATCGCGTACTCGCCACTGACCTGATAGGCGAAGGTCGGCACACCGAATTTTTCCTTCACCCGGCGCACCAGGTCCAGGTACGGCATGCCCGGCTTGACCATCACCATGTCGGCGCCTTCTTCCAGGTCCAGCGCGATCTCGCGCAGGGCCTCGTCGCCGTTGGCCGGGTCCATCTGGTAGGTCTTCTTGTCGGCCTTGCCGAGGCTGGCCGCGCTGCCCACCGCATCACGGAACGGACCGTAGAACGCCGAGGCGTACTTGGCCGAGTAAGCCATGATGCGCACGTTGACGTGGTTGTCGGCATCCAGCGCACGGCGGATCGCGCCGATGCGGCCATCCATCATGTCCGACGGCGAAACGATGTCGACGCCGGCTTCGGCATGCGACACCGACTGCTTGACCAGCGCTTCGACGGTGATGTCGTTCAGCACATAGCCCTTGTCATCGATGATGCCGTCCTGGCCGTGGGTGGTGTACGGGTCCAGCGCGACGTCGGTCATCACCCCCAGTTCCGGGAAGCGCGACTTCAGCGCGCGGATCGCGCGTTGCGCCAGGCCGTCCTCGGCCCACGCCGCCGATGCATCCAGCGATTTCAGCGACGGGTCGATCACCGGGAACAGGTCGATCACCGGAATGCCCAGCTCCAGCGCCTCTTCGGCCACCTTCAGCAGTTCTTCGATCGACAGCCGCTCCACGCCCGGCATCGACGGCACTGCGGTGCGGCCGGCCAGTTCGTGCACGAACACCGGGTAGATCAGGTCGTCGGTGGTCAGCGTGTTCTCGCGCATCAGGCGGCGCGAGAACTCGTCGTGGCGCATGCGGCGCGGGCGGTACAGCGGATGGGACATGGCAGGCTCCGAAGAGTGGCTATTGCAACAGGTAGCCCTGCGGCAGCAGGGGTTCGGGCAACGGGCGTTCGCCGAGCGCATCGAGCTGGTCGATCTCGATCGTGCGCACCAGCGCGTCCAGCGGCAGGTCGTTCGGCTCCAGGCCGAACGGGTCTTCCATTTCTTCGCCCAGCTGGTCCAGGCCGAAGAAGGCATAGGCCAGTACCGCCGACAGCACCGGCGTGCCCCAGCCCAGCGAACTGGCCAGGCCGAACGGCAGCAGCACACAGAACATCCACGCGCAGCGGTGCAGCAGCAGGGTGTAGGCGAACGGCAGCGGCGTGGTGAGGATGCGCTCGCAGCCGGCCTGGATCGACGACATCGCGTGCAGGCGCTCTTCCAGCTGGGTGTAGAGGATGGGCTCGAGCTGGCCGGCGCGCAGCGCATGCGCCAGTTCGGCCGCGATCATCGCCAGCAGTGCATCGGGCACGTTCTCGCGCTGGCCCAGCTGTTCGCGCTGGCGCTTGTCCAGCCACGGCAGTGCTGCCAGGGCGACGATGCGACCACGCAGTCGCGCCGCCAGCGCATGGGCGAACGCGGTGGTGAGGTAGGCGACGCGCCGACGACGGCCCGCGTCGTCGGCCAGCAGCAGGTTTACCTGGCGCGCCAGCGAACGCGATTCGTAGACCAGCTGGCCCCACAGCTTGCGTCCTTCCCACCAGCGGTCGTAGCAGGCGCTGTTGCGGAAGCTGAGGAAGATCGACAGCACCAGGCCAAGCAGGGTGAACGGGGTCACCGACACGCGTTCGATGCCGGTGGGGGGCGCCAGTTCGACCACCGCAGCCACGGCGATGGACAGGATCAGGATGGCCAGCACCTTCGGCGCGATCGCTTTGACGATCGAACCGCGCAGGATGTACAGCAGTTGCCAGCCGTGGGGACGGGGTCGGATGATCATGGGGCAGCCGCGCGGGGCGCGGATTCACAGGCACGCGGGGGGCTCGCGCAGCCATTCATTGTACGCCCCCGCCCGGCCACCGGCCGTGTGCCTGCGACGCCCTGTCGCACCCGGGACCGGGCTCAGACCACGCCGCCGCCCAGGCCAAGACGCAGGATGCCGACCACCACCACGATACCGTTCAGGACCAACCCGGCCCAGGCCCGGCCACGCTTGCTCGGGTGGGTGAACAGGATGCCCAGCGCGGCGATCACCGCACCGACCGCGGCGAACGGGATCAGGAACCAGTTGCCCCAGCCCAGCAGCGGAATCAACGCCAGGATCATCCACAACAGCGCCAATACGCCCCACAACAGACTGATCACACCCATGCCGCTCTCCCGCAGTTGGTTCCTGGCCCCACCATAATCGTTCCCGTTGCCGCCGCCTACTGCCATTGGCGGGGCTGTCACCCGGCCCGTGCTAGCGTGCTGTCGTGCGTGCCCCGGCCCGGGTGTTGGCGCCGATTCAGAGTGGCCCGCCGATCATCGCAACCAGTCCTGCAGGGGAAGTGCCATGAACATCCGTTGGGCCGCGTTGGCGGCCATGCTGCTGGTCGCCGCCGGCTGTGCCAGCACCTCCAAGGTGATGCTGGGCCGCGCCCGCGCACCGATCGATCCGGCGCTGGTGCAGATCTATTCGACGCCACCGGCCGGCTCCCAGGAAATCGCCCAGCTGGAATCGTCTTCCGCCGTCGGCTTCGGCACCCAGGGCCAGACCGACGCCGCCGTGGCCCGCCTGAAGCGTGAAGCCGCAGCGCTGGGCGCCAACGGCGTGGTGCTGATGGGCGTGGGCAGCAGCGGTTCGCCGGTAGGCATGTCGGTAGGCGCGGGCACGTTCGGCTCGCACGTCGGTGGCGGCGTCGGCATCGGGATTCCGACCACGCAGAAGCGCGCCGCGGGCGTCGCGATCTGGGTGCCGAATCCGGCACCGCCGGCGCGGTTGCCGACACAGGTGATTACCCCGCAGCGGTGACGCAGCAGCGTCACCGCAGGTAGTGCCGGCCGCTGGCCGGCAACCCCAGGAATCCTTCCTGCGCCAGGGGCAATGCCGGCCAGCGGCCGGCACTACCCGGTGATGCTCAGCGCTTGTACTTCGGTACAAACACCTTGTTCACCGCGTCGGCCAGCTGGTCCGGCGGCAGCAGGCCCTGGTCGAGCAGGAAGTTGTTGAACGCCAGGCGGTCGAACTTCGCACCCAGCGCCAGTTCCGTCTGCATGCGCAGTTCCAGGATGCGGGTGTAGCCGTAGAAGTAGCTACCGGCCTGGCCCGGCATCCGCACCATGTAGCGGTCCAGTTCCTGGGTGGCCATCGCCTTGGACAGGCCGACCTGCTCCATCAGCACGCGCTCGCCGTTGGCACGGTCGGTCAGGCCGAGGTTGAGCATCGGGTCGAGCATCGCGCGCGCGGCGCGCAGCAGGCGGAACTGCAGGGCGATCATCTGCCCGTCCAGCGGCTCGTACGGCACCATCTCGGCTTCGGCGTACAGCGCCCAGCCTTCCACGTTCACCGAATTGAACGCGAACATGGTGCGTGCCAGCGACACACCACGCTCGACCATCGCGGTGAACTGCAGCTCGTGGCCGGGGCGGCCTTCATGCGCGCTCAGCGTCCATGCTGCCGCACCGAAGTTGAAGTCGTCGTACTGCGCGCCCGGACCCGCTGCCGGGTTGCCCAGCGGCAGCACGAAGGTGCCCTGCTGCCCGGTGTTGTTGACCAGCGGGGCCGGCAGGAAGTGCGGGGCCGGGCTGGCCGCGCTCTCGGCGGCCGAGCCCAGGCGCATCTGCATGGCGCGCTTGGGCACGTCCACGATGGCGTGCTCGCGGATCAGCGGATCGATCGCATCGATCACCTTGCGATAGTGACCTTCCAGATGGTCGTCGGCGATCTTGTCGGCCTTCAGCGCGCGGATCACCGCCACCGGATCGCTCGGGTCGGCCACCTTCAGCCCCTTGTCCTTCACCACCAGCGGTGCCAGCTGCTGCATCGCCGAGCGGGTTTCCATGAACTCCAGCTGCGCGCGCTGCATCAGCAGCTTCGGGTCGATGTCGATGCCGACCTGCTTGAGCTGGTAGGCGTACAACGGCGCCGGCAGGCGTGCGTCGGCACGTGACTTCGGCAGTACCTCCTTGCGGGTCCAGACGGCGTAGTCCTTCATCTGCCCGGCCAGCGCCTTCATTGCTTCATCGGCGCCGGCAATCTGGTACTTCTTCAGCAGCGACTCGATACCGGTGATGTAGGTCTCGACGTTGTCCAGCGACTGCTGCACTTCAATCTTCGTCGGCTGCAACAGGCTGCTGTCCTTCAGCCGTTCCTCGTAGCGCTGGCGCGCCAGCGTGGTGAAGGCGGTGCCGCCCGGCTGCAGGCCGGCATAGGCCTTGAGGCGGTCGACCGCCTTGGCCCGACGCTCGACCGGCACCTGGTCGGACAGCAGCAGGTTGAGGCCGCTGAACACGGTCTGCGGCGCATCGCTCCACGGCAGCAGGTACTTCTCGTTGAGCTCGCTGCCTTCGATGTTCTGGCTGGCGGCGTGGATCATGATTTCCAAGTCCTGGCGGACATTGGGATCCTTCTCGACGGCCAGCTTTGCCTTCAGTTCGTCACGTGCCTTGGCCATGGCAGCGCGGTAGCGCTTGCCGTTGTCCGGGCCGAGATCGGCCACCTTGTCGTCGTAGCCGGGCACGCCGAAGAAGCCGGTTTCCTCCGGCTGGAACGGGCCCTGGGCGTCCAGCAGAATCTGCGCCAGCGCATTGCTGCGGGCGACCCAGGCCGGGCTGGCCGGGGTGGCGGCCTTGGCGGAGGGTGCCGCCAGCGCCGGTGGTGCGGACAGCAGCGGTGCGGCAGTCAGGGCCAGGGCAACGGCGAGCGCAATCGGCTTCATGGGACACTCCAGCAAAGGGTTGCCCGCACCCTACGCGCTCAAGGCGATGGCGACAATCGGCGGGAAGTCATGGCGGGCTGGTTGTGCAGCCGGGCTCCGCGGAAACCCGGCGGGGGTAGAGTCGACTGTCAGTCGACTATCGCGCGCAGCGCGGGGTTTTTCGCTGTCTGATCGAAGAGCAGTCGACTGACAGTCGACTCTATCCAGCCGACTCTACCCAGTCGACGTCCCGCAGTCGCCTGCGCCCGGAGGTCAGAGCACGGCGGTCAGCGGGCATTCGCCGCGATCACGGCAGGCCTTCAGCTCGCACTCCTGCGCGGCCTCGTCGTCATCCAGCGCCGTCAGGTCGAAGGTCTGCTTGTCCTCGCCCAACACGTACATCACCGGGTAGTCCCACACGTCATCGCGACGGGTACCCTGCACGAACAACCGCCCGTGCGCATGCGGTCCTTCCAGGGCTACGGTCAGGCCGACATCACGCTGGCCGTTGATCGCAGTCTGCATGCTGCCCAGCGGCATCGACTCGATGTTCAACGGCTCACCGAACGCTTCCACCAGTTCAATACTGCAGCCCGCCCGCCGCAGCGCCTCGCGCATCGGCGGGCTCTCGCGTGCCGCCTCGCTCCAGCGCAGCACGCTCCAGGTCACCACACCCCCTGCACCACCCAGCACCAGCACCACCATCAACGGCATCGCCCAGCGCCAGTGGCGGCACCACCAACCGGCGGATGCCGGGTCATGGGCGGGAATCGGCGGTGGCAGGGTCATCGGCGGGCTCCTTCCCGTTGCTGGATCAGGGCTTGAGGCAACGTCCCAGGAAGGCTTCGGCCACGCGGTAGCGATGCAGGGCATCGGCGCCGGACAGGCCATGCTTGGCACCCGGGTAGGTCATCAGCTCGAACGGCTGTGCACGCTTCTGCAACGCGCTCATCAGGCTGGTCGAATTGGTGAACAACACGTTGTCGTCAGCCATGCCGTGGATCAGCAGCAGCGGCGAGCGCAGGCCATCGATATGGGTCAGCACGCGCGCTTCGCGGTAACCCGCTTCATTGCGCGCCGGCAGGTCCATGTAGCGTTCGGTGTAATGGCTGTCGTACAGGCCCCAGTCGGTCACCGGCGCACCGGCCACGCCACAGGCGTACTGGTTCGAAGCCTTGGCCAGCAGCATCAGGGTCATGTAGCCGCCGTTGGACCAGCCCTGCACGCCGATGCGCGCCGGGTCCACCCATGGCTGCTGCTTCAGCCAGGCCACGCCGCGCAGCTGGTCGGTCACTTCCACCGTGCCCTGCTTGCCATACAGCGCACCACCGAAGTCGCGGCCACGGCGCGGGGTGCCACGGTTGTCCAGCGAGAACACCACGTAGCCCTGCTGGGCCAGGTACTGGTTGAACAGGTGGTCGCCACGGCCGGGCCAGCTGTCGGTGACGGTCTGGCTGGCCGGGCCACCATAGACGTACACGGCCACCGGGTAGCGCTTGGACGGATCGAAGCCGGCCGGCTTGATCACGCTGTAGTTCAGCGGGGTCTTGCCGTCGGCAGCCATCAACGTGCCGAACTCCACCGGGCGCTGCGCATCGCGGTAGCGCGCATACGGATGCTTGGGATCGGCCAGGTCGTTCTCGAGCAGGGTGGCGATCTTCTCGCCATTGGCGCGGAACAGTTCGATCTGCGGCGGCGTGGTGCTGTTGGACCAGCTGTCCACGTAGACGCTGGCGTTGCGGGCGAAGCTGGCGCTGTGCATGCCCGGCGCCTTCGACAGGCGCTGCGGCTCACCGCCCTGCAGCGACACCGCGTAGATCTGGCTTTCGCGCGAGGTCTCGATGCCGGCGCGGAAGTAGGCCTTGCCAGCCTTTTCATCAACCGCCAGCAGCTCGTCCACCGGCCAGTTGCCGTGGGTCAGCGCGGTGGCCTTGCCCTTGCTGTCGATGCGGTACAGGTGCTGGAAGCCGGTGCGTTCGGACGACCACAGCACGCTGCCATCGTCGAGGAAACGCAGGCTGTTGTGCAGCGGCACCCAGGTCGGGCTGGTTTCGTGGGCGAGCACGCGCTGGCGGTTGGAGTCGAGTGCCACTTCCACCAGGTCCAGCTGCTTCTGGTCACGCGACTGGCGCTGGAAGCTCAGGTGCTGCGCATCGCGCCAGTCCACGCGGGCCAGGTAGATGTCCTGTTCCTTGCCGAGGTCGACCCAGCGCGGCTGCGCATCGGCGGCCGGTGCGATCACGCCCAGCTGCACGCGCACGTTGGCATCGCCGGCGGCCGGGTAACGCTGCTCGATCACGTCGGTGCGGTCGGCATAGACCTCGTAGCGCTTCTGCACCGGTACCGGCGATTCGTCGATGCGGGCAAAGGCAATCGCCGAATCGTCCGGCGCCCACCAGTAACCGGTGTGGCGATCCATTTCCTCGTCGGCGACGAACTCGGCAACGCCGTTGCCGATGGTGGTGCTGCCGTCGCGGGTCAGCTGCAGCTGCCTGCCGCTGGCCAGGTCGATCACCCACAGGTTGCGGCCGCGGATGAAGCTGACGAAGCCGCCCTTGGGCGACAGCTTGGCGTCGGTGGCGAAGCCTTCACCATGGGTCAGCTGGCGCACCGCCGCCTGGCCCTGCTGCTTGAGGTCGTACAGGTACAGCTCGCCGCCCAGCGGGAACAGCAGGCGCTGCGCGTCCGGCGACCACTGGTAATCGACGATGCCGGTCATCGCGGCGATGCGCTGGCGCTCGCGGCGGGCCTTCTCCTCGTCGCTGAGGGTCTCGGTGCCGGGCAGCACCACCTTGGAATCAACCAGCAACCGGGTCTGGCCACTGTCGATGTCGTAGGTCCACAGGTCCAGCTGGTTGCGGTCGCTGTCCTTGCCGCGCAGGAAGCTGACCTGCGAACCGTCGGGCGCCACCTTCGGCTTCATCAGGGTTGGGCCGGACAACGGCAACGGGCCGGTGATGGCTTCCAGGGTCAGCTTTTCAGCGTGGGCGGCGGTACTGGTGGCGAGCATGAGGGCGAGCGAAGCGAACAGGTGGCGCATGGAGGATCCCGGCAAACGGCAGGTCCGCCCCCGCGATGGACGCGGAGCGGTCGTCCCCCATCCTAACCAAGCCTGTGCGGGAAGGCAGCATGACCTTCTGCCCATGGCCTGGTGCTGGGGTCAGAGCCCTTTGCGCTGCAAAGGGATCCGACCCCGAGGCGGTCAGCGCTGGGCGAACAGGTGCTTGCGCTCCTCGTCGCTGAGCGGCTTGCCGGCGTTGGGGTTCACCTGCTGGCGCGGGGCATAGGCCCGCTGGGTGGCCGGGCGTGCGGCAATGGCTTCATGCCAGCGCTTGAGGTTCGGGAACGCGGTGAAATCCACCAGCAGCTTGTCGTAGGCGCCGATCCACGGGTAGCTGGCCATGTCGGCGATGGTGTACTCGTCGCCGGCCAGGAAGGCGTGCTGGGCCAGGCGCTTGTCCATCACCCCGTGCAGGCGGCGCACTTCGTTGTCGTAGCGCTCGATGGCATACGGGATCTTTTCAGGCGCGTATACGTTGAAGTGGCCCATCTGGCCGCTCATCGGGCCCAGGCCGGCCATCTGCCAGAACAGCCACTCCAGGGTGGTGACGCGGCCGCGGGGGTCGCTGGGCAGGAAGCGGCCGGTCTTCTCGGCAAGGTACAGCAGGATCGCGCCGGACTCGAACACGCTCTGGGGAGCACCGCCATCGGCCGGGGCCTGGTCGACGATGGCCGGCATCTTGTTGTTCGGCGAGATCGCCAGGAATTCCGGCTTGAACTGGTCGCCCGAGCCGATGTTGACCGGGTGGATGCGGTATTCCAGGCCGGTTTCTTCCAGCAGCAGGGTCACTTTGTGGCCGTTCGGGGTGGGCCAGTAATACAGGTCGATCATGGCGGCGGCTCGGGGTGCGGAAAGGAACCTGAAGTCTAGTGCGTGAGTTGGGTTGGCACCGTCATGGCCGGCCGGTAACCTCGCCTCTCCCCCGCAACGCAGCATCCCTCGCATGAGTGCAAACCGCCCGCCGCTCTCCCCCTTGCCCACGCTGATCTTCGCCTCGCGCTGGCTGCAGCTGCCGCTGTACCTGGGCCTGATCGTGGCGCAGTGCGTCTACGTGTTCCTGTTCGGCAAGGAACTGTGGCACCTGATCTCGCACTCGGTGTCGATGGGCGAGCAGCAGATCATGCTGATCGTGCTGGGCCTGATCGACGTGGTGATGATCTCCAACCTGCTGGTGATGGTGATCGTCGGCGGCTACGAGACCTTCGTCTCGCGCCTGCGCCTGGAAGGCCACCCGGACCAGCCGGAATGGCTGAGCCACGTCAATGCCAGCGTGCTGAAGGTGAAGCTGGCGATGGCGATCATCGGCATCTCCTCGATCCACCTGCTGAAGACCTTCATCGCCAGCGGTGCGCTGGGCGGCATCCCGCTGTGCACGCCGGAGCAGATGAGCGTGGCCGCTGCCAACATCGGTGTCGCCCGCTGCTCGATGCTGACCCAGGATGGCGTGCTGTGGCAGACCATCATCCACTGCGTGTTCATCCTGTCGGCGATCGGCATCGCCTGGACCGACAAGCTGATGTCCAACAGCCACAGCAAGTCGCACGACAAGGCACACGACCACTGAGGTCGCCGCCGCCAGCGGCTTGACCGCCGCTGCCCCTTTCCGGCCACCGTCCCTTGTGCGCGGCGGTGGCCGGGATGCTAGATTGCACCCTCGCCGTTGCCGGCGGTGGCGTCGGGAAACGTCACCCTGCCGCGCCCGGACCGCAGGTCCCGGCCATGCGTATCAATGATTTACGTCACGTCGTCTTCTAGAGGGGAGCAGGATGTCGCACGTCTCAACGATCACCGCCGCGCGCCGGTGGCTGCCGGTTGCCCTGGCACTGGCACTGGCCGCCTGCTCGGGCAAGGAAGAATCCGCAGCGCCTGCTGCCGCCACGGCGCCTGCCGCTGCCGCACCCGCCGCACCGGCGGTTGCTGCCAAGGTGCAGTCCATGGGCACCGAGCAGCTGCGCGAGTCGGCCAGCCAGGCGCTGCGCGAGAACCGCATGTATGCACCGGCCGGCGACAACGCCATCGAGTACTACCTCGCCCTGCGTGACAAGACGCCGGACGACGCCTCGGTGAAGAGCGCACTGACCGACCTGCTGCCGTACACCCTGATCGCCGCCGAGCAACACCTGGGCCGCGAGGACTACACCGAAGCGCAGCGCCTGGTGGCACTGATCGAGAAGGTGGATGCATCCGCGCCGGCCCTGCCGCGCCTGAAGGACGGCCTGGCCAAGGGCGTGCAGAACGCAGCCAAGCGCACCGAAGCGGAAGCCGAGAAGGCCAAGAAGGACGCCGAGGACCGCAGCAAGCAGCAGACCGAGCAGCAGCGCCTGAGCGAGCAGCGCGCCAAGGAAGCCGACGCCGCCAAGCAGATTGCCGCGCAGCAGGATGCCGCGCGCCGCGACAACGAGCGCCAGGAAGCCGAGCGCCAGGCCGCCGCCCGCCGCGAGGCCGAGCAGAAGCAGCAGCAGGCTGCCGCCCAGCAGGCCAGCGCCGCACGCCAGGCCGCCGCACCGGCAGCGCCCACCCTGCGCCCGGTCAGCACACCGGCGCCGCGCTATCCGGGCGAAGCGCTGCGTTCGGGAACCTCCGGCGAAGTGCTGGTGGAGATCACCGTCGGCACTGACGGCTCGGTGGTGAACGCTCGCGTGCTGCGCGCGACGCCGGGACGCGTGTTCGACCGTGAAGCCCTGAACGCGGTCAAGCGCTGGCGCTTCGAGCCGGTCAGCGCGCCGGTGACCACCCGCCGTACGCTGGTGTTCGCGCCGGGCAACAACTGAACGAAAAAGGGGACGGAGGGGATTAAGTCGTTTCTGCCCCTGCAATGACGCCAAGGCCCGGCATGTCCGGGCCTTGTCCGTTTCAGGCCGCTCCATCGATCAGGTGTTGCAGTGCCGGATCGCGCGCCGTCAGCACCTGGAACAGGCCCAGCGCGTGCAGGCCCGGCAGCAGCGCACGCAGGTCGGCTTCGGCAGTGGAACGGGTGGCAACATCGCTGGCGGGATCCTGCCAGTCACGGACGCTGGCCAGGAAGGCGCCGACACTGCCCTTGCGCACGGTGACGCCGTTCACCTGCACGTCGTTCTGATGGTCGGGGAGGATGTCGTGTGGCTGCATGGGGAAGCGCTCCGTTGAAGTGGGCCCCAGTGTCGGGGCCCGGAGGCGACGTTTCTGCCGTATAACTGCCAATCGATATGGCAGATCAGACAACCGCCGCATTGCTCGCCCCCGCGCTGGCCGATGCCACCGATGGACCGGTGGTGCTGGCGGCCGGGCTGCACCAGCTCGGCAAGCGTCGCACGGCCCGCCACCGGCATGCGCGTGGGCAGCTGCTGGGTGCGCACCAGGGGCTGCTGCGGATCGCCGCCGACGACCTGCACTGGCTGCTGCCCGCAGGTCACGTCGCCTGGATACCGCCCTTGGTGCCCCACGCGCTGCTGGGCGCAGACGGGTTCAATGGCTGGAGCCTGTACTTCAACGCGGAGGCCTGCCTGGGTCTGCCCGCCACACCACGCATCTTCCAGCCCAGTGCGCTGCTGCAGGCGGCGACAGCACGTGCGCTGCAATGGCCCCATGCGCCACTGGATGCTGCGCAGGCACGCCTGGCCGGCGTGATCGCCGATGAGATCACTGCTAGCACGCCGCTGCCGCTGGCCCTGCCACAACCGCGTGACCGGCGCCTGGGCCGGATCGCCGCCGCGCTGGCTCGCGCGCCGCACGACAACCGCAGCGTCGAGGACTGGGCCGCCAGCAGTGGCCTGTCCGGCCGCAGCCTGGCCCGCCACTGGCTGGCCGAGACCGGCATGACGCTGAGCCAGTGGCGGCAACGCCTGCGGGTGCTGCTGGCGCTGCCACGCCTGCTGTCCGGCGAGCCGGTGATCAGCGTCGCGCTGTCGATGGGGTACGACACGCCCAGCGCCTTCATCGCCGTGTTCAAGCGCGAGATGGGGGTGACGCCTGCGCGGTATAGCGTGGAGTGACGCAATCAACACTCGCGCTGTATATCTTCGCGACCTAACCTGCCCGTTGGTCCACAGACGCACCCATATGAAGTACGACGACGCCAGCTGGCACTCTGACGGCGACTTCCCTGCCGATCTCTCCCCTGAGGCAGGCGCTACCCACATCGGAATGTATCTGGCGTGGCTGCTGCTACGGGGGATGGCAGGCGAAGAGCTGTTGGATGACATGCAGGAGGAGCTGGGAGCCTTGACCCGGCGTGCAATGACACCCGGTCAGTTCCTGCTGGTGTGTGATGGCAAGTTCCTTGATGAAATGATCAACGATGAGGCGAATGCATTCACGCTGGAGTACTACCAAGCTGATGATGCCGTTTATCCCGATGACTACATCGAGTTGCTGGCAGATGATCTCCCTTCGCTGTACCACGTCGCCGATACCTGGGAAAACTTCGACCGCCTGGCGCCGGTGATTGCGCAGCGCTTCGGTACTTGGCAAGCAAAGCAGTGCTGAAAACAACGAGGCCCGGCATGACCGGGCCTCGTTTCATATCCGCCGGGCACAGCCCGGCGCTATCTCTGCGGTCAGCCGGAGATGGCCAGGCGCTCGTTGTGATACCGGCGCACGGCGGCGAACCACAGCACGGCGGCCAGGCCGAGGCTGGCGCCGAGGTAGATGGCCCAGACCGCGGGTGTGATGGTCTCGTGGCGGATCACCTTCAGCAGCATCTGGTTCTGCGACAGGAACGGCACGGCGTACTGCCACAGCTGGCTCTTCACCGGGTAGGCAATCAGCGCATAGCCCGGCAGCATCGGCAGAAGCATCAACCAGGTCATGTGGCTCTGCGCTTCCTTCATGCTCTTGGCCGCTGCGGCCAGGAAGGTCAGCAGCGAGGTGCCGATCAGCAGCATCGGCAGCATCACCAGCAGCATCTGCACCATCGCCATGATGTTCATGTTGAGCTGGCGGCCGATGTTGCCGGGGGCGATCTGCGCGCTCACCTTGAACGCGGCCAGGGTCAACAGCAGCGACGCAAAGCCGACCATGCAGGCGGCGGCGATCTTGCCGCTGACAATGGCACTGCGCGACCCCGGCGTGGCCAGCAGCGGCTCCAGCGACTGCCGCTCACGCTCGCCGGCGGTGGTGTCCATTACCAGGTAGGCACCACCGAGGAACGAGGTGAGGGTCAGCAGGATCGGCAACAACGCCGACAGCATCAGGCCACGCTTGGCTTCGGCACTGGCCATGTCCTGGCTGGCCACGTCCAGCGGCCGTGCGACCTGGGCGTCGATGCCCCGCGCCATCAGCCGCAGCGCCCCTACCTGCCCGTTGTACGTGGCCAACGCCGCCTGCAGGCGCGCAGTGGGCACCTCGGCGGCACGTCGTGTACTGTCACTGATCACCTCCACCGGCGCTGGCTTGCCATCGGCCCAGTCCCTGCCGAAGTCCGGGCTGATGCGCAGCGCCACGTCGATGTCCTGCGAACGGATGGCCTCGGCCAGGTCCTTCGGCGCAGCAGCGGTATTCAGGCCCTGGGCAGCCAGGAAGCGCACCAGGTTCGGCGCATGTTCGGCGCCGATGGTGGGAATCTGCAGCGGCTGCTCGATCTGCGTGCGCACGCGGCTTTCGGACAGCTTGCCCATGCCCAGGATCAGCAGCGGGTACAGCAGCGGCCCGAACAGCAGGGTCAGCGCCAGCGTACGGCGGTCGCGCGACAGGTCACGCAGCTCCTTGCGCATCACCGTCATCAGGGTCGACATCATGCTCATGCGTGCAGGCCCTCTTCGCTGCCGATCAGTTTCACGAACGCATCCTCCAGGTTGGATTCGCCGGACTGCGCGCGCAGTTCATCGGCGCTGCCGGCGGCCATCACCGTGCCCTTGGCGATGATCACGATGTGATCGCACAGCGCGGCCACCTCCTGCATGATGTGGCTAGACAGGATCACGCAGCGGCCTTCTTCGCGCAGGCCCAGCAGGAAGCGGCGCAGTGCGCGGGTGGTCATCACGTCCAGGCCGTTGGTCGGTTCATCGAGAATGACGTTGCGCGGGTCGTGCACCAGTGCGCGGGCGATCGCGGTCTTGGTGCGCTGGCCCTGCGAGAAGCCATCGGTCTGGCGGTCGAGGATGTCCCCCATGTCCAGCGCGTGCGACAGCACCTCGATGCGCTCGCGGATGCGCTCGGCCGACAGGCCATGCAGTTCGCCGAAGTAGGCGATGTTCTCACGCGCGGTCAGGCGCTTGTAGACGCCACGCGCGTCGGGCAGCACGCCGAGATGGCGACGCACTTCCACCGGATTGCGCGCAGCATCGACACCATCGACGCTGATGCTGCCCTGGTCGGGGGTCATCAGCGTGTACAGCATGCGCATGGTGGTGGTCTTGCCAGCACCATTGGGCCCCAGCAGGCCGGTGATGCGGCCATCCTCGGCGCGGAAGCCGACGTTGGACACGGCCTGGATACGGCCGGTGCGGGTGTCGAAGGCCTTGTGCAGGTTGTCGGCGACGATCATGGTTCCCATCCGTTGAACGAGGTGAACGCCGGCACGTAGCTCAGCGTGTCCAGGCAGCCGGCATCCAGCGCCTTGGCATCGGTCGTGTCGATGAACTGGCCAAGCAGGCGCGGCATGCAGCCGGCGGTCAGCGTGCCGTGGCCCTGGCCACGGGCGACCAGCGCGCGTCCATTGGGCAGGCCCTTGAGGACCTGCTCGGCATAGCGCGGCGGGGTCACCGGGTCCAGTTCACCAGACAACAGCAGCGCCGGTACGTCACTGCGCAGCGGCACGGCATTGGCTGCCGGTGCCGGCCGGTGCGGCCATACCGGGCAGGCGGCAAAGAAGGAACTTGCCACGTCGTTGCCGAACAGGCGCCCGGGATCCTCGGCCGGCGCCTGGTAGCGCGGCGCGTCTTCGCTGCAGATCACCGACCAGTGCATGCCACGGTTGATCTGGAAATCCATGCTGCGGTTCGCACCGCGCGCCAACGAGGCGAGCGGCGCGTAGCGGCCGTGCGCGGCTTCATCAAGAACCAGCGGCAGCAATGAGGCGTACTGGGGTACGTAGGAAAACGCAAACGCCAGGCCCACCACGCTGTCCGGTGTCAGCACATCCTTCCGGGTGTCGTAGGTGCCGGGATCGCGATACTCGACCGGAACCGGTGCACGGCGCAGGGTCTCGACCACGCTGCGCAGCTGCGCACGGGTATCGGTCGGGAAGCGCCGGCTGCAGGCAGCGTCCTTGCGGCACTGTGCCGACTGCAGGGCGATCGCGTCTTCGAACGTCCTGGCGAAATCGCCGCCCACCACCAGCTCATTCGGCACCACGCCATCGATGACGATGCTGCGGGTGTGCTGTGGATAGGTACCCGCATAGCGCTGGGCCACGCGGGTGCCGTAGGACGCACCGATCAGATTGACCCGGTCCACGCCCAAGGCCTGGCGGACCGCGTCCAGGTCGGCAATGGCTTCGGTGGTGGTGTAGAAACGTGCGTCCGCACGTCCCTGCAGGGAAGCCGCGCATCGCTGGGCATAGTCGCGCAGCAAGGCCTCGGAGGGCGCCGCGTCCTCGTCCATCGGCAGTTCCTTTCCGTCCGCGCCGAGGCAGCTGAGCGGGTTGGAGCCGCCGGTGCCGCGCTGGTCGACCAGGAAGATGTCCCGCTGCTTGCGCACCTGACGCAGCGCGGTATCGACGATGACGGCCACTTCGCTGGCGGCCTGGCCGGGGCCACCGGCCAGGAAGAACACCGGGTCGGGCTGGCTGGAGCCGCTGCTGCCCGATTCCAGCCAGGCGATGCGCAGGCCAATGCGCCGGCCAGCGGGCTGGGCCCGGTCCTCCGGCACCTGCAGGGTGGCGCACTGCGCTTCCACGTTGGCACTGGCACCTACCGTGGACAGCGTGCAGGGCTGGAAGTCGATCGTGCCGAAACGGCGGCTGGGTGCATCGCTGGCGCCTTCGGCGCCGGGTGACGGTGACTGGCTGCATCCGGCAAGCATCAGGCTGGCCAACACTGCGGCCAACGCGAGGTGGTGTCTTTGCATCGTGCTCGTTTCCCCTGGAGGACGTTCCTGGCAACCACGACGGGCTGCCGCGGAAGATGTGACTCAACTTACACGGGCACGGCGTCGTCGGCGATGGGCAGACGCGAAATCTCCGCCGGCGTGGCGCAGGCCAGGCGATCGCGGCCGGCGGCCTTGGCCCGGTACAGCGCCGCGTCTGCCGCTGCCAGCAGCGTGGACAGCTCGCCCTGACCGTCGTCCATCGCCAGGCCGATGCTGGCAGTGAACGTCACCGGCCCGGTGGCCAGCCGCGCCGGCTTCTGCTGCAGAGCGGTACGGATCGCCGCAGCCCGCGCCATCGCTTCCGCCTGCGTGCTGCTGGCCAGCACCAGCACGAACTCCTCGCCACCGTAGCGGCCCAGCAGCGTGTCATGGCCCTGCAAACCGTGCTGCATCAACGCAGCGAAGTGGCGCAGTACTCGTCTCCGGCCAGATGGCCCCAGCGATGCAGAGCAGGAAGCCAAGCACGGTGAGGGTGGGGACATCCAGGGACATGCGGCGCTCATCGGCCGGGGCGGCGCGCGCATCTTGGCGCCTTGTGCTGCGATCCCCGTGGCGCTGCCTGGCCCGATGGAGATGCGGGGTCTGAAAACGGCGAGCACGGCGGCCGGTGCCTGCGCAGAATCCGCGGAAAACCAAGGAGACGCCCATGCATGCGTGGTACCTCGGTGGCATCGACCACCGCCCGTTCCTGCACCTGTTCGAAAAGAGCGACACCGCGCTGGCTGCGCTGGGCATCCGGCGTCGCTGGGCCGGCGAATCAGGAGGACACCCCTGCCGGATCAGCCTGAGCGATCCGCCCGGTGGCAGCGAGCTGCTGCTGTTGTCCCACGTGCACCTGCCCCTGCACTCGCCCTATCACGCCTCGGGCCCGATCTTCGTGCAGCGTGGCGTGACCCGCTGCGTGCTGCCGCCGGGCGAAGTACCCCCGTACGTGCAGCGCCGGATGATCTCGTTGCGCGCCTATGACCAGGCTGCATTGATGCTGGCCGCCGAGATCAGCGCAGGCACGGATGTCGGCGCTCGGCTGGACGCGCTGTTTGCCGACCCTGCCGTGGCCTTCGTGCAGCTGCACAACGCGGCCCACGGCTGCTTCTCGTGCCAAGCGGATCGCGTCGGCATGGCGCCGACATGACCGGATCTCCACGACGTGATCATTGCCACGCCGGACACGTGATCGCCAGCGCATCCGTTCAGGCCCACGTGAAGCCCGCGGGAAGGGCTTCACACCCACAGTCACGGATCAGCATTTCCATGGTTCCGCACCCGGCACCGCAACTCGATACTCGCCATGGTGCCGCCGAAAGTCCGCCGCGCAGCGCAACTCTGCGGTCACCGCTCTCTTTCGACGACCACAAGGAAGCGCCATGTCATTCCGATCCACACCGCTGCTGCTGGCCACCTCGTTCGCCGCTGCAGGCCTGTGCCTGGCCGGCAACGCGTTCGCCCACGGCACCATGACCACGCCGGTCAGCCGCGTCTATGCCTGTTTCCAGGGCAATCCGGAGAACCCGACCAACCCGGCCTGCGCCGCCGCGAAAGCGGTGGGCGGATCGCAGGCGTTCTACGACTGGAACGGCATCAACCAGGCCAACGCCAACGGCAACCATCAGGCGGTGGTGCCCGACGGCAAGCTGTGCAGCGGCAACAATCCCACCTTCCGCGGCTTGGACGTGAACCGCAGTGACTGGCAGACCACGCCGATCCACGCCGATGCCAATGGCAAGTTCACCTTCGTGTTCAAGGCGACCGCGCCGCACGCCACGCGCGACTGGCGCTTCTTCGTCACCCGCGACGGCTGGCAACCGGGCAGCCCGTTGCGTTGGGCCGACCTGCAGGAGTTCTGCACGCTGGGCAATACACCGCTCTCTGCCGATGGCACCTACAAGCTGCAGTGCACGCTGCCGCAGCGCACCGGCCAGCATGTGATCTACAACACCTGGCAGCGCTCGGA
Source organism: Stenotrophomonas maltophilia (assembly GCF_900186865.1). Lineage (NCBI taxonomy): Bacteria > Pseudomonadati > Pseudomonadota > Gammaproteobacteria > Lysobacterales > Lysobacteraceae > Stenotrophomonas > Stenotrophomonas maltophilia. The sequence continues at coordinate 4,793,732 of NZ_LT906480.1, forward strand.
TTCGACCGAAGCGTTCTACACCTGCATGGACGTACGCTTTGAGGGCAGCGGCGGTGGTACGACGCCGGCACCGCAATGGCAGGATGCCGGCCCGGTCACCGCCCGCGGTGAATTGCCGGTCGGTACGACGCTGGCACTGCGCGTGTTCAATGCCAGCGGCAACGATGTCGAACGTGTGGAAGCGACGCTGGCCAGCGGCCAGACCTCGGCCGCGCAATGGCCCTTGGCGCTGGCCCGCAAGGTCAATGCCAGTGCCCGGCATGCGCGCGTGGGCGTGCTTGCCAATGGCATGATCACGCCGTCGGCGTCGGCCACCGACAATCGCGTGTACCTGAAGGACGGCAACCGCTTCCAGCTCGATACCCAGGTGCCGGACCCGGGTACGCCATCGCCAGGTGGTGATTTCGACCACGTGTACCCGGCGGGTATCGGCAGCTACGTGCCGGGCCAGACCGTGGTGAAGAGCAGCGACGGCAAGCTGTATGCCTGCCGCCCGTTCCCGGAGGGTGCATGGTGCAACGTCAATGCCGAGGCCTACCGGCCGGGCGTGGGCGCGGCCTGGCGCGATGCGTGGATCGCGTACTGACGCAGTGATTTGGGAGGCGGTGCACATCACACCGCCTCCTGGCTCCCCTGTCGCGCAGTGGGGCGCGCGTTGCAGAAACAGAGGAACGCAGCAGCCTTTCAAACTTGTCTGATGGGCATATGGCGGCTACATGGGAAGACTCCGCGAGGTTTCCAACACTTCGCAAAGGAGTTCCTGCATGCACCTGTCCCATCGGGCCGTCCTCGCACTGTCCGCCGTTGTCGGCCTGGCACTGTCCGGCAACGCCTTCGCCCACGGCACCCTGTCCAAGCCGCTCAGCCGCGTGAAGCAGTGCCACGAGGGCAATCCGGAGAATCCGACCAACCCGGCCTGCGCCGCCGCCAAGGCCATCGGCGGCGCCCAGCCGTTCTACGACTGGGCCGGTGTCAACCAGGCCAACGCCAACGGCAACCATCAAGCGGTGGTTCCAGATGGCGAGTTGTGCAGCGGCGGCAACAGCAAGTACCGCGGCCTCGATCTGAACCGCAGTGACTGGCCGACCTCGCCGATCCGCGCCGATTCGCGCGGGCGCTACACCTTCGAGTTCAAGGCACCGGCGCCGCATGCTACCCGCGAGTGGAAGTTCTACGTCACCCGCGACGGCTGGCAGCCGGGCAGCCCGCTGCGCTGGGCCGACCTGCAGGAATTCTGCACGCTGGGCAACGTGCCGGTCTCCGGCGACGTCTACAAGCTGGATTGCCCGCTGCCCAAGCGCAGCGGCCAGCACATCATCTACAACACCTGGCAACGCTCGGATTCCGGTGAAGCGTTCTATACCTGCGCGGACGTGCGCTTCGAAGGCGGTGGTGGCGTTGAACCGCCGCCGCAGTGGCAGGACGCCGGCCCGGTCACCGCCCGCGGTGCGTTGGAAGAAGGCACCACCCTGACGCTGCGCGTGTTCAACGCCCAGGGCAATGATCTGGAGCGTCCGGAGATCACCCTGGCCGCAGGCCAGACCGCTGCGAACCAGTGGCCGCTCGCGCTGGCCCGCAAGGTCAACGCCAGTGCACAGCAGGCGCGTGTGGGCGTGATGAGGAACGGCGTGATCACGCCGGTCGCCTCGGCCACCGAGAACCGCGTCTACCTGAAGCCGGGCAACCTGTTCCAGATCGATACCCGCTTGCCGGGCCCGGTCGATCCGGTCGATCCGCCGCCGGGTGACGACTACGACTTCGTGTATCCGGCCGGTATCGGCAGCTACACGCCGGGCGAAACCGTGGTCAAGGGCACCGACGGCAAGCTCTACGCCTGCCGGCCGTTCCCGGAGGGTGCGTGGTGCAACATCAACGCCGATGCCTATCGCCCGGGCACCGGTTTCGCCTGGCGCGATGCCTGGGTCGCGTACTGAGGCAGGGTACCGGGGGCGGCGTGGCGCCGCCTCCGGTTCTTGGAGTTGCCGGCCAGCGGCCGGCACTACCAGGGTTCGTGGGGCTGCCCGGCCAGCGGCCGGCACTACCAGGGTTCGTGGGGCTGCCGGCCAGCGGCCGGCACTACCAGGGTTCGTGGGGCTGCCGGCCAGCGGCCGGCACTACCCTGACTTACTTGCTGCTGACGTACTTCTCGCGGCGGATCTGCGGGTTGCCCAGGCCGGCGGCCTTCAGCAGCTCGGCACAGGCATCGACCATGTCCGGGTTGCCGCACAGGTAGGCGATGTCGGTGGCCGGGTCCGGCGTGAAGCCGGCCAGCGCCTGCTGCACATAGCCGTGCTGTACGTCCGGGTGCGGATCAGCCGGGAGTTCACGCGACAGGCACGGAACATAACGGAAGTTCGGGTGCTTTTCGGCGAAGCTGTAAAAATCTTCGCTGTACAGCAGCTCGCCCGGGCTGCGCGCGCCCTGCAACAGCACGATCTGCACACCGCGTTCGGCCATGGCCTTTTCCAGCAGCGGCAGCATCGAGCGGTACGGGGTAACGCCGGTACCGGTGGCGATCAGCAGGTAACGGGCGTTGTGGTCACCGGGATTCAGGCAGAACCGGCCATAGGGGCCGGACGCACTGATCTGGCCGCCCTGCTCCAGTGCCTCGAACAGGGCCGTGGCGGCGCCACCGGGCACGAAACTGACGGCGATATCCACCGCCTCGCCTGGGCCCAGCGCGTGGTCGTGGATGGTCGCCAGCGAGTAGCTGCGCTTGGTTTCGGTGCCGTCGGCGTAGCTGAAATGGACCTGGATGAACTGGCCGGGCTGGAAATCCAGCGGCTGCCCATCGTCACGCACGAACTGGTAGTGGCCGACGGTCGGGGCCAGCATGCGGCAGCCGACCAGCTTGAGGGGGAATTGAACAGGCACGACTTTTCGGGACAGTGTGTAGCCGGGGCAAGCCCTCGGGGTCTTCTATAATAGCCCCTCCCCGCCCCTCTCTAGCGCCAGCCCATGGGCGCGAAGGCTTCGAGCTTGGCATCCCAGAACGATACGGCGCCCGCCCTGCGCGTGCGCGACCTGCGCAAGACCTACGACAACGGCACCCAGGCCCTGAAGGGGGTTTCCCTGGAAGTGGCCCCGGGCGACTTCTTCGCCCTGCTCGGCCCCAATGGCGCCGGCAAGTCGACCCTGATCGGCATCATCAGCTCCCTGGTCAACCTCAGCGAGGGCCAGGTGGAAGTGTTCGGCAGCGACCTGGTGCGCAACCGCAGCGCCACCATGCGCCTGATCGGGCTGGTGCCTCAGGAAATCAACTTCAACCTGTTCGAGAAGCCCTTCGACATCCTGGTGAACTACGCCGGCTTCTATGGCGTACCGCGCGAGGAAGCCGAGCAGCGCGCCGAAGAGGAACTGAAGCGCGCGCACCTGTGGGAAAAGGCACAGGTAATGAGCCGCACGCTTTCCGGCGGCATGAAGCGCCGGCTGATGATCGCCCGCGCGATGATGACCCGCCCGCGCCTGCTGATCCTGGACGAGCCGACCGCCGGCGTGGACATCGAGATCCGCCGCGACATGTGGCGCGTGCTGAAGGAGATCAATGCCGCAGGCACCACGATCATCCTTACCACGCACTACCTGGAAGAAGCCGAGTACCTGTGCCGCCACCTGGCGATCATCAACCATGGCCAGATCGTCGAGCAGGGGCCGATGCGCACCTTGCTGGCCAAGCTGGACGTGGAGGGCTTCCTGCTGGACATCGACGGTGACCTGCCGGCACAGCTGCCGGTGATCGAAGGTGCGACGCTGACCGCGCCGGACCCGCACACGCTGGACATCGACATGCCGCGCGCAATGGACCTCAACCGCGTGTTCGCCACGCTCAACGAGGCCGGTATCCGCGTGCGTTCGATGCGTACCAAGAGCAACCGCCTGGAGGAGCTGTTCGTGCGCCTCACCGGCAACCTGGAGAAGCCTGCATGAGCACCACCGAGCTGACCGACGGCCAGCGCAACCGCATCGCGCTGATGACCATCGTGCGCCGCGAAGTCGCCCGCATCATGCGCATCTGGGGCCAGACCCTGGTGCCACCGGCGATCACCATGACCCTGTACTTCCTGATCTTCGGCAACCTGATCGGGTCGCGCGTGGGTGACATGGGCGGCTACACCTACATGCAGTTCATCGTGCCGGGCCTGGTGATGATGAGCGTGATCCAGAACAGCTACGGCAACATCAGTTCCTCGTTCTTTGGCGCCAAGTTCGGCCGCCACGTGGAAGAACTGCTGGTCAGCCCGATGCCGAACTGGGTGATCCTGTGGGGCTACGTGGCCGGCGCCGTGCTGCGCGGCCTGATGGTGGGCGTGATCGTGCTGATCATCGCGATGTTCTTCACCCCGGTGCGCATCCCGCACCCGCTGGTGATGCTGACCACGGTGATCCTGGGCGCGACGATCTTCTCGCTGGCCGGCTTCATCAACGCGGTGTATGCGAAGAAGTTCGATGACGTGGCGATCGTGCCGACCTTCATCCTGACCCCGCTGACCTACCTGGGTGGCGTGTTCTATTCGGTGAAGCTGCTGCCGAGCTGGGCCGAAGCGGCCACGCACGCCAACCCGATCTTCTACATGGTCAACGCCTTCCGCTATGGCCTGCTGGGCAGCAGCGATGTACCGCTGCCGGTGGCCTACGGCCTGATGATCGGTTTCGTGGTGGTGCTGACGGCGTTGGCGCTGTGGCTGCTGCGTCGCGGCGTGGGCATGCGCAGCTGAGTTTTGCCTGCAGGGCCTGCGGCCCTGCACCCGCCGAATCAACGGCAACGGCAACGGCAAAAGCTGACTATCCGGGGGATGGCGGGGTGGGTCCGGTTGCGGGGGACGCCGTAAACCCATCCTGGGGGCTTGGCCGCGGCATCCATGCCGCAGACACCCCCGCAACCGGACCCACCCCGCCTTCGACAGATTCCTGCGATCTGCCGGGGAGTCGTTCTGCGCTGCTGTTGGTAGGTGTCGACCTTGGTCGACACGATGGATCCAAGCCATTCGTGGATGACGCGTTCCAAGCCGATGCTCGGCTCTTTTCGTTCGGGATTGCGGCTAGGCTGTGGCGATGAAGATCACTTCCATTCCATTGGACAAGGCCGTGTCGGACGGCCCCATCGATGCCTTCAGCCATGCGTTGCTGGGCGATTCGCCCACGCTGGATGAGGTGCTGGAATACCTGGCCTCGCGGCACGCGGCTGATCCCCGGTATCGCTACCTGTGCACGCTCGATGATGTCGGCCAATGCCGCTACACCAGCATGCATGCGTCCGACGACGCGCGCGTCGCGCTGTACGAGGACGAAGATCCGGAAACCCCCGAAGATGCATTGGCGGCACGCGAGCGGTTGCTGGCGCATGTGGTCGCGCAGCTCGAGCATTCCTCTCATCGGCTGGAATGGAGCGCGCTGCCGGGCACGCTGATGTGCAGCGACGAGGACATCGAGGCGCTGGTCGCCGCCAATGCAACGCCGGACCTCATCGTCGACGAGGTGGTCTGCGTGCAACAGGTGCCGGTGGACCGCGATGACCTGCTGATCGCCGCCCTGCCCAACGGTTACTTCAGCGCGGACTGGGACATCTTCCAGAATCACGCCCTGATCCGGCACCTGCAGGAGCACCATGGCTACCGCCTGTTCGGGCTTGGCGCATCGTGGCTCGGCTTCCAGCGCGACAGCGCGCCGTCGCCTGCACAGGCAAATGCGTTGGTCGCGGACCTGCAGCGCGTCTACGCGGCCGGAACGCATGACACGTGGTCAAAACTGGCTGCAACCCTGGCCACCCGCACCACACTGCTGTTGGGCTACACCGAAGACTTCAGCGAACAACTGCCCTGAGCACCGCTCTACACGAGCGAGCGCAGCGAGCGACCCGCCTCCGCTCCTGATCTGTTTTCCGTGGTGGCCGCACCCGGAAACTGTCAGGGGTCGTGTGCGATGGGCTCGCGGGGGTATCCGCGCCATGCATGGCTCGGCTAAGCCCCCAGGGGTGAGGGCGCTTTGCTTGCGAAGCATTGCTTCGCAAGCGCCCGAACGCACAGCCGCCAGCGGCTGGGCCGGACCGCGGAGCGGGGTTCACGGCGTCCCCCGCGAACCCATCGCACACGACCCAGCTCATGAAACCAACTGCGCGAACCACCACGAGGGGCTCCGCCGTTGGCCGCAATCTCCGGCACAATCGCAGATCTGATTCCCCAGAAAGCGGTGAACGTGCAATGCGCGTCCTGATCCTCGGCGCCGGCGGTACCGGCGGTTACTTCGGTGGTCGCCTGGCCCAGGCCGGCGTGGACGTGACCTTCCTCGTGCGCCCCGCGCGCGCCGCCCAGCTGGACCGCGATGGCCTGGTCATCCGCAGCCCGCTCGGCGATGCCAGCTTCCCGGTGCAGCACGTCACCGCCGATGCGCTGCCCGCATTGGCCGCGCAGAAGCCGTTCGATCTGGTCATCCTCAGCTGCAAGGCCTACGACCTCGACAGCTCGATCGACGCCATTGCTCCAGCCGTGGGCGCGAACACCACCGTGCTGCCGATCCTCAACGGCCTGCACCACTACAACGCGCTGGACCTGCGCTTCGGCCGCGACGCCGTGCTCGGCGGCCTGTGCTTCATCAGCGCCACCAAGGCCCCCGACGGTGCGGTGCTGCACCTGGGCAAGCCGGCCAAGCTCACCTTCGGCGAACGCGATGGGGGCGCGGCGTCCGCACGCGTGCGTGCCTTCGCCGCTGCCTGCGCGCAGGCCCATCTTGATCACCTGGCGAGCGAACACATCGGCCAGGAACAGTGGATCAAGTACACCTTCCTGACCGCGCTGGCCGCTGCTACCTGCCTGCTTCGCGCGGATATCGGCACCATCGTCGCCACCGATGATGGCGAGGCGATCGTGCGCGGCCTGTACGACGAATGCCTGGCCGTGGCCGAAGCTGCCGGTGAGCCGATTCCCGATGCCGCGCAGGACACCGCACGCGGCACCCTCACCCAGGCGGGCTCGGCACTGAAGGCGTCGATGCTGCGGGATCTGGAAGCCGGCCAGCAGGTAGAGGCCGAACAGATCGTCGGCGACATGCTGGCGCGTGCACGCAAGGCCGATCAGGAAGCCCTGCTGCTGCAGGTCGCCTACAGCAGCCTGCAGGCCTACCAGGCACTGCGCGGCGCGTGAGCCTCCCGTTGCAGGCCGGCGCGCTGCCTATGCGGGTGCTGATCCTCGGTATGGGCTGGAGCGGATGCGTGCTGGCCCCGCATCTGCAGGCGCGGGGGGTGCACGTCGTCGGCACGGTGCGTAACCCCTCGTCGGCGCCGGACGATGGCCTGCTGCGGCATCAGCTGCACGCTGACTCCCCACCGTCGCCCGCCCTGCTCGATGAGGTCGCGCAGGCCGAGGCCGTGCTGTGCAGCGTGCCGCCAGATGCCGCGGGCGACCCGGCACTGCGCCTGCTGCTGCCGGCTCTGCGGGCCAGCCCGGCACTGCGCTGGGTGGGCTATCTGTCGTCCACGTCGGTGTATGCCGATCGGGCCGGCGGCTGGGTTGACGAGCACAGCGCAGCCGATGCCACCGAAGCAGCCGGCGTGCAGCGCCTGCGTGCCGAAGCGCAATGGCGTGCGCTTGCAGAGGTACGTGGCATCGCTTGGGCGGTGTTCCGCCTGCCCGGCCTGTACGGGCCGGGGCGCAATGCGTTGCTGCAGCTGTCACAGGGCCGTGCCCGCCATGTGATTCGGCCGGGCCTGGCGTTCAACCGCCTGCACGTAGAGGATCTTGCGGCAGTGATCGTCGCGGCGATGCAGCGACCGGTTGCGCAGGGGATATACCTGCCCAGCGATGACGAGCCGGCACCACCGCAGGATGTGCTGGCCTTCGCCGCGAAGCTGGGCGGGTTTGCGATGCCACCTGCCGTGGCATGGGACGACCCTGCACTCAGCCCGACGCTACGCCGCTTCTACGAGAGCAACAAGCGCATCGACAGTCGTGGCACGCGTGAAGCGCTGGCGTGGCAGCCGCGCTTCCCCAGCTACCGTGAGGGCCTGCGCGACCTGCTCCGGTAGTGCCGGCCGCTGGCCGGCACCACGGTTGATTGCCGGCCAGCGACCGGCACTCCCATCAACCCGCGTCGGGCAGGCGGAAGAACGCACGCGTCGCCGCAGTCGCATTGGCCGCCGTCACTGCAACGTCCTCGCCACGGTCACGCGCCAGTTCTTCCACGATGTGCAAGAGGAACATCGGTTCGTTGCGGCGGTCCTTCGGCATCGGCTTCAGCGTGCGTGGCAACAGGTAGGGCGCATCGGTCTCGATCATCAGGCGGTTGGCCGGGATGTTCTTCACCAGTTCGCGCAGGTGCGCGCCACGGCGCTCGTCGCACAGCCAGCCGGTGATGCCGATGTACCAGTCCTGGTCCAGGTAATCGAACAGCTCATCGCGTTCGCCGGTGAAGCAATGCACCACCGCCGGGCCGATGCGGCCTTCGAAGTTCTTCATCTGTGCCATGAAATCGGCGTGTGCATCGCGCTGGTGCAGGAACAGGGGCTTGCCGTTGTCTGCCGCCAGCTGCAGCTGGCGCTCGAAGGCACGGTGCTGCGCCGGGCGCGGCGAGAAATCACGGAAGTAGTCCAGCCCGCACTCACCCACCGCCACCACTTCCGGGTGATCATGCAGTGCGCGCATCTCGGCATCACATTCCTCGGTGTACTCCACCGCATGATGCGGGTGCACGCCGGCGGTGGCATACAGGAAGCCCGGGTGCTGCTGCGCCAGCTGCACGGCCAGCGGCGAGTGCTCGCGGCTGGCACCGGTGATGACCATCTGCACCACGCCGGCCTGCCGTGCGCGGTCCAGCACGGCGTCGCGGTCGCGGTCGAAGGAGTCGTGGGTCAGGTTGGCGCCGATATCGATCAGGTGCATGGTCATCGCGGGGGAAAAGTGCCCGCGCATTGTACCTGCGGCCGCCATGGCCCCTTATCCTTTGCCCATGAATGCCCCGCTCTTCCCGATTTCCCCGCTGCTGCCGCAGATCCAGCAGCACCTGGCCGTGCAGCCACGGCTGGTGCTGGAAGCCCCGCCCGGCGCCGGCAAGACCACCCAGGTACCACTGGCCCTGCTCGAAGCGCCATGGCTGCAAGGCCGGAAAATCATCCTGCTGGAGCCGCGCCGGGTCGCCGCACGCAGCGCCGCGCTGTTCATGGCACGGCAGCTGGGCGAAGAGGTCGGCGGCACGGTCGGCTACCGCATCCGCTTCGAGAACAAGGTCTCGGCACGCACCCGCATTGAAGTCGTCACCGAAGGCATCCTGACCCGCATGCTGCAGGACGACCCGATGCTGGAAGAGGTCGGTGCGATCCTGTTCGACGAATTCCACGAGCGCCATCTCAGCGGTGACCTCGGCCTGGCGCTGGCGCTGGACGTGCAGGCGCAGCTGCGCGATGACCTGCGCCTGGTAGTGATGTCGGCCACGCTGGATGGCGAGCGCCTGGCACGCTTCCTCGATGCGCCGCGGCTGAGCAGCGAGGGCCGCAGCTACCCGGTGACGGTCAGCCATTTCCCGGCGCGCCGCGATGAGACGCTGGAACTGCAGGTGCGCCGCGCGGTGCAGCAGGCCCTGGCCGATCACCCCGGTGACCTGCTGGTGTTCCTGCCCGGCCAGCGCGAGATCGCGCGGGTGCAGGCTGGCCTGCAGGAATCGCTGGATGCCGGCGTCGAAGTACAGGCCCTGCATGGTGAGCTGCCGGTGGAACAGCAGGCGCGCGTGCTGCAGGCCGCCAGCGATGGCCGCCGCCGCGTGGTGCTGGCCACCAACGTGGCCGAGTCGTCGGTGACCCTGCCCGGCGTGCGCGTGGTGATCGACAGCGGCCAGGCACGCGAACCGCGCTACGACCCCAACAGCGGCTTCACCCGGCTGGACGTGGTGTCCATCGCCCAGGCGTCGGCCGACCAGCGCGCCGGTCGCGCCGGTCGCGTGGCCGAAGGCGTGGCCTGGCGGCTGTGGCCGCAGTCGCAGCGATTGGAGCCGCAGCGCCGCGCCGAGATCGACCAGGTGGAACTGGCCGGACTGGCACTGGAACTGGCCGCCTGGGGCAGCAGCGACCTGCGCTTCCTCGATGCGCCACCTGCCGGCCCGATGGGCGCCGCCCGCGAACTGCTGCAGCGGTTGGGCGCATTGTCCAGCAGTGGTGCGATCACCGCACTCGGCCGCCGCATACTGGCGCTGGGTACGCACCCACGGATGGCGGCGATGCTGCTGGCCGCGCCCGATGCACGTTCGCAGGCGCTGGCCGCCGATCTGGCCGCGCTGCTGGAAGCGCGCGATCCGCTGCGCCAGGGCGGTGACGCGCTGGCGAGCCGCTGGCGCGCACTGGCCGCGTTCCGCAATGGCCGCACACCGGGCGATGCCAACCGCAGCGGGCTGGCCGCCATCGATGCCGCCGCCAAGCAGTGGCGTCGCCGCCTGCGCTGCGAAGCCACGCCGCCGGCCAGCATCGAGGCCCATGAGCTGGGCGACCTGCTCGCTCACGCCTTCCCTGATCGGATCGGCTTCCAGCATCCCAGCGATCCACTGCGTTACCTGCTGGCCAATGGGCGCAGCGCGCGCCTGCACGAGCTGAGCGACCTGCGTGGCGAACCGTGGCTGGTGGCCAGCGAGCTTCGCTTTGAGGCACGCGATGCGCTGCTGCTGCGTGCCGCACCGGTGGACGAAGGCCAGCTGCGCAGGGCGTGGCCGGAGCGCTTCGTCACCGAAGACGTGGTGCGCTGGGACAGCGAGCGCCGCGCCCTGGTGGCCCTGCGCGAGACCCGTTTCGACCGGATCGTGTTGGACAGCCGCTCGGCCGGCCGGGTCGATCCGCAGCACGCCGCGCAGGCGCTGACCGATGCGGTGGCCGAGCTCGGCCTGCAGGCGCTGCCGTGGACCGAAGGCCTGCGCCAGTGGCAGGCACGGGTGGAATCGCTGCGCCGCTGGATGCCCGAGCTCGGCCTGCCCGACTGCAGCGACGACGCCCTGCTGGCCAACCGTGCGCAGTGGCTGCAGCCCGCGTTCGCCGGCAAGACGCGACTGGATGCGCTGGACGAATCCAGCTTTGGCGAAGCGCTGAAATCGCCACTGGAGTGGTCACAACGGCAGCTGGTCGAGCGTCATGCGCCGACCCGCATTACCGTGCCGTCCGGACTGGAGCGGCCGATCACCTATGCGCTGGACAGCGAGAGCGGCGATCCGCTGCCGCCGGTGCTGGCGGTGAAGCTGCAGGAACTGTTCGGCCTGGCCGACACGCCGCGCATCGCCGATGGCCGCGTGCCGCTGACCCTGCACCTGCTTTCCCCCGGTGGCCGCCCGCTGCAGGTCACCCAGGACCTGCGCAACTTCTGGGAAAGCACCTACGCCGAAGTGAAAAAGGAGATGAAGGGCCGTTACCCGCGCCACCCATGGCCGGATGATCCGTGGACGGCGACGGCCACGCACCGGGCCAAGCCGCGCGGAACCTGAAGGGCGGGGTCGGATCCCATTGCATCGCGATGGGCTCTGACCCCAGGCGTGGCGCTGGGGTCAGAGCCGTTTCCCAACGGAAAGGGATCCGACCCACCCTGCCTGATCCTGAATGGCTACGCTAAAGTCACACCGCCTGCGTCCCCGACTGACATACCGTTTACGGGCAACACGCGACACTGGACTTCGACCCGAGGCAAAGGACCCCCGCATGAGCAAGCTGACTGTAATCACCGACCGCGCTCTGGAGCGCGCCCTGGAGCTGGCCCACACCGCCGGCGATGGCCTGAAGAGCGCCGGTGGCAGCCTGCGCAACGCGGACTGGATCAAGACCGGCGCAGCCCTCGGCGCAGTGAAGACCGGCGGCAAGGTCGCCACCAAGTTCGCCCGCCGCAACCCGGCCGTGACCATTGCCGCGGCTGCCGTCGGCGTCGGCCTGCTCGGCTATGCGCTGTACCGCAAGCAGCAGAAGAAGAAGGCTGCCAATGGCCACGTGGTGAATGGGCAGGCGCAGCGCATCAACGCACGCGACCGCCGCAACGACACCGTGGTGGACGAGCACAGCGATATCGGCAGCGACGCCTGAGTGTGACCGACCGGGTCAGAGCCCTTCCTGCGGAAGGGATCTGACCCCGAGCCGGGGCCGGATGCCGCGAGGTATCCGGCCCTTTCTGTTTCAACCGATCTGCCGCCACTGCCCCGGCTGCAGGTCGTCCAGACGATAGGGCCCCATCGCCACCCGCACCAGCCGCAGCGTTGGCAGGTTCACTGCGGCGGTCATGCGCCGCACCTGGCGGTTGCGCCCCTCGCGGATCGTGATCGCCAGCCAGCTGTCAGGCACGGTCTTGCGGAAACGCACCGGCGGATCGCGCGTCCACAGCGACGGCGCCGGATCGAGGCGCTCGATCTTCGCCGGCAGGGTCGGCCCGTCGTTGAGCACCACGCCGTCGCGCAGCTGTTGCAGCTGCTCTTCGCTGGGCGTGCCTTCCACCTGCACCCAGTAGGTCTTGTCGGCCTTGTGCCTGGGGTCGGTGAGCTTGTGCGCCAGCGTACCGTTATCCGTCAGCAGCAGCAGGCCTTCGCTGTCATGGTCCAGGCGACCGGCGGCATACACGCGCGGCGGCAGGCCGAACCCGGCCAGGGTCGGCCGCGGCGGTACGCTGCGGTCGGTGAACTGGCAGAGCACGTTGAAGGGCTTGTTGAAGGCGATCAGCATTGCGGGCACGGCAGTCGGCGGGTGGGGCATTGTCCCATTCCCGCATCGCCGCCGCGATCACCACTCAGCCGAAGACCTTCCTTTCCATCAACAGCGCAACGAGCACCACCACGGCGCCGCACGTTGCGGCAGCGTTGGCGCGATACCGTAGCCGCGCTACCGGTGGGCAGGCCCTGCGCGCACGTTCGTCCCACAGGCAGCCCACGAGCAGCACCGCAAAACCTGCCGCCGCCACGAGATCATGCACGTGACCCGCATGGAACACGAAGTTATACAACCGCGGCAGCGCCATCAATGCGAAGGCGAAGTACAGCACTTTCTTCAACAGCACACTCCATTGGTGGCAGCGCCGGGCATTGCCCGGCCGCTACCCATTCCGCCCAACACCGCGCTGCGCGCTCACCAGGCACGGCCCGGCGCCCCGCTTTACGGCTTGATGAAGCGCAGGGTCATGCGGTCGCTTTCGCCGATCGCCTGGTACTTCGCATCGTCGGCCTTGTCGTGCTGGTTGGTCGGCGGCAGCGTCCACACGCCGTTCGGGTGGTCCTTGGTGTCACGCGGGTTGGCATTGACCTCGCTGCGCGCGTCCAACCTGAAGCCGGCGGCCTCGGCCATCGCGATCACCTGCTGCTGGCCGACATAGCCGGTGTCATCGTCGTCGGCCACGTCCGCCTTGGCGCGGTGCTCGACCACGCCCAGCACGCCGCCCGGCTTGAGCACGTTGAAGAAGCCCTGGAACATGCCCTGCGCCTGGCCGGCCTTGCGCCAGTTGTGCACGTTGCGGAAGGTCAGCACCACATCGGCTGAACCGGCCGGGCCGAACACCGGCTTGGCCGGATCGTAGGCCACCACGGCAGTCTTGCCGAACTGTGCCGGTGCAGCGGCGTACTTCTTTTCCAGGCTGTCGCGGCTGCGCTGCTGGTAGTCACGGCCGCGGCCTTCGGGCACCGCCATCGGATCGACCACCGCAGCAACGTAGTGGCCCTTGTCGTGCAGCAGCGGCGCCAGGATCTCCGAGTACCAGCCGTTGCCGGGGGTGATCTCGATGACGGTCTTTTCCGGCGTCACTTTGAAGAACGACAGCGTCTGCGCCGGGTGGCGGAAGCCGTCGCGCTTGACGTTGTTGGCATCACGGGTGGGTGCCTTCACCGCCGCGTCGATGGCCGGCGACACCTGGATCTTCGCCGGCGCCACCGTGGCCGGTGCGGCGAACGCGGGAACAGCGGCAAACAGGGCCGAAGCAAGCAGCAGGCGGCAACCACGCAGGGACGAAGCAGGCATCATCGGAGCGACTCCAGCGGAAGATGCGGCGAGACTAGCAGCCGCGGTGTCCCAGGTGTTCACAAAACGTTAGCTGCGTGCGTATCGCGGAACACTGTTTTGTGGTCGCCGCCGCAGCACGGTCACACTACGCGTTTTATTCTGGAGCACTTCCCCCAAGGAGTCCGTGCCCATGACGGCAACCCGCGAACTGGGCCGTTCCGGCCTGCATGTACGTCCGCTCGCCTTCGGTGGCAACGTGTTCGGCTGGAGCGCCGATGAGAAGGCCAGCTTCGCCCTGCTCGATGCCTTCTTCGACGCCGGCTTCAACCTGGTCGACACCGCCGATGTGTATTCGGCCTGGGTGCCGGGCAATGCCGGCGGCGAATCGGAGACGCTGATCGGCAAGTGGTTTGCCCGCAGCGGCAAGCGCGACAAGGTGGTGCTGGCGACCAAGGTGGCCAAGTGGGCCGAACGCCCCGGCCTGACCCCGGACAACATCAATGCGGCGGTCGAGGATTCGCTGCGCCGCCTGCAGACCGACGTGATCGATCTGTACCAGGCCCACGAGGATGACGAGTCGACGCCGCTGGAAGCGACCCTGGCTGCATTCGGCCGGTTGATCGAAGCTGGCAAGGTGCGTGCGATCGGTGCTTCCAACTACAGCGCCACGCGCCTGGCCGATGCGCTGAAGGTGTCCACCGACTACAAGCTGCCGCGTTACGAAACCCTGCAGCCGGAGTACAACCTGTATGACCGCGCCGGCTACGAAAAGGAACTGGAACCGCTGGTGCAGCGCGAACAGATCGGCGTGATCGGCTACTACGCGCTGGCCAGTGGCTTCCTCAGCGGCAAGTACCGCACGCCGGCCGATGCGGCCAAGAGCCCGGCGCGTGGCGAGAACGTCGTGAAGCGCTATCTGAATCCGCGTGGCCTGCGCATCCTGCAGGCACTGGATGACGTGGCCAGCAAGCACAACGCCAGTGCCGCGCAGATCGCGCTGGCATGGCAGATCGCACGGCCGTCGATCACCGCGCCGATCGTCAGCGCCACCAGCGTCGAGCAGCTGCACGATCTGCTGGCGGCGGCCAACGTGTCGCTGAGCGTGCACGATGTCGCGCAGCTGGATGCCGCCAGCGCGGAAGCGTGAGGGCCGGTAGTGCCGGCCGCTGGCCGGCATTGCACACATACCGCAGAAAATAATTGAACAAAATGGTTGCGCACGACTAAATCGTGGTTTATCGTGCGCACCTCGTTTCAACAACCACTGGAAACTTCCCTTGAACGCGCATTCCGTCGCCATCGCCAAACTGCTGCCATGCCTG
This sequence comes from Stenotrophomonas maltophilia, assembly GCF_900186865.1. Lineage (NCBI taxonomy): Bacteria > Pseudomonadati > Pseudomonadota > Gammaproteobacteria > Lysobacterales > Lysobacteraceae > Stenotrophomonas > Stenotrophomonas maltophilia. The sequence continues at coordinate 4,808,975 of NZ_LT906480.1, forward strand.
CGCATGGACGGGCCGGCGCGCGCGTTCGGCAAGGAAGACCAGCTGACAACGGCCTGATACCCGCCCTGCGGAGATCGGCCACCCCGATCTCCGAGGCCTGACGACGCCCTCGGAACGCAAGTCCCGGGGGCGTTTTCGCTTGCGTCGACACAAGGACCCGCGATGCCAGAACTGCACCCCGCGCGGCGACCCGCCGCTCACTGACCCAGGCTTTTCCCGCCCCGCCGAAGGATTTACTTCGCGCGACTGGCAGCGCCTGGACATTATCTGCATCGCATCAGAACATTATCGCTCGCCGATAATGTCGGTGGCCTGCACCCTCGATTATCCAACGGTCCCGTTTCAACCACGGGCTGGTGCGCGCGGCGTTGCCGTGGCGTATGCCGGAGGTCGCGGACATGCCATCGCCTGGATCGCCTGCTGGAGGCAGGCACCGGTTCGCCGGTACGCGGTTCGATTCCGCGCGGTCCCCAACTGGATAGCTCAGCTTGGTCAGAGCAACGGATCCGTAATCCGTCTGTCGTGGGTTCGATTCCCACTCCAAACCACATGACCTGTCACGTCATGACTTGAAGCAACACCCGGAGCGCAAGCCCCAGCGGCCATCGTCGCCGTCCACCGACATCGCCTTCGGGCAGGAACGTGGAAGGCAACGGACCGCACGCCGGGCCCCGGCCCGCCGCCACTGCCAGCCACGTTCCGCACCGGTGCTGCCTGCCGGGAACGACGATGGCAGCACTGCCGGCGCATCGAAGGCTCCGCGCGCGGACCGTCCGCCGATGGCCGCCCTCTTCCGCTGCCTGCACGTGATGTGCAGGCAGCCTCGCCACGACCGGATCGACCCGGGTCATGGCGATTCATCCGCAACGGGTCGAACCACCAGAGCCATACAAGGAGAGACTCCCATGTTCTGGACCATCAAGGTCGTGATCGGCGACGGCGAGCGCGGCCTGGTGTATCGCAACCGTCGTTTCCAGCAGATCCTGCTGCCGGGCGTGCACCGCCTGTCGCCGTTCGGCGGCCGGCCGCACGTGGACATCCACACTGCATCGAAGGGCGCGGCCTACACTGGCAGCGACCAGGACAGCCTGATCGAAGCGCTGGGCGCACAGCTGGACACGCACTTCGTGCTGGCCAACGTCGGCGCCAGCGAGGTCGGCCTGTTGCTGCGCAACGGCCGCATCGATGAAGTGCTGCCGCCGGGCAGCCGCCGTCTGTACTGGCGCGGTTCGGTCGATACCCAGGTGCAGGTAATGGCGTTGGGTGACGAGCCGCGCATTCCGGCGGACGTGCAGCAGCGGCTGGGCCAGCTGGGCGTGCTGCCGCGTGTGGCGGTGATCAGCACGGTGCCGAGCGAGTCGGTCGGCCTGCTGTTCATCGATGGCACGCTGCGGCAGACGCTGGACGCCGGCCTGCACGCGTTCTGGAACTTCAACGGCAACGTGTCGGTGGAGCGTGTGGAACTGCGTGCACGTTCACTGGACGTGTCCGGCCAGGAACTGCTCAGCCGCGACAAGGTGACCCTGCGGGTGAACCTCGCCGCGACCGTGCAGGTGGTCGACCCGGTGCGTGCGCACCGCACGCTCAGCAATGCCGATGAGTTCGTCTACCGGCAGCTGCAGTTCGGCCTGCGCCAGGCAATTGCCGCGCGCAGCCTGGACGAGCTGCTGGGTGACAAGGCGGCACTGGACGGCGAGATCGCTGCGCATGTGCAGGCGGCGATCGAAGGCCACGGCGTGCGCTTGCTCGGCGTCGGCATCAAGGACGTGATCCTGCCGGGCGAGATGAAGGAGATCCTCAACGGCGTGGTGCTGGCCGAAAAGCAGGCCCAGGCCAGCGTGATCCGTCGCCGCGAGGAGGCCAACGCCACGCGTTCGCAGCTCAACACCGCAAAGCTGATCGAGGACAACCCGGTGCTGATGCGCTTGAAGGAGCTGGAGGCACTGGAGAAGGTCACCGAGAAGATCGACACGCTCACCGTGTTCGGCGGCCTGGATGGCGTGCTGAAGCAGCTGGTTACGATCAGGTAGGGGGTAGCGGTGGCGCAGGGACGCGCCGCCGGCCCATCAAGGACAATAAAGAAGACATGGACACTCAACAGAACTATCAATGGCTGCATGCCGAGGGCACCACGCCGATCAAGGGCTGGGTCAACGGTGTGCCGCTGGAAGCGCAGGCGCATGAGCAGCTGCGCAACATCGCTGCGATCCCGTTCGTCGGGCCGTGGGTGGCCGTGATGCCGGACGTGCACCTGGGCAAGGGCGCGACCGTAGGCTCGGTGATCCCGACCCGCGGGGCGATCATCCCGGCCGCGGTCGGCGTCGACATCGGCTGCGGCATGGCGGCGGTGCGTACCACGCTGCGCGCCGATGACCTGCCCGATGACCTGCGGCAGCTGCGCAACAGCATCGAGCGCAGCATCCCGGTCGGCAATGGCCGTGGCGGCGAGCATCACCGCATGCCCGACAGCATCCACACCCGGCTGGTGCAGTCCGGGCTGGCCGCCGGCCTGGAGAAGATCAAGGACAAGCACCGCCGCATCCGCACCGACAAGCTGGACCGCCAGCTGGGTACGCTGGGCGGCGGCAATCACTTCATCGAACTGTGCCTGGACGAGACGGACACGGTGTGGGTGATGCTGCACAGCGGCTCACGCGGTACCGGCAACCTGATCGGCACCTACTTCATCGAGAAGGCGCGCGAGGAACTGGCCCGGCGCGTGCTGGGCTTCCACCTGCCGGACAAGGACCTGGCGTTCTTCATGGAAGGCGAGCCGCTGTTCGATGACTACGTCGAAGCGGTGTCGTGGGCGCAGGACTACGCCCGGCAGAACCGCGAGGCGATGATGTCGCGCGTGCTGGCCGAGATGCGCCACCGGCTGCCGAAGTTCCAGCTGGCGGCGATGGCGGTGAACTGCCACCACAACTACGTGCAGAAGGAGACGCACCACGGCCAGGAGTTGCTGGTGACGCGCAAGGGCGCGGTCAGCGCGCGTGAGGGCGAGCTGGGCATCATTCCCGGCAGCATGGGCACGCGCAGCTACATCGTGCGCGGCAAGGGCAACGCGGACAGCTTCCACAGCTGCAGCCACGGCGCCGGCCGGGTGATGAACCGTGGCACGGCGCGCCAGCAGATCACGCTGGCCCAGCACCGCGAGGCCACCGCGCATGTGGAATGCCGCAAGGACAGCGGCGTGCTGGACGAGTCACCGGCCGCGTACAAGTCGATCGACGATGTGATGGCCGCGCAGCTCGACCTCGTCGACGTGGTGCACACGCTGCGCCAGGTGCTGTGCGTGAAGGGGTAATGGAGCGGTGCCGACCAAGGTCGGCCTCTACCAGAGCAACACGTCGCGTCGGGGGTCAGATCCCTTTCTGCGAAAGGGATCTGACCCCGGCACATTCAGCGCGGCACGCTGTCCTCGGCCACCAGCGCATGGTGCACGCCGATGCCCGCGCGCACGCCTTCGGCCATGGCCAGGGTGATGTTGCCCACCGTGGTCGCATCGCCTGCGGCATACACGTTCGGCACCGAGGTCTGCTTCATCGCATCGACCTCGATCAGCACGCCCAGCGGGCTCTCGACCAACGTGCAGCCCAGCTGCTGCACCAATGGCGTGGCCATCGCCTGGGTGGCCGGCACGAACAACGCACGCTGGGCGATTCGGCGGCCGTCGGCCAGCTGCACTTCCAGCCAGGTCGGCTGGTCGCCCTGCACGCCCAGCACGGGTGACGTCTCGATCTGCACGCCGCGCTGCTGCATGGCGGCGCGCTCCTCATCCGTGATGTCCAGTCCCATGCTGAAGAACGTGACATTGCCCCAGTCCGCGAACAGCGGCGCCTTGCTGGCGGACATCGGATGACCACCAAGCAGGCCAATGGCACCACCACCCACTTCATAGCCATGACAGTACGGGCAGTGCAGCACGGTGCTGCCCCAGCGCTCGGCGAGGCCCGGCAACGCCGGCAACTGGTCGGCAATACCGCTGGCCAGCAGCAGCTTGCGCGCGGCCAGCACCTGGCCATCGGCGGTACGCACTTCCACGCCTTCGGCGCTGGCGGTGGCCTGCACGGCTTCGGCATGCACCCAACGCACCGTGGGGTAGTCCAGCAGCTGTTGGCGCGCCGTCTTCAGCAGCTCGGCGCCACTGATGCCATCCAGCCCGAGCACCCCGTGCGAATGACTGGCGAAACGGTTGCGCGGCGAACCGGCGTCGATGACGGTGACCGGGCGACGGGCACGGGCCAGGATCAGGCCGGCGGCAATGCCGGCATAGCTGCCGCCGACGATGAGCACGTCAGGATTCATGGTGACCTTCCAGGGAACGGTGATGGGCGAGATGGCGGGCGAAGTCGGCGCCGAGCTGGTCCAGCGTGGTCGCCTGCAGCCGCGCTTCGAGCAGGCGCTGCGCTTCGCGCGCCCCTTCGAGCAAGGCGCTGTTGACCAGCCGCTGGATCGGGCAGCCACCGCCGGAGTCGCGGGCGCCGACCTGGACCAGCGGTGGTGCGCCCACCGCCAGGTAGATGTCATGCAGGGTGATCGCCGCGGCATCGCGTGCCAGCAGGCTGCCGCCGCCGTGGCCGCGGGTGCTGCGCACCAGGCCAGCCTTGTGCAGCTGCGCCAGCAGGCGACGGATCACCACCGGATGCGTCGGCAGGCAGGACGCCAGCTGCTCGGACGTGCGCGGGGCGGCATGGCCGACCAGGTGCGCCATCACATGCAGGGCGTCGGACAGTGGATTCGCGGATTTCATGTAACAACGATAGTTACATTTAAATTCTCTGTCGAGGGTCTTCTTTCGTTCCATATGGACACATTTGTCCTATGAAACATCCCCTTCACATCACTAAACGAAACGGTAATGTGATGAGCGTGGCACTTCAGACGTGTGGGGACAGGTCGATACCGCATTGCCCCTTCCCGAGAGTCCCTTCCATGAAAGCGTCTGTCCGTGCTCCGCGCCTGCAGTCCAAGCTGCTCGGCGCGGTTTCCGTTGGTCTGGCCGTGGTCCTGCTGTGCGCATTGGCGGGCCTGGCCTCCGCCTGGTTGAAGTTGTCCACCGAGGTTCCACCCGAAGTCGCGCACAGCCGCGACGCCGAACGCCTGCAGCGCGAGTTCCGCGGCCAGGTGCAGGAATGGAAGAACGTGCTGCTGCGCGGCCACGACGACGCGCTGCGCCAGCGCCATCTGGACGCCTTTGACAGCGAGGGCCGCCTGGTCGAGCAGCTGGCCAGGGGCCTCGTAGCCAGCCCGGACATACGCACGCGCGAACTGGCACAGTCCTTCATCGGCCTGCACACGCAGCTGCAGAAGGACTACCACGCCGCCCTGCAGGCGTTTGCGGAAGCCGGCTACGATCCCGCCGCCGGCGACAATCTGGTGCGTGGCAAGGACCGCCCGGTGGCGACCGCACTGGATGCGCTGAGCACGCATGCCACGCAGGTGGCCGAAGCAACCGTAGCGGCGCGGTCGCAGCAGGCGCGGCAGACCCTGCTGCTGTGCGCGGCGCTGACCGTGCTGGCCGCCGTGTTGCTGCTGATGGGCCTGGCCTGGTGGCTGCGGCGCGCGGTGGTGCAGCCGGTGCTGGCGGTGGAAGCCGCTGCGCGTGCCGTGGCCGCCGGTGATCTGCAGCACGTGGTGCAGGTGCGCAGCCGCGACGAGATCGGTCGCCTCGCGCAGGCGATGCAGGCGGTGCAGTCCACGCTGCGCGGCGTACTGGACGCACAGGCGACGATGGCGCAGGCGCATGACGCCGGCACCATCAGCCATCGCATGGATGCCAGTGCGTTCCCGGGCGCGTTCGGCACCATGGTGGCCGACTGCAACACGCTGGTTGACGCGCACATCCAGGTGAAGATGCGCGCGATCTCGATCATGGGCCGCTATGCCGTCGGTGACCTCAGCCAGGACATGGAACGCCTGCCCGGCGAAAAGGCCGTGATCACCAACGCGTTGGATACGGCCAAGGCCAATCTCGGCATGATCAACGGCGAGATCCGCCGCCTGGCCGAAGCCGCCGCCGCCGGTGACTTCAGCCAGCGCGGCGACAGCGCACGCTTCGAGCATGATTTCCGCGCAATGGTCGACGGCTTGAACCGATTGATGCAGACCACCGAACTGAACCTCGGCGAGGTCTCCAGCATGCTGCGCGCGATTGCCGATGGCCGCCTCGGCGCGCGCATGCACGGTGATTTCCAGGGCGTGTTCGCGCGTATCGCCGGCGACGCGAACACCACCGCTACGCAGCTGGCAACCATCGTCACCGACATCAAGCACGCCTCCGGCAACATCCACACGGCGGCGGCGGAGATCGCCGCCGGCAACAACGATCTGTCGCGCCGTACCGAACAACAGGCCGCCAACCTGGAAGAGACGGCGGCATCGATGGAGGAACTGACCTCCACCGTGCGCCAGAACGCCGAGCATGCGCGCCAGGCCAACCAGCTGGCGATCGGCGCGCACACCGTTGCCTCTCACGGCGGCAGCGTGGTCGGCCAGGTGGTGACGACGATGGGCGCGATCGAAACCTCGTCGCGGCAGATCGCCGAGATCATCAGCGTGATCGACGGCATCGCCTTCCAGACCAACATCCTGGCGCTGAACGCCGCGGTGGAAGCGGCACGCGCCGGCGAGCAGGGCCGCGGCTTCGCGGTGGTTGCCAGCGAAGTGCGTACCCTGGCACAGCGTTCGGCGGCAGCCGCGAAGGAGATCAAGGCGTTGATCGAAGCGTCGGTGGAACAGGTCGGCCACGGTGCACGGCGCGTGCGCGAGGCCGGTGACACCATGGCCGAGATCGTGGCGTCGGTGCAGCGCGTCACCGACATCATGGCCGAGATCTCCGCCGCCTCGCAGGAGCAGAGCGCGGGCATCGAACAGGTCAGCCAGACCGTGATCCAGATGGACGGCACCACCCAGCAGAATGCCGCGCTGGTGGAGGAAGCCAGCGCCGCCGCACGCAGCCTGGAGCAGCAGGCGAACCGGTTGATCGACGCGGTGGATGTGTTCGACCTGTCGACCACCGCCGCAGCGAAGGACGCGCTGGCGCGCGCGGCCTGATTGATCCGGTTGCCGGCCAGCGGCCGGCACTACCCCGCGATGAACGGTAGTGCCGGCCGCTGGCCGGCAACCCCACCACGACCTCAGCGCAGGTAATCGCTCCGCGCCATCGCTTCACCCAGGTAATCCAGGAACGAGCTGATCCGCGCCGACACCGCCGTGTTGCGGTAATACACCGCGTGGATCGGCTGGTACACATCCAGCGTCTGCGTCGCCAGCACCGGCACCAGAGTGCCGGCGGCGCGGTCGCGGTCGGTCACGAAGTCGGACAGGCAGGTGATGCCCACGCCTTCCACCGCCAGTCGGCGTAGTGTTTCGCCGCTGGACACCGCGATATCCGGACGCACCCGCAGCAGGCCATCGACACCGCCCGGCAGCGGCCAGTGATTCAGCGATTCCGGTTCGTTGAAGCTGAGCAGCGTGTGCTGGCCCAGCGCGGCGACGCTGGCCGGTTCGCCGTGTGCCGCCAGGTAGGCCGGACTGGCCACCAGCCGCAGCTGGCAGCGACCCAACGGCCGCGCATGCAGGGTGGAGTCGGCCAGCGGCCCGATCCGGATCGCCAGGTCGGTGCGCCGTTCCAGCAGGTCGATGTAGCGCTCGGAGCTGTTCAACTCCAGCTGCACCTCCGGGTAGCGCGCGCGGTACCCGGCCACCAGCGGCGCGATCACGTGCAGCACGAACGGCATCGCCGCATCCACGCGCAGGCGCCCGGCCGGGCGCTCGCGGCGGGCGGCCATCTGTTCCTCGGCGGACTCCACCGCATCGATGATCGCCCGTGCATGGCGCAGGTAGGCCTCGCCCTCGGCGGTCAGGTGCAGGCGGCGCGTGGTACGGGTCAACAGGGTGGTGCCGAGCTTGTCTTCCAGCCGCCCCAGCGCCCGGCTCACGCCCGACGGCGTCTGCCCCAGCTGTTCGGCGGCAGCACTGATCGACCCGCTGTCGATCACCGCGAGGAAGGCCTGCATTTCATCGAGAGTGGTTTTCATGCCGCCATTATTGACTGGGCGGCAATAGTGATTGGCGTGAAGACCGGTTTTTCGGCAAAGGTGCGCCGCGCACACTGCGCGCCTTCCTTCCCTCCGGAGCCGGCCATGATCCGTGGCATTCCCCTCGCCCTGCTGGCGCTGACCCTCGGTGCCTTCGCCATCGGCACCACCGAGTTCGTCATCGTCGGCCTGATTCCCACCATTGCCGCCGACCTGCAGGTCAGCCTGCCCTCGGCCGGCCTGCTGGTCTCGCTGTATGCCCTCGGCGTGGCCATCGGTGCGCCGGTGCTGACCGCGCTCACCGGCCGCGTGCCGCGCAAGTCGCTGCTGGTGGCGCTGATGGTGCTGTTCACCCTCGGCAACGTCATCGCCTTCCTGGCGCCGGGCTACACCTCGCTGATCGTCGCCCGAATCCTCACCGGCCTCGCCCACGGTGTGTTCTTCTCGATCGGTTCGATCATCGCCACCGCGGTGGTGCCGAAGGAGAAGGCCGCCAGCGCGATCGCCATCATGTTCACCGGCCTCACCGTGGCGCTGGTGACCGGTGTGCCGCTGGGCACCTTCATCGGCCAGCACCTGGGCTGGCGCGCCACCTTCCTGGCGGTGGCCGCGCTGGGCCTGGTCGCCCTGCTCGGCGCGCTGCTGTTCGTGCCGCGCAGCGTGCCGCAGAGTGCGCCGGCCAGCTTCCGCCAGCAGCTGGCCGTACTCGCCCAACCCCGCCTGCTGCTGGTCTATGCGATGACCGCGCTGGGCTACGGCGGCACCTTCCTGGCCTTCACCTATCTGGCGCCGATCCTGCAGGACGTCACTGGTTTCTCGGCAAACGCAGTCAGCCTGGTGCTGCTGGTGTACGGCGTGTCGGTGGCGATCGGCAACCTGTGGGGCGGGCGCATGGCCGACCGCATGGGCCCGGTGCCCGCACTGAAGCGCATCTTCGCCCTGTTGGCCGTCGTGCTGTTCGTGCTCACCTTCACCGCCTACAACACCTGGCTGATGCTGCTGACGGTACTGGCACTGGGTGCGGTGGCGTTCGGCAACGTGCCCGGCCTGCAGGTGTATGTGGTCAAGCAGGCTCAGCGCTATGCGCCGCAGGCCACCGACGTGGCCTCGGGGCTGAACATCGCCGCCTTCAACATCGGTATCGCGCTGGGCGCCTCGCTCGGCGGCCTGGTGGTGGAGAACATCGGCCTGATGCACACGCCGTGGCTGGGCGCGCTGGTGGTGGTGGGCGCGTATGCATTGACCGTGCTCAGCGGCCGCCTGGACCGCCGCGACGGCATCGATGACCGCGCCGATGGCATCGCCGTGGCCGCGCATTGAGATAAGTCATGCCGTGCCGGCGCCCTGCCGGTACGGTGGTGCAATGCACCGTTGCCGGCACGCATGCGGCCACTGGCCTACCCTTTGCCGGATATTCGCACCTCTCCCCTCTGCTGGAGCTCCCCATGACTGTCCCCGCCTTCGGTCTCGGCACCTTCCGCCTCAAAGACCAGACCGTGATCGATTCCGTGCGCAATGCGCTGGATGTCGGCTACCGCGCCATCGATACCGCGCAGATCTACGGCAATGAAGCCGAGGTCGGCCAGGCCATCGCCGATTCCGGCGTGCCGCGCGAAGAGATCTACCTGACCACCAAGGTCTGGATCACCGCGTTCAAGCGCGAAGCGCTGCTGGCCAGCCTGCATACCAGTCTGGAAAAGCTGCGTACCGATCATGTGGACCTGACGCTGATCCACTGGCCGTCGCCGAACGACAAGGTCGACGTGCCGATGGAGGAGTACCTGCCGGCGCTGGCCGAGGCCAAGGCACAGGGCCTGACGAAGGCGATCGGCATCTCCAACTTCACCATCGCCCAGACCCGCAAGGCCATCGAGATCCTTGGCGCCGATGCCATCGCCACCAACCAGATCGAGATCCATCCCTACCTGCAGAACCGCCTGCTGGTGAAGTTCCTGCAGGACAACGGCATCCACGTCACCGCCTACATGAGCCTGGCCTATGGCGAGGTGATCAAGGACCCGGTGATCCAGGCCATTGCCGGCCGCCACCAGGCCACCCCGGCGCAGATCGCGCTGGCCTGGGCGCTGCAGCAGGGCTTCTCGGTGATCCCGTCGTCGACCAGGCGCGAGAACCTGTCGAGCAACCTGGAAGCGGCAGCGATCCGCCTGACCGACGAAGACATGGCGCAGATCGCCAAGCTGGACCGTGGCCATCGCCTGGCGAATCCGGAAGGGATTGCACCCGCCTGGGATTGATTCCAACTGCGGTTACGGCTCGGAATCGGCAGGTGCCGCCCTTGGTCGGCACTGACCTCTGATGGATCATTGAAACACCGTGCGGACCAAGGTCCGCACCCACCAGAAGCGGCTTTGGCCTAGCCCTGCAGCAACCACCCGCGCATCGCCACACTGACCTCGTCCGGCTTCTCCATCGGGGCAAGGTGCCCGCAATCGGGCACCACCACCAGCTGCGAGTGCGGCACCAGGGCGTGCATTTCCTCGCTCACTGCCAGCGGCGTGATGCGATCGTTGGCGCCGCAGATGATCAACAGCGGATCGCGGTAGCCAGCCAGCACGTCATGGCCGTCACGGCGTTCCAGCGCACTCTGGCGCAGGAACACGTCCGCGCCCAGGCGGGCGGTCATGTCACGCACACGTTGCACCAGCACGTAATCATCCAGCCGCGAGGCATCGATGTAGCTGCGCATCAGCACATCGCCGAAGCCATGGAACTTGCCGGGCAGGCGCACGCTGGCGCGCTGGCTGCGGCGCTGTTCGGCACGTTCCGGTGAATCGGCGTGGATCGAGGTATCGACCAGCGCCAGCTGCAGCACACGCTCGGGCGCGATGCCCAGGATCTGCTGGGCGACGAAGCCACCCAGCGAGAAACCGGCGAGGGCGAAGCGTTCCGGCGCCTGCGCCAGCACGTCCTCGGCCACCGCCTGCAGGGTCTCGCCGCGAGTCTGGTCGCCTACCGTGCAATCGGCGATGTCGGCCAGATCGGCCAACTGCGCGCGCCACAGCTCAGCGTCGTTGAGCAGGCCAGGCAGCAGCAGCATGGGGATACGGTCGGTCATGGGGGTATTGTCGCGCCGGTGCGGTGGCGGCGCCATGCCAGCGACCGCGCCAAGCGCGGCGACATGCCCCGGATGAAACAGGCGCGCCGGACCCGCGCCCGCTTCTGGATACCCTGTGGGACGCCAGTCAAACCGATGCCGCGGCGCATTCCTCGGCGTCGGAAGCAGGCGCCGTCGACGCCCCACGCTGGGGCCGCACCTCCTGGACGATCCGCCCCTGCTCCATCACGAGCACGCGGTCGGCGCTGTTTATGGTCTCCGGCCTATGGGCCACGATCACCTTGGTCAGCTCCATACGCTGCACGGCTTCGTTGACCAAGCGCTCGCGCATGATATCAAGATGGCTGGTGGCCTGATCTAGAAACAGAATCCGTGGCCGGCGGTAGAGGGCGCGGGCCAGAATCACTCGCTGCTTCTGACCGCCTGAGAGCGAGTTGCCCATGTCGCCGATAAGACCGTGGTAACCCATCGCCATCCCCGCGATGTCATCATGCACCGCGGCCATTCGAGCAGCTTCCTCAATGCGCTGTTCATCGAAGCCACTGTCGAAGCCGCTGATGTTGTCGGCAATGCTTCCTGCAAACAACTGGTCATCCGGGATCGCATCAAGCTCGCTGACCCGGGCGAACAGCCACATCGAAGCGATCTCGTGCAGCGCTTGCTACATGCCCGGATCGCTCCAACGCATATCACTGCTGCAGCAGGTGGATGCGCACCATCGTCTCCATCGCATACTGCGACTGACCCACGCGACCCGAACGCGGGTAATGTGGCTCGATCCGAGCCAGCAGTGCCTTCCATGGCACTACCTAGTCCACCTCGTAAAGGAGAATCTCGCGCCGGGTCTGCTTGCGCTTGCCCAGACCCTGCGTATCGCCAAATGTCAGCTGCATGGATGGCTTCTCAACGTGTGTCTCTATTGTCTCTCAGGCCGCCGGCCAGCGGACAGCACTACCGAAGTAGTTGTTCAGAGCATCCTAGATGCAGGTCATGAGGACGGCAAATCTCGCTCAGCCATCAGCGACCAATGGACTAAGAATAAGCCAATCTATAGATAAATAACGTTAGTCATCCCCCTCGACCTGTATATCGATCTTATCCCGAAAAATAATTGAAATTAAAGACAGGAGCAGAGCTGGAAGCCCCAAAAGAAGCACGAACGACAAAGGCGCGCCGAACGACCATAGAGCGGCCGAAAACACGGCAGCCGAAGCCCCAAGCAGCAGGAACGAGCACTTAATTTCCCTATTAGCAGGTAACTTGCCGTCGAACACATCAGCGAGAATGCGGCAACAGAAACTCCGACCTCCTGAGGAACCTGCAAAGGCTCAGCACCCCGAAGCGCCGCCACCAGCATCAGCGCTGAGGCAAACGCCATTGCTACCAGGGAAATAAAATAGAACTTGCCATGCCGCCCATCAAATCCATCAGTAATCTTCATATCGACCCTCAAAGGATCGCAGGGCGAAAGCCCCGCGATCCAGCCAATGATTTACCAGCGCTAAGGATGTTCTGAACAGCTCCCTGCGAACTGTGCAGCAGTGCCCGCCACAGATTGCCGCTTCGGGGGACACTATTGATTCGCGTAGTGGAATACATCATACGGCTGACATTTGGGGATGCGCAGGGCCTGGGCAAGCGCAAGCAGACCCGGCGCGAGATTCTCCTTTACGAGGTGGACTAGGTAGTGCCATGGAAGGCACTACCGGCCCGGATCGAGCCACATTACCCGCGTTCGGGTCGCGTGGGTCGGTCACCGTATGCGATGGAGACGATGCTGCGCATCCACCTGCTGCAGCAGTGATATGCGTTTGAGCAATTCGGGCATGTAGCAAGCGTTGCACGAGATTGATTCGATGCGGCTGTTCGAACGGCTCACCAGTCGTTCTCAGGTCAAGATGCCCTGCATAACTCGCGTGGACTCCATGCCAAGCGTCGAGAAGAGTCATGACGATTGCTCTGGTCCATCAACTGCCGCATTGAAACCAATACGGACTTGGCGTCCTTGCAGGAATCAGCCGCAGCTGCAGCTGCAGCTCAAGCGGCATCCTTGCAAAGTGATCATTTCGACGCGTGCTCTTCCCGAATCCGCTCGCGCCTGACGTCGACACGCCTGGCTATCACAATGACAACCGCTCCTATGAACAAGAACGGCAAGGTCCGACCGTCTGCAGTTGCCGCCACCATAGCTAGGCAGCACACGCAGATGGCGTCGCCGCCACGCCGTGGCGCAATGGTAGCGTTGCTTCTTCGCTGAGTTGAAGAGCGAAATGCGTCAGTAGCCGCTTCTTTCCTTCTGGTGATTCAGTCACTCCTACGCAAGAGACACAGCAGGCACCCGGTACGCCGACATGCGTGGACCACTCGGACGTCACTGGCGTAGGGTATAAGCCATCGTTGTAGTCTATATTCAATCGTCGGAACGACTGACAGCAGCGCAATCATCAGCATGAGCTTGCTTTACGACGCCACCGATGTGATGACTGGACTGACCGAGGTGCTGTGCTATGGCACGGCGGTGGTGGTGGAACCGTTGCGCTGACAAGGCCGCCGGGCATGGCCCGGCGCTACCCGGAATCACGCCGCTGGCGGGATCTCGGGCACCTCTACCTGCTGCACCGGCAGGGCCACCATCATCACCGTCGGGTCATCCGGGTCCAGCTTCGTCTTGAAGCCCAGGCTCTGGCACATCGCCAGCATGGTGCTGTTCTCGCGCAGCACCTGGCCTTCGACCACGTCCAGGCCCAGCCACTTGGCGTACTCGATCATGATCGCCATCAGCCGCCAGCCGATGCCGTGGCCCTTCAGGTCCGAGCGGATCAAGATGCCGTACTCGCCACGGTGGTAATCGGCATCGGCGTGCAGGCGCACCGCGCCGAGCATTTCGCCACTACGCGGTTCGATCGCCACCAGTGCGATCGAGCGTGCGTAATCGAGCTGGGTCAGGCGCGCGATGAACTCGTGGCTGAAGTGCTTCACCGACTGGAAGAAGCGCAGGCGCAGATCCTCGTCGCTGACGCGGGCGAAGAACGCACGGAACAACGCGTCATCCTCCGGCCGCACCGGACGCACGAAGGCGCGGCCGCCATCGGACAGTTCGATGGTGCGCTCCCACTCCTTCGGGTACGGGAACACCGAGAAGCGCGGATGGCCACGGCCCTTGTGCAGGATGCGCGACGGCGCCACCGCCACGCGTGCGTCGAGGGCGAGGATGCCCTTGCCGTCGACCAGCAACGGATTGATGTCCAGCGTGCGCACTTCGGGAATGTCGGCGGCCAGTTGTGCCAGCTTGACCAGCGCCAATGCCAGTGCGCGCTCGTCGGCGGCAGGCACATCGCCATAGGCCTTGAGGATGCGCGAGGCGCGGGTCTGGCCGATCAGCTCGTGGGCCAGGCGCAGGTCCAGCGGCGGCAGCGCCAACGCCTTGTCATTGATCACTTCAACCGCGGTACCGCCACGGCCGACCACGATCACCGGGCCGAACGTCGCGTCATCGGCAATGCCGACGATCAACTCGCGCGCCTTCGGGCGAACGATGGTCGGCTGCACCAGCAGGCCATCGATGCGCGCATCCGGCCGCAGCTGGCGTGCGCGCGACAGGATCGCGTTGGCCGCGCTCTGCACCGCCGGCAGCGTGGACAGGTTCAGGCGCACGCCGTCCACTTCCGACTTGTGCGGAATGTCCGGCGACAGGATCTTCAGCGCCACGCTGGCGCCACGCTCCAGCAACGGCTGCGCCAGGTCCATTGCCTCGTGCGCATCGCGCGCGTGCATCACCGGCGCGGAGGGAATGCCGTAGGCCTTGAGCAGTTCGTGGGTGGCCAACGGGTCCAGCCATTGCTGGCCGTTGGCCAATGCCGCATCGACCAGCGCGCGTGCGGCCGCCGCGTCGACACTGAAGTCCTGCGGCAGGCTGGGCGGTGTTTCCATCAGCGCGTTCTGCGCTTCGCGGTAACGCACCAGATGCTGGAAGCCGCGCACCGCTTCGGCCTCGGTCGGATAGGTCGGCACCCGTGCCGCGTTGAGCGTGGCGGTGGCCTGGTCATCGTTGCCCAGCCACACCGCGAATACCGGTTTGTCGCGGTGATGGCGCGGGCGCAGTCCGAGCGTGCGGGTAAGCGCCTGTGCGGCGTCTGCGGATGAAGTGAATGCGGTCGGCACGTTGACCACCATCACCGCATCATTCTCGTTGTCAGCCAGCAGCGCCTCGATGGCGGCGGCATAGCGGTCACCATCGGCGTCGACCACGATGTCGACCGGGTTGCTGCGCGACCAGCCCTGCGGCAGCACGGCGTCGAGTTTCTCGACCGTGCTGTCGGACAGGTTGGCCAGCGTGCCACGCAGTGCAATGAGCTGGTCCACGGCCAGGCGGCCGACACCGCCACCATTGCTGAGAATGGCCAGGCGACGACCGGGGAAGGTCCCCAACCGGCCCAGCGATTCGGCGGCCGTGAACAGTTCGTCCAGCGCGCCCACGCGCAGCAGGCCGGCGCGGTTGAACGCGGCGCCATACACGTCGTCGGCGCGGGCCAGGGCCTGCACATGGGTATCGCGGCTGCCCGGCTGCACGCGCTCGGCGCGGCCGGACTTCACCACCACTACCGGCTTGGCGCGGGCGGCGGCACGCGCGGCCGACATGAACTTGCGCGCATCCTTGATCTGCTCGACGTAGAGCAGGATGGCGCGGGTGCGGTAGTCGGTGGCGAAGTAGTCGAGCAGGTCACCGAAGTCGACGTCCATCGTGTCGCCCAGCGAGACCACCGCGGAAAACCCGACCGAGCGGGCCACGCCCCACTCCACCAGCGCGGCGGCAATGGCCGAGGATTCGGAGATCAACGCAAGATCACCGGCCTGCGGGAAGTGCGCGGCGATGCTGGCATTGAGCCGCGCGTGCGGTGCAATCACACCCAGGCAGTGTGGGCCGAGGATGCGCAGGCCATGCTTGCGCGCCACCGCCTCCACCTGCGCCGACAGCGAGCCCGGGCCTTCCCCCAGGTGCGCGGTGAGGATGATTGCGGCCTGCACGCCGCGTTCGGCAGCGGTGCGCACCACCTGCGGCACGATCGACGCCGGCGCGGTGATAACCACCAGATCCGGCACCCAGTCCAGGTCCTTCAGCCGCTTCACGGTGCGGATGCCATCGATTTCGGCATGCCGCGGGTTGATCCACGCCACCTTGCCGGGGAAGCCGGTGCCGCGCAGGTTGCGCATCACCGCACGTCCGGCCGAGCGCTGACGCGGGCTGCCGCCGATCACCGCGACCGACTGCGGACGGAACACGGACTGCAGGTGGTAGGTACTCATGCGCCTACGGTAACCAAATTCCATGACGATGGGGTCAGATCCCTTTCCCCAGGAAAGGGATCTGACCCTTGCGTGACCCTTGCGTGCCGACCAAGGTCGGCAACTACCGGAGCACGGTGCTTCAGGGGTCAGAGCCCTTCGCTGCGCGAAGGACCCGACCCCCTAACCGACCCCGGTTTACAACAGTGTGCCGTGCAGGATCATCGCGGCGATGCTGAAATAGATCACCAGTCCGGTCACGTCCACCAGCGTGGCCACGAACGGGGCCGAGGCACTGGCCGGGTCGAAGCCGAGCCGCTTCAGGATGAACGGCAGCATCGATCCGGACAGCGAGCCGAACGTGACGATGCCGACCAGCGCGGCGCCGATGGTGATCGCCAGCAGGATCCAGTGCTCGCCGTAGTCATGCAGGCCACCCAGCTGCCAGATGACGATGCGCACGATGGCCAGGCAGCCGAGGATCGCGCCCAGCACCATGCCGGTGGGCACTTCGCGCAGGGCCACCTTCCACCAGTCGCGCAGGCGCAGTTCGCGCAGCGCCAGGCTGCGGATCAGCAGCGAGGTGGCCTGCGAACCGGAGTTGCCGCCCGAACTCATGATGAGCGGAATGAACAGGGTCAGCACCACCGCGCGCGCCAGTTCGTCCTCATAGTGCTGCATCGCGCTGGCGGTCAGCATCTCGCCCAGGAACAGCACGCTCAGCCAGCCGGCGCGCTTGCGCAGCATCTCAAAGAAACCGATCTGCATGTACGGCTTGTCCAGCGCTTCCATGCCGCCAAACTTGTGCGCGTCCTCGGTGGATTCCTCGATCAGCGCATCCAGTACGTCATCGACGGTGACGATGCCGAGCATCTGCTGCTGCGCATCGACCACCGGGATCGCCAGCAGGTCGTGGCGACGGATCAGCCGTGCCACTTCTTCCTGGTCCATCAGTGCGTCCACCGTCACCGGTGGATTGACCTGGGCCACGTCCAGGATCGACTCCTCCGGCAGGCCGGTGATCAGCCGGCGCATGGTCACCACCTGCTGCAGCTGCTGGCTGGCCGGGTCCAGGACGTAGATCGCGTACACCGTTTCACGGGTGCGCTCGACCTGGCGGATGTGCTGCAGGGTCTGCGCCACGGT
Organism: Stenotrophomonas maltophilia; assembly: GCF_900186865.1. Classification (NCBI taxonomy): domain Bacteria; kingdom Pseudomonadati; phylum Pseudomonadota; class Gammaproteobacteria; order Lysobacterales; family Lysobacteraceae; genus Stenotrophomonas; species Stenotrophomonas maltophilia. Next base: position 4,826,522 of record NZ_LT906480.1, read on the forward strand.
CCAGCTGGCGGGTACCGCCACGTACTCGGTGGTCATCAGCGCGCCGGCGGTGTTCGGCGGGTAGCTGAGCAGCTTCTGGATGGCCTGGCGGGCGTCGGTGCCCAGCAGCGGGATCAACCGGGCGCGTTCTTCCTCATCCAGCTCATGGACGATGTCGGTGGCGCGGTCGTCGGCCATCAAGCCGAGCAGGGCGGCAGCGCGCGCCGGCGGCAGCGCAGCCACCAGTTCGCCGCTGCGGTGCAGTTCCGGCGCTTCCAGCATTTTCACTGCACGCGGCAACGGCAGCGCAGCCAGCGTTTCCGCGGCGCGGGTCAGTTCCAGCGTGTTGAGGAATTCCACCGCATCGGCGGTGTTGAAGTTCGCCAGCGGCGCGGCCAGTGCGGCGGCATCGGCCACCGGGCGCAGCAATTGCTTCTGGTTCATCGGGTTTGCCTTGTGGGGTGCGACCTCGCGCAACGCCAACGCAGGCAAACCGTCCCGATGTCAGGCGGTGGCCATCGCTGGCGTCGAACGAGGTCGACTTCTACTGTCGCTGGACATGGGTTGGGGACTCCGGGATGCGTGTGCCGACGGACGCGCCGCCAGCGGCGGGCAGTCTGGACCCGTGGACCATGCAGGTCAACCCGGTCCCGCCGCGGCAGCACCCTGCCCGCAGGTTGTTCTCGTGCGTACACAGGCCGGCGCGCATAATGGCGCGGTGGTGTTCGCCACGCTTTTCCCAACCCGAACGGACGCACAGCGGCTCCCCCGATGACCAGGTATTCCCATGCATAGCGGTGGTCTGGAACTGGCGCTGGTGCTGCTGCTGGCGGCAGTCATCGCCGTGCCGGTGTTCAAGAAGTTCGGTTTCGGCGCGGTGCTGGGCTACCTGGCGGCCGGTGTGGTGCTGGGCCCGGACGGGCTGGGCTTCGTGCAGGACGCCGACCGCATCCTCGGCGCCGCCGAGATCGGCGTGGTGATGCTGCTGTTCGTGATCGGCCTGGAGCTGTCGCCGGCACGCCTGAAGGTGATGCGGCGCTCGGTGTTCGGTGCCGGTGCGGCGCAGGTGGCGCTGTCCGGGCTGGTGCTGGGCGGCCTGCTGCTGCTCGACCACTTCCAGTGGAAGAGCGCGCTGGTGGTAGGCGTGGCGCTGGCGCTGTCATCCACGGCGGTGGGCCTGCAGCTGCTGTCCGAGCACAAGGCGATCAACAGCGACCACGGCCGGTTGGGCTTTGCCATCCTGCTGTTCCAGGACCTGATCGCGATCCCGCTGCTGGCGGCCATCCCGCTGCTGGGCGGGGTCAAGAACGAGACCCTGCGCTGGGAAGATGCGGCCGTGGCGCTGGGTGCGCTGGCGGTGGTGATCCTGTGCGGACGACCGGTGCTGCGCAAGGTGTTCAGCATCATCGCGCGCACCCGCAGCCCGGAAGTATTCACTGCCACCGCCCTGCTGGTGGTGCTGGGCACCGCCTGGTTCATGCAGGAAGCCGGCCTCAGCCCCAGCCTCGGCGCGTTCCTGGCCGGCGTGCTGCTGTCCGATTCGGAGTTCCGGCATGAGCTGGAAGCGCAGATCGAGCCGTTCAAGGGGCTGCTGCTGGGCCTGTTCTTCATCGCGGTGGGTATGGGCATCGACCTGGACCGCATCGCCGCCGAGCCGTGGCTGATCGCCGCAGGTGTCGGCATCCTGCTGGTGGTCAAGTTCAGCCTGCTCTACGCGGTTGGACGTGTCGCCCGGCTCAGCTCGCGGCAATCGCTGCTGCTGGGCAGCGTGCTGTGGCTGGGCGGTGAGTTCGCCTTCGTGGTGTTCAACGAGGCACAGCGCGCGCACCTGCTGGGCAACGCCAACCACGACCGGCTGGTGGCGATCGTCGGCCTGTCGATGGCGATCACGCCGCTGTTGATGATCGCGCTGCTGAAACTGCTCGGCCAGGAGAAAGCCACTCCGCGCGAGCCGGCCGAGGCCGACAAGGTGGCGCCGGACAACCGGCCCAAGGTGCTGATCGCCGGCATGGGCCGCTTCGGCCAGGTGATCGCGCGCCTGCTGACCGCGCAGAAGGTGCCGTTCGTGGCGCTGGAGGCGAACCCGGATACCGTGGCCGACCTGCGCCGATTCGGCAACCAGCTGTATTACGGCGACCCGACCCGGCCGGAGATGCTGCGCGCGGCCGGGGGCGAGCACATCGATGTGTTCGTGATCACCGTGGATGACCCGGAAACCAACCTGCGCGCGGTGCGCATGGTGCGCCGGCTGTACCCGGACGCGACGGTGCTGGCGCGTGCACGCAACCGCCAGCATGCGTGGCGGTTGATGGACATGTCGGCCGAGCCGTTCCGCGAAGTGTTCGGCACCAGCCTGGAGATGAGCGGCCGCGTGCTGACCGCGCTGGGCGTGGCACCGGATGTGGCCGAGCGCCACGTGCAGCGCTTCCGCGAGCACGATGAGCAGCTGCTGCGCGACCAGTACCTGGTGTACGACGACGAGGCAGCGGTGATCCAGACCTCGCGCGACGCACGCAACGACCTGATGCATCTGTTCGAGGCCGACGCGGAAAGCGACGGCAAGTAGGCGTGCCGACCAACGGTCGGCACCCACCACGGATTGCAGTAGTGCCGGCCGCTGGCCGGCAGCCTCGGGATCCCGAAGGTTTCAGGAGATTGCCGGCCAGCGGCCGGCACTACCCACTGCGGATTCCGGCCGTAGATCCACGCCATGCGTGGATGTCGCAGACCTCGGCTCAACCGTTGTCGCGCAGGAACCGCGCCATCGACGAGACACCCGGCACGCGCGGTTCAAACTCGCCGGCCACGTCGATGAAGCCACGCATCACCGCGATCTCGCGCGGGCTGCGGTTGAGGCTGTCGCGCGCCTCCGGATCGGCACCAGCGCGCAGCAGGCGCTGCACCAGCAGCGGCAGGCCGTGCAGGGCCGCGAGGTGCAGCGGTCCGAAGCCGCGCGGATCACGCACCTCAAGGCTCACGTCTTCGTCCAGCAGGCGTTCCACTGCGGCCATCACCACCTGTTCGTCGCAGGCGGTGCCGGGCTCGGCGCGTGCGCCCAGCAGCAGCAGCAGCGGCGTGACCGAACCAGCCGCGGCCTGGTCCGGTTCGGCACCGGCCAGCAGCAGGGTGTCGAGCAGGGCGAGCAGGCGCGAGCGGTCGCGGGCACTGAAGCCATACAGCGCGGCACAGTGCAGTGGGCCCAGCTGCTGGGCGTCACCGGCGTGCACGTCGGCACCGGCGGTGAGCAAGCGCGCAACGATGTCCGGCAGACCCAGCGCGGACGCCAGCATCAGCACGGTCACTCCGCCCGGCAGGCGGTGTTCCAGCTTGGCGCCAGCGTCGAGCAGGGCCGAGACGATGTCCACCTGGCGCATGCTGACCGCCGCCGACAGCGGCGTGGCACCACTGGCCGCTGCGTGCTGCGGATCAGCGCCACGCGCCAGCAACAGGTCGGTCACCGCCAGATGGCCACCGCCGGCGGCGCGCAGCAGCGCGGTGCAGCCCTGCGCATCAACCGCATCGACGGCGAAGCCCAGATCGATCAGGCGGCGCACCGCGTCGACGTCACCGGCCATTGCGGCGGCCGGCAGATCGGACTCGCGCAGGGTGCGGCGCGGCAATGGCCACACCCGCCAGTCCAGCCAGTCGGCCAGATCGCGGCGACCAATCGACAGCGCCACGCCCAGCGGCGTCTGTCCATCGGCGGCGCGTGCTTCCGGCGAGGCACCGTGCTGCACCAGCAGCTTCAGCGCGCCTTCGCGGGCCAATGCGGTGGCCAGATGCAATGCGGTCATGCCATGGCTGTCGCGCGCTTCACGATCGACGCCCGCCTTCAGCAGCGCCTGCTGCAGGCGCAGCCAGCCCAGGCGCACCGCCAGCGACAACGGCGGATCACCGGCCGGCGAAGCCGCGAACGGATCGGCGCCACGCTCCAGCAATTCCAGCGCCAGCTGTTCCAGGCCACGGGCGGCCTGGTCGTGCTGCGCACAGGCCGCCAGGAAGCGTGCCAGGCCACCGCGTCCGGCCGGCGACAAGCCACGCTGCAACATCACCTGCAACGCCGGCACCGCATCGATTCCGCGCGACAGCAACGCGAACATCGGCGTATCGGAACAGGCGTCGCGCACGTAGGGATCGGCGCCGTGGCCCAGCAGCCAATCCACCGCGCGCGGCTCCAGCGCCAGCTCTGGGTCGAGCAGCAGGCCGCCCAGTTCTTCCGGCTGGCAGAGCTTGGCCAGCGCGGCCATGCCTTCGGTGTTGCCGAAGCCCAGCGCCTCGCGCAGCAGGGTCAGCGGCGGGCGGTCCGGCAGCAGGCCGCTGGCACTGGCGGCTTCGCCACGCTCGGCCAGGCCGTCACTGACCGCGGCCGGCAACGGATAGGACGGATCCAGCAGGGCGACAATCGCCCAGCGCCCGGCTTCGGCAGCGTAGTCCACTGCACGGCGACCGACCGGATCGGTCGCGTCGGCGGCGATGCCCAGCTCCACCAGGCGCTTGACCAGCAACGGCGAGACATCCTCTGCCATCACCGCCAGCTGCACTGCGTTGCGCCCTTCGCCGTCGACGGCAACCAGGTCCGGCTTGTGCGGCAGCAAGTGTTCGACCACCGCGGCGCGCCCGGCACGGGCGGCTTCCAGCCAGGGCGTACGCCCCAGTGCATCGCGTGCTTCCAGGTTGGCACCGGCGGCCAGCAGCACGCCGATGATTTCAACGTGGCCGGCCAGCGCCGCCTCGTGCAGCGCGCTGCGGCGCTGGCGATCACGCGCGTCGGCACGCGCCTTGTGCTTGAGCAGCAGCTGCACGCCAGCCGGATCGTCGTCTTCGGTGGCGGCGGCGGCCAGCAGCACCGGGGTGCCCTCTGCCGGTTCGCTGCGCGCACCGCGTTCGAGCAGGAAGCGGGCCAGGCGCCAGTTGCCGACCTGGCAGGCCACGGCCAGCGGCGACCAGCCCTCGTTGTTCAGCGCATCGACTTCGGCGGCGGCATCGCGCAGCAGCGCGGCCACGCCTGGGTCGGAACTGCGCGCGGCATGGTGCAGCGGGGTGTTGCCATCGCTGTCGGTGGCACGCGAATCGGCACCGTTGGCGAGCAGGGTCATCACGGCTTCGGGGCGGCCATGCCAGCTGTCGCGGGTGGCGGCCAGCAGCGGGGTCATGCCCCGGTGCGGCGCGTTCACGTCAACGCCGCGGGCAATCAGTTCGCGCAGCAGGCGCAGGTCCGGCAGCACCGCCGCCAGCACCGCCAGGCTGCGCTGGTCGCGCCAGCTCGGGTCGGGCAGCGCATACGGATCGGCGCCGGCCTGCAGCAGTTGCAGGCCGCGGTCGATGCGGCCGTGGCGGGCGGCTTCATACAGGGCCGGGGTCAGCTCCTGCGGAGCCATCGCCTCCAGCGGCGCGGTCTCGGCTGCGGCAGCGAGCATCGGTTCGTGTTCTGCGCTGGACGTCGCCATCGGGCTGGGGCGCAACGACACCAGCGGCGCCGGCGCGACCCGCTGCAGCAGCAGGTGCAGCACGGGAGACACCACCACCACCGCCAGCGCAGCGGGCCAGCGCGCGCTCTCCGGCAGCAGTCCCGGCCAGGCCGGCAGCACCACCAGCGCGGCCAGCGCGATCACCAGCGCCGCCACGCCGAGACCGCGCCAAGCGGTCAGGTCGCGACCGGCCAGCGCCTGCCAATGATGGGCCAGGCGGCCATCAAGCCGTTCGACATCGTTCCACAACGGCCAGGTGCGCCAGGCAGCGAGCAGGCCGGCACTGACCAGCACGCTCAGGCCCAGCACCGCCGCAAGGCTGCCGCTGTCACGCAGCGCCGCCAGCGGCCAGGCCAGCAGCAGCGCCAGCAGCAGCGGTGCGGCCGCCCACAGTGCCAGCAGCGCCGGCAGGTCCTGGCGTGCAACCACCTTCAGCGGCAGCAGCGCACGGCTGCGCCGCCACCAGGACACGCCCAGCGCGAACGCCGGTTGCGCCAGGGCGGCGAGGATGGCACCCGCAACGCCGCCCACGGCAGCACCCAGTGCCAGCACGGCGCCCACGGCGAAGGCGATCGACAGGGCGCGCGGACGGGAGACGTCAGTCATAGTGGCGCGGCATCAGGCTGGCCACCGACGGCGGCACCTGCAGGTAGAACCCGCGCTCGCTCATGTCACTGCGAACCTTGTCCGGGTCGGCCTGGGCCAGGCGACGCTGGGCATCCAGGGCCACGTCCAGGACGAAGGTGAGCGCACCCAGCGAGGTGAGCAGCGGCGCAGGCAGCGCGCTGAAATCATCGCGTCGGGGAACGTAGACGTAGGTGTCAGGCTTGAGTTGGCTTTTATAGACGTAGGCGTGCATGTCCGCGGGACGATAACCCGGGAAGAGCCATGATTGTGTCGGAAAGCCGACACCGGGGAAAGCCGTCGGCCGACGATGGCGGCGTGATCGACGGCGTTTCCCCGACGGGGTTCAGCAATGTGGCGGCGGCGTTCAGGCAACGCCGCTGCCCTGCGGTCGCTTACTTGACCTTGGCGTAGGTGCCCTTCAGCGCCACGCCAGCGAGGATCGTACCGGCATAGCATTCGTAGTTGGTGCTGCTCTTGAACTCGTTCTTCTTGTAGTAGCTGACGATGTCGACCACCGCGTTGGCACCGCGCGACTTGGCGCCGTCCTGCAGTGCGCGCAGCGCCGACAGCGCGACCCAGCGGCAGGCCTCGGCATCGCTCTTGTTGGCGGCGTTGGTCTTCTTGTTGGTCACGTCCTCGCCCAAGCGCTGCTGCACGCTGACCGGCTGGCCGGCCAGGTAGAAGCGCACGCTGCCGTCGATGCCGGCGTCCCGGGCGGCCTGCGAGGTGACCAGCTCCTGCAGGGACTGCTCAACGCGGGTGTCGCGGGCGGAGGCGGTGGAGGTCAGGGCCAGCAGTGCAGTGGCCGTGGCGATCATCAGGGTGCGGCGCATCGGAACATCTCCTTGTCGGGGGTGCGGGTGGGTTGAGGAAAAAGGCGGGATGGGACGGTGGATCATTCGCTCCAGCGGCGGAACACCAGCGAGGTGTTGATGCCGCCGAAGGCGAAGTTGTTGCTCATCACGTACTCGGCCTGCAATTCGCGGCCCTGCCCGGTGATGAAGTCGAGCTGGCCGCAGCGCGGGTCAACCTCGGCCAGGTTCAGCGTGGGGGCGAACCAGCCGGCACGCATCATCTCGATGCTCAGCCAGGCCTCGAACGCACCACAGGCACCGAGCATGTGGCCGACGTAGCTCTTCAGCGAGCTGATCGGTACGCGGCTGCCGAACACCTGCGCGGTGGCCTGGGTCTCGGCGATGTCGCCGTGATCGGTGGCGGTGCCGTGGGCGTTGACGTAGTCGATCTGCGCCGCCTCCAGGCCCGCATCCTCCAGCGCCAGGCGCATGGCCTGGGCCATGGTGTCGGCGCTGGGCTGGGTGACGTGCTGGCCGTCGCTGTTGGTGCCGTAGCCGACCACCTCGGCAAGGATGGTGGCACCGCGCGCCTGCCCGTGCTCCAGGTCTTCCAGGATCAGCGTGCAGGCACCCTCGCCCAGCACCAGGCCATCGCGGCCGGCATCGAACGGGCGCGGCGTGGTCTGCGGCGCGTCGTTGCGCACGCTGGTGGCGAACAGGGTATCGAACACCGCCGCAGCGGTAGCGTCGAGCTGCTCGGCACCACCGGCGACCATCACCGTCTGCTTGCCGCTGCGGATCGCTTCATAGGCCGCGCCCACGCCCTGGCTGCCCGAGGTGCAGGCACTGGAGGTGGTGTAGACACGCCCGGACAGGCCGAAGAACACGCCGATGTTGACCGGCGCGGTATGGCTCATCATCTTCAGGTAGGTGGTGGCGCTGATGCCTTCGGTGGTGAGCTCGTTGAGCATGCGCCCGAACTCGCCGGTGGCTTCGTGGCTGCCCGACGAGGAACCATAGGCCACGCCGGTGCGACCGCTGCGCAGCACCGGGTGCTCGTGCAGGCCAGCTTCGCGCAGCGCCACTTCGGTGGCACGCACCGACATGATCGCGACCTTGCCCATGGAGCGGGTGGTCTTGCGGTTGTAGTTCGGCGGCAGCGCGAAGTCCTGCGCCGGCGCAGCCAGCTTGGTGTTCAGCCCGGCATAGACATCCCACTCGGGCATCGCGCGCACCGCGTTGCGGCAGCTGCGCAGGTGCGCCTCGATGGTCGGCCAGTCATGGCCGAGCGGACTGATCGCGGACGCACCGGTCACCACGACGCGACGATCGGTGGCCATCAGAGCATGCCCCCGTTCACCGAGATCACCTGGCGGGTGATGTAGCCGGCCGGTTCGGACAGCAGGAACGCCACCGTGGCCGCCACTTCGTCGGGACGGCCGACGCGGCCGGCGGGAATCAGCTTGAGCGCGTGTTCGATCACTTCATCGTTGAGCATTTCGGTCTCGATCAGGCCCGGGGCCACGCAGTTGACGGTGATCTGGCGGCTGGCCAGTTCCAGCGCCAGGGCCTTGGTGGCACCGATGATCCCGGCCTTGGCGGCACTGTAATTGACCTGCCCGCGGTTGCCGGCCAGTCCGGACACCGACGACAGGGTGACGATGCGGCCCGGCTTGCGCCGCCGCACCATCGGCATGATCAGCGGATGCAGCACGTTGTAGAAGCCATCCAGGTTGGTGTGGATGACCTGGTCCCAATCCTCCGCCGACAGTGCCGGGAAGGCGCCGTCACGGGCGATGCCGGCATTGCAGACCACGCCGTAGTACGCGCCGTGCGCTTCGACATCGGCCTCCAGCGCGGCGCGTGCGGCCTCGCGGTCGGCCACGTCGAACATCAGTACGCGGGCCTGCTGGCCCAACGCGTGGATCTCGGCCACCACGGCCTGTGCCTCATCCAGGCGGCTGCGGCAATGCACCACCACGTCGAAGCCATCGCGCGCGATGCGCAGCGCGATGGCCCGGCCGATGCCCCGGCTGGCGCCGGTCACCAGCACGCTTCGATTCCCTGTCATGCCTGTCCACTCTCCAGATAGGCCATCGCATCGGCCGGTTCGAACACCGACACGTTGGCTGTAGCCCATTCGTCCTCGCCCGCCAGGATGCGGCAGGCGAACATCCCCAATCCATTGTCACCCAACAGCTCGCAGCGCGCCTGTACGCGCAGCCGCGAGCCGCTGGGGAAGCTGCAGCGCGCGCTGTTGTAGCGGCGGCTGCCGAGCAGGAAGCCCAGCTGCGGTGGCTTGCCCGCTGCACGCGCACGGCAGCCGGCCCAGGCCGCGATGGCCTGTGCCATGTATTCGATGCCCACCCAGGCCGGCACTTCGTGGTTTTCCACGAACAGGCCGGCCTCGGGCACCACCAGTTCCGCCTCGATGGTGTCCTGGTCCCAGTGCGTGATGCGCTCCAGCAGGCACATGTCCTGGCGGTGCGGTACCACCTCTTCAATTGCATACAGCATGTTCATCGACGCTCCAGCGCCAGCACGGCATTGCTGCCGCCGAAGGCGAACGAATTGCTCAGCACCCGCCGCGGTGCCTGCGCCAGGCGGGTGGCCGGTGCGACCAGCGGCAGTGCCGGCAGCGCGGGGTCTGCCACGCCGTCCCACCAGTGCGGTGGCAGCTGCTGCTGCGGGTTCTCGGCCAGCACGATCCAGCACAATGCAGCTTCGATCGCGCCTGACGCACCCAGCGTATGGCCGGTCAGGGGCTTGGTCGAACTGGCCCGAATGCCGTTGCCCAGCACCTGCGAAACCGCCAGGCTTTCCATCGCATCGTTGTGCCCGGTGGCGGTGCCATGCAGGTTCACGTAGTCCACTTCATCGGCCGCCCAGCCGGCGCGCTGCAGCGCCTGCTGCAGTGCATCGATGGCACCCAGGCCCTGCGGGTCCGGCGCGGACATGTGGTGGGCGTCGGCCGATTCGCCCCACCCGGCCAGGCACACCGGACCCGGCTCGCGGGTGAGCAGGAACAGCGCGGCGCCCTCGCCGATGTTGATACCGGCGCGGTGCTGCGAGAACGGATTGCAGCGCAGGGCCGACACCGATTCCAGCGCGCTGAAACCGGCCACGGTGAAGCGGCACAGCGAGTCCGCGCCGCCTGCGATCACGGCGTCGACGATACCGGCTCGCAGCATGCGTGCAGCCGACATCAGCGCCTTGGCACTGGACGAACAGGCGGTGGACAGGGTCCACGCGGGCCCTTGAGCGCCGCTGCGCTGGCGCACGAACTGCGCGGCAGTACCCATTTCCTGCTGGGCGTAATCGAAGCCCTGCGGCCACTGGCCCTGTTCGGCGTGGGTGCGCAGGGCCTGCTCGGACTCACCGATGCCCGAGGTGCTGGTGCCCAGCACCACCGCCACGCGCTCGGCGCCATGGCGGGTGATCGCGGCGGCCACCGCCGGAGCGATCTGCGCCAGTGCCACGTCCAGCAGGGCGTTGTTGCGGCCGCGCAGGGCCACCGGCAGTTCCTCCAGCGCCGGCAGTGGCGTGCGTACTTCTCCCAGCGCCAGGGTGCGCCCCGGCAACAGGCTGTCGTTGTCACTGAGCCCGCCCGGCACGTCGGCGAACATCGCCGACGCGACAGCGGCGCGGCCATCGCCGAGCGCGCAGACCACGCCCAGGTCGTTCAGGTAGATCGGTGCACTCATCGGTCCTGTCCGGCCATGTCGATCGATTCGATGCGCAGCGCATAGCCTTCGGCACGGTTGTCCAGCTGCACGCTGCCATCGTCCAGGCGCTGCAGTTGCAGCCACACCGTGCCATCGCGCGACAGGCTGCGCTGCTGGCCGTCGTCGCTGACCTGCCAGTCGGACGGCAGCGCGGCGGCGATGGCCGCGGTCGGCCACAGCGCGAACTGCAGGTCATCCAGCACACGCTCGGCACGTACCTGCGGCGGCAGCCACGGCGCGCGCTGCTGGGTCAGCTGCTGGCCGTCCCACTGCAGGCGCACGCCGGTCTGGCCCATCGCCTGCACCGCCAGCTGCACCTGCTGCGCGTCGGCTTCCAGCAGCGCGTCGAGGTCGCGCTCATGGCTGCCGAAGCGGAAATGCAGCTGCTGCTGCAGGGCCAGCGGCGCCGGCAGGCTGGCCGGCGACAGCCGCAGCGGCGGCAGCTCCACCTGGGGCTTGGGCATGCGCCCGGCACAGGCGGCCAGCAGCAGGCACAGCAGCAGGGCCGCAGTACGGAAGATCAGGCGCTGCACAATTCCTCCAGCACGCGCATGCGGCGACCACTTTCATCGGCCACATACGGATTCTTGGTGTCCCAGGCGTAACCGGCCAGGATGGAGCTGATCATGTCGCGCACTTCGGGCTGCTGCTGCGGGTGGTAGATGATCTTCTGGAAGCCGCCCTGGTACCAGCTTTCCACGAAGCGGCGGAAGGTCTTCACGCCGGCGCGCAGCGGGATCGAGAATTCAGCTTCCCAGTCGACGGTTTGGCCGGCATAACGGCGCTTGAGGCACTCGCTGGCCAGCTGCGCGGACTTGAAGGCAATGGTCACACCGGACGAGAACACCGGGTCGAGGAACTCGCCGGCGTTGCCCAGCAACGCGTAGCCGGGGCCCCACAGCGAGCTGACATTGGCCGAGTAACCCGTGATGCGGCGCACCGGCAGCACCGCCCATTCGGCATTGGCCAGCAGGCGGGTCAGGTTGGGGTCCTCGCCGACGATGGCCTGCAGCTTCTGCAGGTCGTCGCCTTCGTAGCGCTCGAAGAACGACGGCTCGGCGACCACGCCCAGCGAGCAGCAGCCGTTGGAGAATGGAATCGTCCAGTACCAGACGTCGATGTGTTCGGGATGGGTGGTGATCAGGATCTTGTTGCGGTCGAAGTCGGCTTCGGCCGGAATGTTGTCGCGCACGTGGCAGAAGATCGCGCCGCGCACCGGGAAATTGGATGGCGATTCCAGCTGCAGCAGGCGCGGCAGCAGGCGCGCGAAGCCCGATGCGTCGAGGATGAAATCGGCCTCGATGCGGTATTCGCTGCCATCCGGGCGGCGCACGTTCACCGCAGGCTGTTCACCGGGTTCGACCGACAGCACTTCATCACCGAAACGCAGCGTGGTTCCCATGCGCTCGGCGCCGCGTGCCAACACGTTGTCGAAGTCGGCGCGCTGCACCTGGTAGGTGGTACCCCAGCCCGGCGAGGACTTCTTCCGGAAGTCGAAGGCAGTACGCGCTTCACCGTGCACGAAGGCCGCGCCGTTCTTGTACTGGAAACCGGCCTCGACCACATCCTGCAGCAGCCCGGCTGCTTCGATGTACTCCATGCTCTGTGGCAGCAGGCTTTCGCCGATGGAGAAGCGCGGGAACTGCTGGCGCTCCAGCATCAGCACCTGTCGGCCCTGCTGGCGCAGCATCGCCGCGGCCACGGAGCCGGCCGGGCCTGCGCCGATGATCAGGATTTCAGTGCGTTCGACAGCATCCACAGCAGTACTCATCGGGGCGTCCTTGTTGCTCGATCAGGGAAAGAAGAAAAGCGGAAGGCGGACTCAGGCCGGCGGCAGGTCATGCGGTGGCGGCCGGAACAGTGGCGAGATCAGCCAGACCAGGCCGATGCCGAACAGCAGGGTCAGGCCGAACGCGCGCAGCGCCGGGGTCTGCGACAGGCCCAGCAGGCCGAACGACAGCCAGGTGCTGGCCGCACCCACGCAGACCGCCAGCCATGCGCTGGCATCGCCACGGTGTTCGATCAGGAAGATGCCGTAGTCGATGCCCATGCCCAGCAGCAGCATCAGCGCCAGCACGTTGAACAGCTGCAGCGGCTGGCCGAACAGGCCCAGCAGGCCCAGGGTCAGTGCGCCGGCAATCAGGGTGGGGGCAAATACGCGCCAGGCCTGGCGGCGGTAGCGCAGCCACAGCGCACCGAACACCAGTGCGATGCCGACCAGCAGCAGCCCGCCCATCAGCTTGCGGTAGTGGCCCAGCAGCTTGGAGAAATCGGAGGTGCGGTCTACCCAGCGCACGCCGGGCAGGCCTTCGGCAGCACCCTGCAGCGTGGCCAGGGCATCGGCGCGCGACAGGTCATCGACCATCACCACGCTGATCATCTGCCCACCGACTTCACCCACCCACAGGTGGCGGAACGGCTGCGAGGCCGGCGAGGCCAGGAAGGCTTCGGCGGTGAGCGGCGCGCCGGCGAACTGCGGCCGCTGCAGCGGCTCGCCCACCGCCTCGGACACGGCCGACAGCACGCCGGGTTCCACCTTCGCGGTCAGCGCAGCATCGGCCTGCTGGCGTGCCGGTGATGGCAGCCAATCGCTGATCGCGCGATAGCCACCAATGCGCTTGTCGGTGGCCAACACACGCAGGCGCTCGGTCAGTGCTTCCTCGCGCTGCAGCAGCTGCGCGGCATCGACACCCTGCACCAGGTAGAACTGCGCCGGACTGGGCATGCCCAGCAACTGGCTCAGGCGGATTTGCTGCGCCATCAATGCCGGCGGCGAGGACTGCAGGCTGCGCAGGTCGTCGTTGCTCTGCAGGCGCGCGATGCCGATGGCAGACAGCGCCAGCGTGATCACCACGAACATCGTCACCGCGCGGCGGCCATGCAGGCGCGGGAAGCGCTCCAGCGTATTGCCCAGCCACTGCGAGAAGCGGGTCTGGCGGATCTCGCCACCGTCGAGCCACGGGAACCAGAAGATCACCGTGAGGAAAGCTGCGGCCAGGCCCACCACCGAGAACAGTGCCATCTGGCGCAGGCCGGGGAACGGGGCCAGGCCCAATGCCAGGTAGGCCAGCGCACTGGTCAGCAGGGCCAGCCACAGGCCGGGCAGCAGATGCCGCAGCAGTTTCCAGCGACGATCGGCCGGTTCGGCCTGGCGCGAGGCGAACCAGTGAATGCCGTAATCCTCGGCCACACCCACCAGCGACGCACCAAACACCAGGGTCAGCACATGCACCTTGCCGAACACCAGCACCGTCACCGCCAGCGCCACGCCACAGCCGATCAGCAGCGAGGCGGCCACCAGCAGGATCGGGCGCAGCGAGCGGAATGCCAGCCACACCAGCAGCAGCACCGCCGCCAGCGACCCCCAACCGATGGTGTTGATCTCCTGGTTGGCCTGCACCGCAGCGGCCTCGGCATGCAGCGGCACGCCCGCATGCAGGATTTCAAGCTCAGGCGCCGCCGCCGTGGCGGCCTGCCCGGCACGTTCCAGCAGGCCATCGAGGTGGCGCTCGCCATCCAGCTGGAACGCCGAGCCGGGCGTATCGAACTGCAGCACGGCCCAATGCCTGCCCTCGGCTTCAAGCAGGCCGTCATCGCCCAACCGCAGGCCCGAACCCTGCGCCTGCTGCTGCCACCACTGCGGCCACAGCGACAACGGATCCTGGCGCCATTCAGTCAATCGCGGCGCACCCATCGGGCCATACAGCGCAGCCAGCGCCTGCTCGGCCAACACGCCCGGTTCGCTGCCCAGCAACTGCTCGCGCTGGGCCGGTGTCAGCAGGCGGTCGCGGTACGGCGCGTAGAACGCGCGCGCCTCGTCAAACCAGCCTTCGATCGAACCGCTGGGTACCAGCAAGGCATGGTCGGCATCCTTGGCCATGGCCGCCGCAAAGGCCGCCTGCGCGCGCTTGGCAGCCGCGCTGTCCTTGCTGCCGAGCAGCACCACGACCTGCCGCGAACTGCCATCGGCAATGCGCCGGGTGACGTCGCTCAACAGGCGGTCGTGCGCATCCTGCGGCAGCAGGGCGAGGATGTCGGTGTCGATCCGCGATTGCTGGCTCCACAGCTGCCACTGCTGTGCGCCCAGCGCCAGCAGCACCAGCAGCCAGGCAATGCCCAGCCAGTGCCACCAGCGCCGCAACCGGTCCGGTGCGTTCGATGCCACGGCCTCACTCAAAGCGGCGGGCCTCGTCGGCATTGAGCGTGGCCGGCGCCTCGCTCAACGCGCTGAACTGGATCTGCGTGCGGTCCTTGTTGGCCTCGACGATCTCGACCTGGCGCACGTAGCGGTCGCCCTGCAGGGTCAGCGATTCGAAGGCCTTGGCCAGCATCGCCGACTTCGGCGTCAGGCGCAGCCGCCAGCCCTGCCCTTCACGGCTGGCCGCCACGTTGAACTGGCTGGACAGTGCCTGCACGTCGCCACTCATCAACGCGAACATGATCGCATTCACTGAACGCATCGCCGGCTGCTGCCGCGCGTCCAGTTCGACGCGGGTGCTGCCATCACGCTGCCGGCTGAGGATGCGATCGGCGGTGACCACTACTTCCGAGGGGAACGGCTTGAGCGTGGTCCAGATCACGCCGTGCTGGCGCGCGACCACGAACCGGCCCTGCGAGCGCAGCGGGTTCCTGAAGCCACTCACCTGCTTTTCCTGAGTGAACTGGCCACGCAGCACATCCGGCCGCGCCACCGCCTGGGTAATCGCATCGATGGCGGGGTCGGCCGCCTGCACCAGTGGTGCGGCCACCAGCAGCAGCGCGCACAGCAGCGCACGCGCGAAACGGTTCGCTCGGTTCATGGCGCAGGCACTCCCAGGCGTTCCCACAGTACCGGCGGGCACTGGTTTAGCATTTCCTTGCTGGCCGCGTCCACCGCGACCTGGATGGTCATCGCCCGGGTCAGCACCTGGCCGCTTTCCGCATCGAGGATTTCGTACTCGATCTTCAGCCGGTTCTCCCATTCCACGATGCGCGCGACCACGCGCAGCGCCTGGTTGAACAGCAGCGGGCGCACGTACTTCACCCGCGCGTCGACCACCGGCCACAGGTAGCCCGATTCGAGCATCTGCGGGTAGTCGTAGTCGTAGCGACCGAGCAGCGCGCAGCGCGCGATCTCGAAGTACTTGAAGTAGTTGCCATGCCAGACCACGTTCATCGGATCGCAGTCATGGAAGGCGGGGGTCAACGCAATCTCGCCAACCCGTTCAATGGCCTCATTCACCGGCATACAGCTCCCAACGTTGCGCGCGGATCTCCACCAGCAGTTCCCGCAGTTCGCGATCCAGCGCGCGGTCTTCCTCGACCAGGGCGATGCGTTGCCCCAGGTCGGCGTACATGTCGGCCAGACTGCCATGCAGCTGCGCATTCAGGCCAACCCGTTCACGCAGGGCCAGGCCCTGGCGCGCGGCGATCAGCATTGCCGCCACCACCTGTTCGGTCAGCTCGATCACGCGCAGGCAGTCGCGCGCGGCGATGGTGCCCATGCTGACCTTGTCCTGGTTGTGGCATTCGGTGGAACGCGAGAACACGCTGGCCGGCATGGTCTGCTTCAGCGCTTCGGCAGTCCAGGCCGACACGCTGATCTGCAGTGCCTTCAGGCCATGGTTGATGGCCGCGCGCGGACCGGTGGCCGCCGACAGGTTGGCCGGCAGGCCATGGTTGTAACGGGCGTCCACCACCAGCGCCAGCTGCCGGTCGAGCAGATCGGCAACGTTGGCCACGGTGTTCTTCAGGGTGTCCATCGCCAGCGCGATGTGGCCCCCGTAGAAGTGGCCGCCATGCAGGATGCGCTCGCCGTCGGCGTCGATCAGCGGGTTGTCGTTGGCGCTGTTCAGTTCGGTCTCGATCAGCTGGCGCAGGAACGGCAGGCTGTCCTCCAGCACGCCGATCACATGCGGTGCGCAGCGCAGCGAGTAGCGATCCTGCAGGCGCTGTTCATTGCGCGGCGGGCGCTCGCTGTGCAGGTCGCTGCGCAGGCGCGCGGCGATGCGGCCCTGGCCCGGGTGCGGCTTGGCGGCGAACAGGGTTTCGTCGAAGTGGTGCGCGTTGCCGTCGCTGGCCAGCACGTTGAACGCGGTCAGGCGCGTAGCCATGCGTGCCAGGTAGTCGGCGCGCTGCCAGGCCAGGCAGGCCAGGCCGGTCATCACCGCGGTGCCGTTCATGATCGCCAGGCCTTCCTTCGGCCGCAGCTTCAGCGGGGTCATGCCGATCTTCGCCAGCACGTCCGCCGCCGGCTGCACGCGGCCGTCGTGCAGTACCTCGCGCTCGCCGCACAGCACCGCCGCCACGTATGACAGCGGCGTCAGGTCGCCACTGGCACCGACCGAGCCTTCGGCCGGAATCATCGGCAGCACGTCGTGCTGCAGCAGCGTGGCCAGGCCTTCCAGCAGCGGCAGGCTTACACCGGACATGCCGCGCACCAGAGAGGCCAGGCGCGCCGCCAGCACCGCACGGGTCTCGACCGGGTCCAGGTAACGGCCCAGGCCGCAGCCATGGTAGGTGTACAGGTGGTGCGGCAGTTCAGCCACCAGTGCCGGTGGGATGTTCACCGTGCACGAATCGCCATAGCCGGTGGTCACACCGTAGATCACGCCATCCTCGCGCAGCAGGCGGTCGAGGAAGTCGGCACCACGCTGGATGTGGGCGCGGAACGCCGGCGCGTCGCTCAGTGCGGCCTCGCACTGGCGCTGGGCCAGGGCAACCACGTCTTCGATGGTCAACGGTGCATCGCCAAAGCGGCACGCGGGTACGGCGTCAGTCGTCATGCGGAGCCTGATCCCAGAAGGGGAAGAAATTGAACCAGTCCAACGGGGACTGGATGACCTGGAGTTCCAGCCAGCGCGCGAAGCGCTGTGCCTGTTCGGCCAGTGCCGCATCGCGTGAGCCGCGCGGCAGCACGATGCGTTCGGCGAACTGTTCGAATGCCACGCGGTAGCCCTCGCCCTGGTGCAGGCAGGCCATTGTGTAGACCGGGCAGCCCAGTGCGGCGGCGAGCACATAGGCACCGATCGGGAACGGGGCGCGGTGGCCAAGGAAATCGGCGGTGACGCTGCGTCCGCCCTGCACCGGCGTGCGGTCGCCGACGATGGCGACGAAGCCCCCCGCCGCGACGCGCTCGGCCAGCATCACTGCCGTGGCCGGGCCCATTTCGGTTACCTGCACCAGTTCCACCGCCGCCAGCGGGTCCAGCCGTTGCAGCAGGCGGTTGAAGCGCTGCGCATGCGCGGTGTGCACCAGCACGGTGATGCGGAACCCCGGCACCTGTTCGGCCAGCACCTGGCACAGTTCCAGGCAGCCGATGTGCGCGGTCAGGATCAGCCCGCCTTCGCGGCGCGCGATCTTGTCCAGCACCAGGTCGCGATGCAGGTGGATGCGTTCGGCCGGATAGCGCCCGCCCAGGCCGAGGATCTTGTCCAGCATCGTGTCGGCGAAGGCGAAGAAGTGGCGCAGGCTGTCGCGCCGGGTCGGCGCACGGCCCAGCACACCGCTGTGTGCCTGCAGGCGCTGCAGGTACTGCATGGAGGCCTGGCGGCCGACGCGGTTGCCCAGCCAGTGGCAGGCCACCACCGGCCACACGCACAGACGGAACGGCCAGCGCCCGAACCAGCGGTGCACCCAGCACAGGAACAACACGCCGGCCACCGACGTCGATTCGCCGATGTCGGCCCAGTGCGGAGCGCCCTGCGCGGCCGCCATCTCAGCGCTGCCCCCGCAGGCGGCGCCACAGCAGGCGCGGTGCGCGCCAGAGCATGCCGAAGAACAGGCGGGTATGCATGCGGCTGATGCGCACGTTGTCGCGCCACACATCGAAGTGCGACACGCCATCGGCGGGATAGGTCACCCGCGTGGCCAGGTGCTCGACCGGCAGCTGTCGCCAGTACAGGCGCACCATCACCTCGGTATCGAAATCCATGCGGCGGCCGATGGTCTCTTCACCGACCAGGCGCAGCACCGGCGGCAGCGGATACACGCGGAAGCCGCACATGGTGTCGCGCAGGTGCAGCGACAGTGTGTTGATCCAGACCCAGATGTGGGTCGCGTAGCGGCCATACAGGCGCGCCTTGGGAACACTGGCGTCGTAGGCCGGAATGCCGCAGATCACCGCACCCGGGTGCGCACGCGCCGCCTCGACGAAACGCGGCAGGTCGGCGGTATCGTGCTGGCCGTCGGCATCGATCTGCAGCACGTGGCTGTAGCCACGCGCAGCGGCCTCGGCAAAACCGGCCAGCATCGCCCCACCCTTGCCCTGGTTGATGTCCAGGCGCAGCAGGTCGACGCCCTGGCGCTGTGCCAGCGAACGCAGCACCGTCGCGCACGCTTCATGCGAGCCATCGTCGACCAGCAGGCACGGCAGCCCGGCGGCCTGCACGCCGTCGACCACCGCCCCGATGGCGTGCTCGTGGTCGTAGACGGGAATCACCACCAGTGGCGCGAACGCGGCACCGGCAACGGCCGGATCAGTCCGCATCTGCGAAAACCACCTTGCCGCTGGCATGCACACCGTGGCTGGAGGTGTAGCGGAAGGCCAGCACATTGCGCGTGGCATCCCAGTCCAGCTGCAGGGTCAGCTCATCGCCCGGGCGGGCCACGTGCTGGAACTTCACCGCATCCATGCGCAGGAATCCGGCCGGCATGCTGAACGCCTGGCGGCCAAAACGCACGGCCCAGTCCAGCTGCGCCACGCCGGGCAGGATCGCCGCCTGCGGGAAGTGGCCCTGGAACGGCCGCAGCGCCGGGTCGAGGGTCATGCGCAACGTAGCGCTGGCAGCATCGCGGTGATCCCAGACCGGCACCGGCATGAGCGGCTGGAACAGCGCCGCCAGTGCCGCCTGGGTGACCTTGCCCTGTGCATTGATCGGCAGCGCCTTCACCAGGCGCCAGCGGCGCGGCCGGGTGACCGCGTCATGCGCCTGTGCCAGGCGCGCGCCAAGGCGCTGGCCCAGCGCGCGGCGCGCGGCGTCACCGCCCTCCAGCAGCGCCAGGCTGGCCGGTACCACCACCGCTGCCAGCTGCTCACGCTGTCCCGGCAGGACCAGCACTCTCACATCGTCCACTTCGGTGTCTTCGCGCAGCGCGCGTTCCAGCGCATCCAGCGAAACGCGGCGCTCCTCGATCTTGACGATGCGGTCGGCGCGGCCCAGCAGGCGGAAGCGGCCATCGGCCAGGGCTTCGACACGGTCCTGGGTGCGCCACCAGTCGAGGGTTTCCAGATGCGCCGAGGCGACGGCCAGGCAGCCATCCTCGATGCGCCACTGCACGCCCGGCAACGGTTGCCACGGTGGCAGGTCGGTATCCCAGCGGCGCCAGGCGATACCACCGGTTTCGCTGCTGCCGTAAACCTCGGTCGGTGCCACGCCCAGCCATTGCCGTACCTGGCGTGCGGCTTCTTCGGGCAGCGGGCCACCGGAGGAGAACACCGCGCGCAGGCGGCCGTGCAGGCTGGCCCAGTCGAGCTGCTCGGGCAGGCGCTTGAGGTGGGCTGGCGTCGCCACCAGCACCGTGTCGGTACCGGCCAGCGCGCCCACCAGGTCTTCGTGGAAGAACCGGCGCGGATGGATCAGGCGGCCGGCGGCCAGCGGCCACAGCACCCGGAACAGCAGGCCGTAGATGTGCTGGTGGGACACCGTGCCATGCACCTGCACGCCTTCCAGCTGCGCGCCGAACGCAGCCTGCAGCGCATCCACCTCGCGCGCCAGCTGGTCCATGCGCTTGTTGATCGCACTGGGCTGGCCCGTGCTGCCGGAGGTGAACACGCACAGCTCGCAGGCGCGCTCGTCCAGCACCTGCAGTTCGCCGTCCACGCCAACGGTGGGGGCAACCAGCGCTCGGTAGTCGGCGGAAACATCGCCGGCGAAACCGCTCACCTGTGGCCGCAGCGCCTGCAGCGTGGCCGGCAGGTTGTCGGCAGCCAGGAACACCCGCTTGCCGGCATGCCAGGCGCCGAACAGCGCAGCAGCGAAGGCCACCGCCTCATCGAAGTACAGGGCCCAGTCACGGCCATCGGCAGCAGCAAAGGCCGCACGCCAGGCCAGCACCCGCTGGCGGAAGCGGGCATGGTCGATCACCTCGCCATCGCACACGCCGATGCTGCGCTGCGGCTGCGGGTCCACCAGCAGCCGGTCCAGGGCAATCCACTCAGCCATGCGCGTGCGCTGCCTTGACCCGACGCCGCACCAGCCACTCACCTGCAAACAACACGCCCATCATCACGTACGCCAACAATCCGTTGTAGAGCATCCAGACCCGGTCCGACGCGTAAAGCGCGGTCAGCAGGGCCAGGCTGCCGTTGAGAACGAAGAAGCCACACCACACCTGGGTGACGCGGCGGGTATAGGCCACCGCGAACGCCGGCAGGTCCGGCTCCTGCAACCGCGCCAGGCGTTCCACCAGCGGCGGGCCGAAGCGCAGGCTGGTGCCGAACACCGCCAGCATCACCATGTTGACCAGCGCCGGATACAGCTTCAGCGGCAGGGCCTGGTTCAGCACGGTGGCCAACACGGCCAGCAGGCCGGTTCCCGCGGCGGCGGCCCACCACAGCGGCTGGCGCGTACTCAGCGCACGCAGCAGGGCCAGGGTGAACAGCAGCAGCGACAGCCAGCGTGGCTCGAAACGGCCCATCGCCAGGTACACCAGCACCGGGTAGGCCAGCGAGATCGCAGCCACCACGACCGTGCGTGCGCGTGCCATGGCGGAGCCGCCGGCGCTGCGGTCAGGCGGCTGCCTGGTCCGGCAGCAACCCATGCACGACATCGACGATGTCCTGCACGGTGCGCACGGCCTTGAACGCTTCCGGCTGCAGGTTGCGGCCCAGCAGCGGCTTGAGCTGCACGATCAGGTCGACCGCATCGATGCTGTCGATATCCAGGTCGTCGTACAGGCGTGCCTCGGGGGTGATCCGGGCGGTTTCGATCTCGAAGCTGTCGGTCAGGATGCTGACGATGCGTTCGAACAGTTCATTCTTGGTCATGGCAATTCCTGGCGCCGTTACGACTGGCGGGCGGCGACGAACTCGCCGAGCGCGCGCACGCTGGAGAAATGGCGACGGGTTTCTTCCGAATCGGCCGAGAGGCTGACACCGTACTTCTTCTGCAGCGCCAGGCCCAACTCCAGCGCGTCGATCGAATCCAGGCCGAGGCCCTCGACGAACAGCGGCGCGGTCGGATCGATGTCCTCCGGCGTGATGTCCTCCAGCGAAAGGGAGGAAATGATCAATTCCTTGATCTCGTGCTCAAGTGCTTGCACGGGGCGGCTCTCCAGACAGGTCGAAATAACGAGAAAGGTGCTCGGTAACGCGGCGTGCCGCCAAGGCATCCCCCCTTGGCGAGTCGTCTTCGGCCAAGAAAGGCGCGATCGGGATATCTTCGCCGATCTGCAGCCGAACGTGAAAGCGACGTGAGGGGACACGATACCACTTCTGTCCCTTGGTCAGGGTTGGCGGGCTGCAGGTGATCCGCACCGGGGTGACGTCGATGCGGCCCCGTACGGCGATGTTGGCGGCCCCGCGCTGCAGGCGCGGCGGCTGCCCGGGCACGCTGCGGGTGCCCTCCGGGAAGATGACCAGGGTGCCGCCGGCATGCACCGCGGCCACGCAGTCATCGACCAGGCCGGCGCCATCGTCATTGGAAATGTAGCCGGCGGCCCGTACCGGACCGCGCATGAACGGGTTGCAGGCCACGGCCCGCTTGACCACGCAGTCGGCGTTGGGAAGCAGCGAGATCAGGCAGACCACGTCGATCAGGGTCGGGTGGTTGGCCAGCACCAGCAGGCCGTCACGCTGCAGGCGTTCACCGCCCTCGATCTCGTAGGTCATCACCCCCAGCCCGCGCATCAGCCGCAGATGGCTGGCGAACGCGACCTGGACCACGCGCCGGGCGCGCCGGCGACGGGCCACCGGGTCCCGCATCAGCAGCAGTACCGGCATCACCAGGACGCCGAGCAGCAGCCCGCCCAGGCCAAACGCAACAAAGCTCAGGCCGGTGCCAAACACCCGCCAGGCGTGGTCGAGGCGGCGCGGCAGCTCACTCACGGCGGCCCCAGCGCCAGCGCTGGCCATGGGCCACGTGCTCCAGCGCTGGCGCGCCGGACAACAGGAAGCGATGCAGGTCCAGCGCGTGCGGCAGCAGGCCGGGCACAGTGCTGGCCTGGCCGTCGGCCGGCTGCCACTGCAGCGCCAGCGTCGGCCGGCCCTCTGCTGGCGCGGTCAAACGCCAGCACCAGGCGAAGAACGGGTCGGGTTCGTCGGCGAACGTCGCGTAAACCTCCGGGAGCGGCGACTCGTAGACCACCACCCGTACCTCGCGGGCGCCATCGGCCAGCAGGCCGACGGCCTCCAGGCACGCGGCTTCGACCGTTGCCTGGCCAGCAGCCAATGCCAGGTAGTTGCCGCGATGGCCGCGGGCGATTGAATACAGCGCGGCGATCGCGTTGTGCACCGACAGGCCAAATCCGGTGGGCGACAACGGCTGGTCGCCGACCAGCGCCCCCAGCAGGTCCATCGAACGTGCGACGTCGCCATGGCGGCTGGCGAACACCAGCGGCACGTCGCTGTCGGCCCCCTGCCCGTCCTCGCACCAGCACGCGGTCTGGATCGCCATGCGGCCCAACCGCTCGATGCGACGGCGTTGCATTGCCGGAACCTCTGCCAGTGCCGGCGTATCCCCGCCGTGCGGCAGGTACGGCGCTTCGGCCCAGCCCAGCCACTGGCTACGCTCGCTCAGGCCGGGCGCCCACGCGGCCCAGTCGACGATGGAGAATTCAATCATTTAGCGTTGGTGCTTCAACGGGAGAACGATAGGCACGAGCCATTACGGCGACGCGCGGCGGCCCCCCATTCCTGCAGCCGTGCGTCCGTCCAGGACGTCGCCGGCTGCCCCCCTGGCTGCCGGAAAGGAGCGCACGCTAGCACGTCCCGCCCGGGGTGTGCAGGTTTCACATTCCCCAACACGGGGCCCGGCACCGGCGGGCCCCGCCTTCAATCCATCAGTGGTAACCGGTGTCGGCGTGCACCTTGCCGCGGAACACCCGGTACGACCACGCCGTATAGCCGAGGATGACCGGCAGCAGAATGACCAGCCCGACCAGGGTGAAGCCCAGTGAGGAGGCCGGCGCGGCGGCCTGCCACAGGGTCATCGACGGCGGCAGCAGGTACGGCCACATGCCCAGCACCAGGCCAAGGAAACCAAGCACGAACAGCGCCAGGCTGAGCAGGAACGGCGGCAGGTCCCGGCGCGGATGGGTCGCACTGCGCCACAGCGCGGCGGCCACCGCCAGGGTCAACAGCGGCACCGGCGACAGCCACCAGAAGTTGCCGTCGCTGAACCAGCGGGCCATCAGCCGCGAATCGAGGAACGGCAGCCAGCTGCTGACCAGGCCCATCGCCGCGATCACCGCCACCACCAGCGGCCGGGTCATCTGCCGCGCCAGCGCCTGCACGCGCCCTTCGGTCTTCAGGATCAGCCAGGTGCTGCCCAGCAGCGCATAGCCGGCCACCAGCGCGGCGCCGGTCAGCATCGCGAACGGGCTGAACCAGGCAAACGGCCCGCCCTGATAGACACCGTCCACCAGTGGGATGCCCTGCACCAGGGTGCCGAGGATCACGCCCTGGGCAAACGTGGCCAGCAGCGAACCGAGGCCGAACGCCACGCTCCACAGCCGGCGCGAACGATGCGCCTTGAAGCGGAACTCGAACGCCACGCCGCGGAAGACCAGCGCCACCACCAGCAGCAGCACCGGCAGGTACAGCGCCGACAGCAGCACCGCATACGCCTTCGGGAACGCCGCCAGCAGGCCGGCGCCACCCAGCACCAGCCAGGTCTCGTTGCCGTCCCAGATCGGCGCGGCGGTGTTCATCATCAGGTCCAACTGTTCCTCGTCCTCGGCGAACGGGGCGAGGATGCCGATGCCGAGCACGAAACCGTCCAGCACCACGTACATCAGCACGCCGAAGCCGATCACCGCGAACCACGCCACCGGCAGCCAGGTCATCAGGTCCATGTCAGCGCTCCTCCAGCGGTTCGTCTGCCGCCGACAGCGGGCGTGCCGGGGTGTGGCTGCCGTGGTCCAGCGACGGCCCATCATCATGTGGCCGCGGTCCGTGGCGCAGGATCTTCACCAGGTACCAGATGCCCCAGCCGAACACGAAGGCGTAGCCGACCACGTAGACACCCAGCGACAGCGCGGTCATCCACGCGCTCTGCGGGCCGACCGCATCAGCAGTGCGCAGCACGCCATACACCACCCACGGCTGGCGGCCCATCTCGGTGACGAACCACCCGGACAGCAGCGCGATGAAGCCGCTGGGCAGCATCCAGTTCCAGCCGCGCAGCAGCCACGGCGAATCCAGCAGCTTCCTGCGCCACAACTGGAACGCCGACACCCAGGCCAGCAGCAGCATCAGCGTGCCCAGCCCGACCATGATCCGGAAGGCGAAGAACACCGGCGTCACCGGCGGCCGCTCGCTGGACGGTACCGAAGTGAGCGGGTCGAAGGTGCCGTCCAGGCTGTGGGTGAGGATCACGCTGCCCAGCTTCGGAATGGCAACTTCGAAATCATTGCGCTCTTCCTTCTCGTTCGGCAGCGCGAACACCACCAGCGGTACGCCCTCGCCCTCCTTGGTTTCATGCCAGTGCGCTTCCATCGCCGCGATCTTCATCGGCTGGTGCTTGAGCGTGTTCAGGCCATGCATGTCGCCGACGAAAATCTGCACCGGCACGGTCAGTGCCGCGAACGCCACCGCTGCGATCAACATGCGCCGGCCCGCTTCCACGTGCGTGCCCTTGCGCAGGTACCACGCGCCGACGCCACCGATCACGAAACAGGTGGTGATGAACGAACCCAGCGCCATGTGCGCCAGCCGGTACGGGAACGAAGGATTGAACACCACCTGCCACCAGTCCACCGGATGCACCACGCCGTTGACCATCTCGTAGCCGGCCGGCGTATGCAGCCAGCTGTTGGACGACAGGATCCAGAACGTGGAGAACAGCGTGCCCAGCGCCACCATGCAGGTGGACAGGAAATGCAGGCGCGGCGAGACGCGGCCCCAGCCGAACATCATCACGCCGAGGAAGCTGGCTTCCAGGAAGAACGCGGTCAGCACTTCGTAGGTCAGCAGCGGGCCGATGACCGTGCCGGCCACCTCGCTCAGCCGTGGCCAGTTGGTTCCGAACTGGAAGGCCATGACGATGCCGCTGACCACGCCCATGCCGAACGACACCGCGAAGATCTTCTGCCAGAAGAAATACAGCTCGCGCCACACGGGCAACTTCGTGCGCAGCCAGCGCCATTCGATGAAGGCCAGCCAGCTGGCCGTGCCAATGGTGAAGGCGGGGAACAGCACATGGAAACTGATGACGAATCCGAACTGGATCCGGGACAACAACAACGCGTCCAAGGGACGCCTCCTGCCTGTGACCGGTGGGATACCGGACCACTTTAGGAGGATTTCGTTAAGACGGGATGCGACCGGGTGACGCGCTGCTTCACTTTGTCGCAGGGGGAGGCGGATTCAGGAACGGGCGCGATTTCAGATTGGCCGGACAAACTGCAACTCGTCCCATACCTGCGGGCCTTCTGACGTGCGAGGCTCTTGCAGTCCTGGGTTGCTGACTGCAGTCGGCCAAGCTCGACAGGTGGTGTCTCCGTTCTTGCCGAATCCTCACAGAACATCGCTCAAATCAGCCAAATCATTCAGATAGCCAATGATCACAACTCCGCAACGCCGTGAGCTTCTGCGCGCACTCTATTCCACCGAAAGGCTCTACCTTGGCTTCTCAGCCTCGTCGATTTTCCAGGAGCAGCCAGCGCGTAACTTTCTGGATTCATTGTGGAACTTGGTTGCTACAGGCGACATGCCTTCACAACGTCTGATGAGCGAGACCCATCTCTATCTCGAGAACGCCGTTCCACTCGACCAGTACGGTGTTTCAGCCGCTGACAATAAAGGCGAGGCGTTCGTTCTGGCCTTGGATTCCCTGGTGCTTTTCCTGACCGATGAATCTTCAGAATCGCTTGACTTCATCCCTGAGGAATTCGAAAGATTAGTTGTCGAGGAAGTGGTGACCGATGAGATGATCGATCAGCTGGGTCCAACACGCCAAACGCTGCTGGTCACGAAGGAGGTCGAAGCAGAGATTGACAATCATCCGCTGATCAGGGCGTTCGTCAACCAACTTCAGCTGGACGAATGGAAGTCCAAGAGCATCGATCTGAATCCTGAAGATATTGAGAAATCGAAGGTCTGATCCAAGTGATCCCCGTGGACGGATTTCAGATTGGTTCGATCTGGTTCGAAGCACGGCGGCTCCATATACGGCCCCGGGCTTGATCTTCAATCAGTGCCAGAAATACCAGGCCGCTGCAGCCAGCAGTGCGCCAAACAACAGCACCTGCACCACCACATAGCCCACGCCACTGTCGCGTGACTCAGCGGCAATGCGCTTCTGCAGCGCCTCACTCACATCCGGCGTTTCTTCCCGCTGCACCTGCTCACGCAACGCCTGCGCCAGCGCGCGCGCTTCCGCATCGCGAGGGTCGGTCGATGGGTTCACAGCAGCTCTCCGGCAGTGGCATGCCGCGTCAGTTCCTGCTTCAGGACCTGGCGCGCGCGGTGCAGGTGGCTCTTGATGGTACCGCGTGCCAGTCCGGTCACCTGCTCGATCTCGGCCAGATCGAAATCCTCCAGGTAATGCAGGCCGACGATCAGACGCTGCGGCGCGCTCAGCCGATCCAGCGCCGCGCCGAGCTGGCGCCCGGCCTGCAGCGCCTCGCTCAACTCCACCGGGCCCGGGCCTTCATCGCCGATCCCCAGTTCCTCCGGCACCTTCACGGCCACCATCCATTGCGCCTCCAGCCGCCGCCGGCGCAGGTGCTGCAGCGCCGTGGTGTAAGCGACCCGGGATACCCAGGTACGCAGCGAGCATTCAAAACGAAACCGGTGCAGCTGGCGGAACACGGCAAGGAAAGTTTCCTGCAGCAGGTCGGCCACCTGATCGCGGTCGCCCACCATGCGCCCGATCACATGCGCGCAGGTGCGCTGGTGGGCTTCAACCAGTTGCGCGAAGGCCGCCTGCGAGCCATCGATGATGGCCCGCACCAGGGCCTGGTCCGCATCCAGCGGTGCAGCGGGTGCCGCCGTCGCCGCTGTATCGTGGCGGCGACGGCCCTGCAGTGCCGACAGTGCTTCGCCGAGCAGGCTCATCTACGGGGCGCCCCCTGTGCCCGTGGCACGCCTGCCTCAGCCCTTGCGTGCGGCAGGGCGGGTGAAGTGCCAGGCCAGCAATTGGCCGAGGCCGGCGCTGCCGACCAGTGCGGCGGCGGCGCCGAAGGTCAGGTCACGGGCACCCATCGCTTCCAGCAGGGCCATGGCCAGCGCCAGGCAGACCAGGCTAATGCCCCAGCGCAGCGCGCCCTGGCGGCGCCGCTCTTCTTCCAGCACGGCCAGCGAGCGGATCACTTCCTCGGGCACGTGCGGGGCCACCAGCTTGCTACGCGCGCGGGCATCGGCAATGGCGTTGATCGCGTAGGCGATGCAGATGAAGAGGGTGATCGGGATGAGTTCCTGCATGGTCGGGCTCCTGTTCGGTGGATGATGCGGGTTCAGGAGAATGGATGCGCGAGGCCGGCCAGCGGTTGCACTACTTTGCCAATCCCGCTGCCATGACCTGTGGCCCCTGCCCCCGGCCCTTGCGGCTGCTACGCTTGGCCGGTTTTCCTCTACTGGTGCCGTCCGCCCATGTCCCGAGTGCTGCCCCTGTCCCTCCTGCTGTCGGCCGTGCTGGCCGCACCGGCCGCGCATGCCGCGCCGACGCCGATCACCATCGAACAGGCCATGGCCGACCCGGACTGGATCGGCCCGCCGGTCGAGAAGGCCTGGTGGTCGTGGAACAGCCAGCAGGTGGAGTACCAGCTCAAGCGCAACGGCAGCCCGGTGCGCGATACCTTCCGCCAGCCGGTGGCCGGTGGCGTGGCCGCGCAGGTGGCCGATGACCAGCGCGGCACCCTGGACGTGGCCGAGCCGGTCTACGACCGCAGCCGCAGCCGCAGCGCCTTCGTGCGCAATGGCGATGTGTTCGTGCGCGACCTGCGCAGCGGCGCGCTGACCCAGCTGACCCGCAGCAACGAGCGCGCGGGCAACGTGAACTTCGCCGCCGACAATGGCGTGATCTGGCGCGTCGGCCAGAACTGGTTCCACTGGACCGCCGCCAGCGGCGTGCAGCAGGTGGCCAGCCTGAAGGCCGAAAAGGACCCGCGTACGCCGCCGAAGGCCGACGTGCTGCGCGACCAGCAGCTGCGCACGCTGGAAACCCTTCGCCGCGACCGTGACCAGCGCGAAGCACTGAAGGACCAGGACCAGCGCTGGCGCCAGGCTGACCCGACCCGCGCGCCGGGCCCGGTGTACCTGGGCGCCGACGTGGAGATCGCCGACAGCGTGCTGTCGCCTGACCTGACCCACCTGATCGTGGTGACCAAGCCAAAGGACTTCGATGACGGCCGTGGCGGCAAGATGCCGCTGTACGTGACCGAGTCGGGCTACGAGGAAACCGAGGACACCCGCACCCGCGTCGGCCGTAACGGCTTCGAGCCGCACACGCTCTGGTACGTGGACGTGCGCACCGGCAAGGCCGAGAAGGTTTCGCTGGCCGGCCTGCCGGGCATCAGCACCGATCCGCTGGCCGAGCTGCGCCGCAAGGCCGGCAAGGACGCGCTGAAGGGCGAGCGCAGCCTGCAGGTGATGAGCGACTTCATGGGCGGTGGCATCCGCTGGAGCCCCGATGGCCAGCAGGCCGCGGTGATGCTGCGTGCCAACGACAACAAGGACCGCTGGATCATCAGCGTCAACGCCGCCGACGGCCGCGTGCAGAACCGCCATCGCCTGACCGACAACGCCTGGATCAACTGGGGCTTCAATGATTTCGGCTGGATGGCCGATGGCCGCACGCTGTGGCTGCTGTCGGAGGAATCGGGCTTCTCGCACCTGTATACCCAGTCCGGTACGGGCAAGCCGCAGGCGCTGACCAGCGGCAAGTGGGAAACCTCGGCGCCGGTGCCCTCGGCCGATGGCAAGGGTTTCTACTTCCTGTGCAACCAGCAGGCGCCGCATGACTACGAGGTCTGCGCGGTCGACACCGGCAGCCGCCAGGTGCGCGAGCTGACCAGCCTCAACGGCGTGGAAGACTTCTCGCTGTCCCCAGACGGCCAGCAGCTGCTGGTGCGCTACTCCGGCGCCTACCTGCCGGCGCAGCTGGCCGTGGTACCGAGCACCGGCGCAGGCCAGGCCCGCGTGCTGACCGACACCCGCACTGCCGAGTTCAAGGCGCGCCAGTGGATCCAGCCGAAGCTGGTGGCGGTGCCGTCCAAGCATGGCGCCGGCGTGGTCTGGGCCAAGTACTACGAGCCCGAAAACAAGGAACCGGGGAAGAAGTACCCGATCGTGATGTTCGTGCACGGCGCCGGCTACCTGCAGAACGTGCACCAGCGCTACCCGGCCTACTTCCGCGAGCAGATGTTCCACAACCTGCTGGTGCAGAAGGGCTACATCGTGCTGGACATGGATTACCGCGGCAGCGAGGGCTACGGCCGCGACTGGCGTACGGCGATCTACCGCAACATGGGCCACCCGGAACTGGAAGACTACAAGGACGGCCTGGACTGGCTGGTCGACACCCAGCAGGGTGACCGCGACCATGCCGGCATCTACGGTGGTTCCTACGGCGGCTTCATGACCTTCATGGCCCTGTTCCGCTCGCCGGGCACGTTCAAGGCCGGCGCCGCGCTGCGCCCGGTGGTGGATTGGCACCAGTACAACCACGGCTATACCAGCAACATCCTCAATACCCCGGACATCGATCCGGAGGCGTACCGCGTGTCCTCGCCGATCGAATACGCGCAGAACCTGCAGGACAACCTGCTGATCGCCCACGGCATGATGGATGACAACGTGTTCTTCCAGGACTCGGTGAACCTCACCCAGCGCCTGATCGAACTGCACAAGGACAACTGGTCGATCGCACCGTACCCGCTGGAGCGCCACGGCTATGTGCGCGCCGATTCCTGGCTGGACCAGTACAAGCGCATCCTCAAGCTGTTCGAGCAGAACCTGAAGTGAGCAACGCCGCGGCCACGGTCCACATCGTGGCCGCGGTCATCCTGGATGACCGCGGCCGGGCGCTGGTGGTGCGCAAGCACGGCGCCAGCCGCTTCATCCAACCGGGCGGCAAGCCCGAACCCGGCGAAGCGCCGCTGCAGGCGCTGGCCCGCGAACTGGACGAAGAACTCGGTGTGCAGCTGTGCGCCGAAACCGCCATCGCGCTGGGCACCTTCGAGGATTGGGCGGTGAACGAACCCGGCCATCGGGTGCAGGCACAGGCCTGGTGGGTGCGGGTGGACGGCACGCCACAGGCATGTGCCGAGATCGCCGAACTGGCCTGGGTGCCACTGCAGCCGCCGCATGGCCAGCCCTTGGCACCGTTGAGCGAACACCATATCCTGCCGGCCGTCGCCACCCGGGTGACGGCCCGCTGATCGCGCGGGCACCGATTGCAAGGACACCGGATGTCAATGTCGATCCCGCCGATTCCCTCGCTGGTCCAGCCGACCTATCACGCCTGGGTGCGCCCGATCGCACACGCTTCGTTCTGGCTGTCGCTGCTGCTCACGGTGTACTTCGTGATGCAGGGGCTGCTGCTGTGGCCGCTGCACAACCTTCCGATCTGGCATCTGGTTGAGAGGGAAGTACAAGACCAGCACCTGCACAGCCTGACCTGGCTGTTGGCGCATCCGGTGGTCGCGTCGATGATTGCCGCGCTGCTGTGCCTGGCCTCGACGCTGGCCAGCTGGGGCCTGCTGCGCGAGCGCAGCTGGGGCCTGTGGAGCTTTGTGGTGATCCTGCTGCTGAGCGCATTGGCCAACTTTGCGATCGCCGGCTGGTTGGACGTGTTCATGCGTGACGTCATCCCGTTTCTCTCCGACGACGCCGTCCTGCAGCAGGAACTCCATCTGAAACGCGGGTTGATCACGCTGACCGTGGTGGCCATGTCATTGGTGCTCCTCGGCCTGCAGGGCTGGCTGGCCTGGCGCCTGTTGCGGCCGGACCTCCGCTCGCGCTTCCACTGAGCCCCCCCCTTTCCCGCACGACAAGGACCGTCGCTTGCGCTTACCGACCCTTCTCCCCGCATTGCTGCTGTTGACTGCGCTGCCTGCCAGCGCCGACGCGCTGCAATGTGGCGAATACCGCAGCGCCGATGGCGGCATGGCGCTGGTGTTCACCAGTCCCGGCAGCGGCTACCACCACGATGATGGCAGCGAGCCGCAGCCGCTGTGGGTTGATCGCGGTGCGGCACAGACGCGGTTGGTCATGCTCGACGATGGCGTGGCGCAGCCGATCCGGATCAGCGCCGATGGGCAGCGCATCGAGCACGACGGGGTGGTGCTCTACATCCTGCGCCAGCCCCGCGCCTGCGCCAGCGAGCCCAGCGCGATGGACGGCAGCTGCCGCGCCGCCGGCAGCCACTGCGTTGCACGGCTGCCCACGGCCTCACCCGGCCAGGCCCAGCGTGCGTGCAGCGAAGGCGTTGGCGCGGGCTGCTCGGCGCTGCTGCGCCAGCTTCGCGATGGAACAACTGTAGCCGGCAGCGATGACACCAGCCCCGCGCGCTTCGAACGCCCGCCCATCTGCCGCGAACACACGCCCGGCCATGACCCGCAGGCCTGCGAGACGCTGACCGGCGATGCGCTAGCCGCCGCCATGCAGAAGGTCGGTGAACGCCTGCAACAGGAAGACGAAGACATGCCGGATTCACCGCTTCCGGCCGCTGCACGCGATCGCCTGCAGCAGTTGTGCCTGCAGCAACGTGGTGGCCGCTTCTGCGTCGAAGTAGCCGCACAGCAGCTGATCGCGCTGGAGCCCGCATTGGCGGTGCAGGCGCTGCAGGTGGTCTGCGATGCCGGCCGCGCCAGCGCCTGCGAACGCATCGCACCGCTGCGCGGTCCCGGCACCGACCTGCGCCTCGTCCCGGCCCAGCAGGTGCCCTGCGGCCGCTACCAGGCCGATGGAGGCGTGATCGACAGGCTCGACTTCGGCGATGGCACCCGGGCCCGCCTGCAGAACGGCGCCATCCACATGCAGCAGAACGGCGAAACCCTTGTGCTGCGCCAGCTCGGCAACGGCGATCTGCTCGGCATGGATGCGCAGACCGCCTACCAGCGTTACCAGCCCGTGCCCGGCACGGCACGGCAGAATGTACGCCCCCGCGCGAGGGCCCTGGTTCGCCGTAGCGCCTGGAGTTTCCCGTTCGATCGTCAAGGAGACGACATGCATTCACCCGCACCGCGCCAGCGCTGGCTGGCCTGGGCGTTGCTGCTGGCCGCACCGATGGCCGCCGCACAGTCACCACAATGCGGCCTGTTCAAGGCCGACGAAGGCAGCAGCACGCTGCGCATCAGCTCACCCAACCGTGGCGAGCAGAAGCACTTCGGCAGTGCACCGTCTCCGGTCGCGTTCCAGCAGATCGACGGAAAGCTGCAACTGGTGAACCTGGAACATGGCCTGCCCAGCGCGCTGCAGGTGCGCGACCGTGGCCGCACGGTCGAGGTGGATGGCACGACCTACATCCTGCTGGCCCCCGAACAATGCGCCGCCGCAGCCACACCGGCTGAAGGCAGCTGCCTGGCCAATGCCGTGGCCTGCCTGGACAACCGTCACGAAGCCACTCCGGCCGCGCTGGAAGCAGGGTGCCGGGAAGGCGTGCCCGGCATGTGCCTGCAACTGGCTGATCGTTGGCATGAGGAGGCTAAACCTGTCGTCGAAGCCGATCCTGTCCAGCAGAAGGCGGCCCTCGACGCCGCCCTGTCCGGTATCAAGCTCCCCGCTGCCTGTGACAACGGTGGCTTCGAACAGGAAACCCCGGCATGTGCCGCCGCGCTCGAGGCCGACCCCGCAGTGCAGGCGCAGCTGGTCAAGGCCGCGATGACGGCAGCCATGACCGAAGCCATGGTGACGATGACGGCGCCGACCGTGCCGGTGATCATTCCGGCTGAGCGGCGGCAACAGTTGTTGCGGCTGTGCCGCGAGGTAGCGCATGGCGGCTTCTGCGAGCGGGTGGCCGAACTGTCCTGGGACGCGGGAGATCCCCTGCTGGCGGTGCAGGCGCTGGCTGCGGCCTGTACACCGGGCAACGACACCGCCACCTGCGAGCGTCTACCGGCGTTGCAGGCGCTGGGCGCATCATTGCAACCGCAACCGGCAACGGCCCTGCCCTGCGGCAACTACCGGGCCGATGGCGGTCTGATGGACACGCTGGACTTCGGTGACAACGGCCTGGTCGGCGTTGGCTGGAACAGTCATCTCCGCGCCCGCGTCGAAGAGGGCGACATCCGCATCCGCCACGACAGGGGCGGCGACTTCGTGCTGCGTCCGCTGCCTGGCGGCCAACTGCTGGGCCTGGATACCTGGACCCGCTTCCAGGTGTTCACCCCCACTGGCGATGGCCCGGGCCGCTGCAGTGCACCGAAGCAATACACCGTGCTGCCGCTACCCCAGGATTGCCCGCAGGCGCTCGCTGCCGGCGGGGCGGAAGCCTGCTGCGCGCAGGGCAAGCTGCAGGGCTGCAACGTACTCGGCAACCGCCTTGCGCTGTCCGGGCACTGGCTGCAGGCCGCCGAGCACTACACCACGGTCTGCCGCGCCGGCGTCCGCGAGGGCTGCGAGAACCTGGTCACGGCCCAGGGCAACGATGCCGAGGTGGATGCACATGCACTGCTGGACCGGCTGTGCAAGGCCGACCGCAGTGGCCTGCACGTGGCCTGCGACGTGCTCGGCACCCAGAACTGGGAACTGATCGATCTGGGCCGCGCGCTGCAGAAGGCGGCCGATGACGCGGCATCAGACGACACCCCGCCGCCACGCCATTCCAACCGCAAGCGCTGAGCCGGCCAGGGCCTGTCCGCAGCTTCGGGCGGGCCCTGCGGTAAAGTACGCGCCATGAACGAATTCGAGCGCGTGCGCGCCTACCTCACCGACCTGCAGGACCGCATCTGTGCGGCGATCGAGGCCGTCGATGGCCGGGCCCGCTTCCAGGAAGACCTGTGGCAGCGTGCCGAGGGCGGCGGTGGGCGCACCCGCGTGCTGCGCGACGGCGCGGTGTTCGAGCAGGCCGGTATCGGCTTTTCCGATGTGTCCGGCAGCCGCCTGCCGCCGTCGGCCTCGGCCAACCGCCCGGAACTGGCCGGCGCCTCCTGGCGCGCCACCGGCGTGTCGCTGGTGTTCCACCCGCTCAACCCCTACGTGCCGACCACCCATGCCAACGTGCGCTTCTTCCAGGCGCAGCGCGATGGTGAAGTGGTGGCCAGCTGGTTCGGCGGCGGCTTCGACCTGACCCCGTTCTATCCGTTCGACGAGGATGTGCAGCACTGGCACAAGGTGGCACGCGATCTGTGTGCGCCGTTCGGCGACGAACGCTATGCCGCGCACAAGCGCTGGTGTGATGAGTACTTCTTCCTGCGCCACCGCAATGAAACGCGCGGCGTCGGCGGGCTGTTCTTCGACGACCTGCACGGCGACTTCGAGCGCGACTTCGCTTATCTGCGTGCGGTCGGCGATGGTTTCCTCGACGCCTACCTGCCGATCGTGCAGCAGCGCAAGGACGCCCTCTATGGCGAGCGCGAACGCGAGTTCCAGCTGTACCGCCGCGGCCGCTACGTGGAGTTCAACCTGGTCTACGACCGCGGCACGCTGTTCGGCCTGCAGAGCGGCGGCCGCAGCGAGAGCATCCTGATGAGCCTGCCGCCACGGGTGCGCTGGGAGTACGGCTTCGCGCCGGAAGCGGGCAGCGCCGAGGCGCGCCTGGCCGACTATCTGGTGCCGCGCGACTGGCTGTGATCTTCCGGCGCCACGCCTGACCCGTGGCGCCCTCTCCTGCCTGTGGTGCGCCCCGCACCGGACAGGCCCTGCTCACTTCCTTCAAGGATGACCCCATGCCCGCTGCTGTTTCCCCCCGCCCTCGCGCCGCGGGCTGGCGTGCCCTGCTGGTGCTCGCGCTGGCCTCGGCCAGCCTGCCGGCCGCCGCGCAGTCGATGGCCTGCGGCACCTACAAGGACAGCAACGGCAACACCACGCTGACCCTGGAGAGCGAAGGCCACGGCTTCCTGTCCGGCCCCTACCAGGCCACCGAGGAGCTGCGCATCGCCCGCCAGGAAGACGTGCTCGGTACCGGCAACCTCTCCACGGGCCAGCTGGAAAACTGGTACTTCTCGGACAACGACCGCACGATCAGCACGCCCTATCGCGAGTTCACCCGTGAGCACGCCGCCGCCTGCAAGACGATGCCGCAGCCCGTCGAGGACGGTTGCGTGATGAACACCTCCGAGTGCCTGGAGGCGCTGCCAGAGGCCGCACCCGTGAAACTGCACGCCTGGTGCGCCGAGGGCGTGGGCGCAGCCTGCATGCGCCTGCTGGAGACCTACCAGCAGCAGGCCAAGGACGCAGCGCCCAGAAAGGAAGAACCGCCGATTCCCGAGATCTGCAGGGAGGAGCTGCCCTCGTTCGACGCCGAGGGTTGCATGACGGCAGCCAAGGAGATTGCCTCGGAAATGATGGGCAAAGCCCTGCTCGGCCTGCAGCATTCCGTGGATGCGCCTCTGCCACCTGCACAGCTTGATGAACTGATCGACCTTTGCCGCGTGCAACAGGGCGAAACGTTCTGCGCCGACACCGCCGAAACCTTGTGGAGCAGTGGCCGCCTGCAGGAGGCCCGCGATGCGCTGCAGCGATCCTGTGCACAGCGCGCGGATGCCCCGGCCTGCGGTCCGGCCAAAGACCTTGCCGTTCTCGCCAGCGCCCCCGCGGCAGCGCTCACGCCGGTGCCGGCCGCCGCACTGCCCTGTGGCAGCTTTGAAGCCGAGCGCAGCGTGCTGTCGCAGCTGCGTTTCCTCGAGGGTGGTGTGGTTGAGGCCGGTGGCCGCGAACAGCCACTGCGGACAAGCCTGCGCGATGGCCGCATCCTGATCCACCGCGATATCGGCAGCGACTTCGTTCTTCAGCTGCTGCAGAACGGCAACCTGGTCGGTATCGACAGCGGCAATCGATTCGCCTACTACGAGCGCAAACCGGCGGCCGGCACTACCCGCTGCACACCGTGAAT
Organism: Stenotrophomonas maltophilia; assembly: GCF_900186865.1. Taxonomy (NCBI): domain Bacteria; kingdom Pseudomonadati; phylum Pseudomonadota; class Gammaproteobacteria; order Lysobacterales; family Lysobacteraceae; genus Stenotrophomonas; species Stenotrophomonas maltophilia. Next base: position 4,863,250 of record NZ_LT906480.1, read on the forward strand.
GATGCCCTGTAGCGTCGAGCCCATGCTCGGTGCTGCACGATCAGGTGCCCTTCCGCGGAAGGATGGTGATGTGCCCGGTCGTCTCCAGCAGGGCGATCTGCACATCCTCGATCCGCAGGCCACCCTGCTGGCGCAACGCAGCATCGAAATCGGCCCGGCTGATCAGTTCGCGGCGGAGAACACCCTCCAAAAGCCGGCCATCGCGCGCGATTACGGTAGGTTCTCCTTCGATCATCCGCTCCATGCGTCGATTCCGGGTGGTCAGCCAGCCCACCCCATAGTTGAGCAGGATGAGGGTCGCGGCCAGCAGCAGGCCGCCGCCCAGCGAGGTATCGGTGCCCAGCAGCGCGTTCTGCACCGCATTGCCCAGCAGCACGATCAACAGCACGTCGAAGGGCGTGATCTGCCCTAGAGCCCGCTTGCCGCCAAGCCGGACCATGCCCAGCACCACGACATAGACCACCACCGCGCGCAGGATGAACTCCCACCAGGGCATTGCCAGTGCAAACAGATCGGGCATGGTCTTCCCCTGTGGAACGGTAGCCCAGCCTAGCACCAAGGATCTGACCCCATCCCTGGTGCTGCGGCGGCACAAATAAAAAGCCCCGCTGACCAGGGGGAGGTCAACGGGGCCGGGGAACGGGCACTTGGGGAGGAGTCCCCGTTCCGAGATCTGCTCCAGGGGATGGGAGAGATCCACAACAGGCGTTGCGCCTGTCGAGAGTTATAGAAGCACTCCGAACACTAACGGTTCGTGAAGGGGCCCAATTTAATGAACCTCGATCAGGACAACATTCATGATCGAGTCAGAAACCTCTGACGAATGAACGAATTCACGTCGTTTTCGGCCTGAAATGCCCTCAGTGCGCTTCGTCCCAGTTGTTGCCGACGCCGGTATCGACCACCAGCGGCACCCGCAGTTTGGCCGCTTGCGACATGCGCTCGACCACCTGCAAACGCAAGTCTTCAACGAAACTGCTTTCGGTTTCGAACACCAGTTCATCGTGCACCTGCAGGATCATCCGTGCCGGTGCGCCGCTGTCACGCAGCCACTGGTCCACGTCCACCATCGCGCGTTTGATGATGTCGGCGGCGGTGCCCTGCATCGGCGCGTTGATCGCCGCGCGTTCGGCACCGGCGCGCAGGCCCTGGTTACGTGCATGAATGTCGTTCAGGTACAGGCGACGACCAAACAGGGTTTCCACATAGCCCTGGTCGCGGGCCTGCTGGCGCATCCGCTCCATGAAATCGCGCACGCCCGGGTAGCGGCTGAAGTACAGCGCCACGTAGTCCTGCGCCTGGCCACGGTCGATGCCCAGGTTGCGGGCCAGGCCGAAGGCGCTCATGCCGTACATCAGCCCGAAGTTGATCGCCTTGGCGGCGCGGCGCTCGTTCGGGGTCACTTCCTCCAGCGTGCGCCCGAACACCTCGGCGGCGGTGGCACGGTGCACGTCGGCGCCCTGCTCGAAGGCACGCACCAGGCCCGGGTCCTCGGACAGGTGGGCCATGATCCGCAGTTCGATCTGCGAATAGTCGGCCGCCAGCAGCTGGAAGCCCTCCGGGGCGATGAACGCGCGGCGGATGCGGCGACCATCCTCGGTGCGGATCGGGATGTTCTGCAGGTTCGGGTCCGACGAGGACAGGCGGCCGGTGGCGGCACCGGACTGGTGGTAGCTGGTATGCACGCGGCCGGTGTCCGGGTTGACCATCTCCGGCAGCTTGTCGGTGTAGGTGCTGCGCAGCTTGGCCAGCCCGCGGTACTCCAGGATCACGCGCGGCAGCTCGTGCTGGTCGGCAATCGCCTCCAGCGCCTCTTCATTGGTGCTGGGCTGGCCCTTGGGAGTCTTCACCACCGCCGGCAGCTTCAACTCGTCGAACAGCACCGCCTGCAGCTGCTTGGGCGAATCCAGGTTGAAGCTGCGCCCGGCCAGCTCGGTGGCTTTCTGCTGCGCGGCCAGCATGCGCGAAGACAGGTCCTGGCTCTGCCGGCGCAGTTCGTCGGTGTCGACCCGCACGCCGTTGGCTTCGATGCTGGCCAGCACCGGCACCAGCGGCATCTCGATGCCGCGGTAAACGCTGTCCAGCGCCGGCTCGGCCAGCAGCTGCGGCTGCAGCGCGTGGTGCAGGCGCAGGGTGATGTCGGCGTCCTCGGCGGCGTAGCGGCTGGCCTCGTCGATGCCCACCTGCGAGAACGGAATCTGCTTGGCGCCCTTGCCGGCCACGTCCTCGAACTTGATGGTGCTGTAGCCCAGGTAGCGCAGCGCCAGCGAATCCATGTCGTGGCGGGTGGCGGTGGAATTGAGCACGAAGCTCTCGAGCATGGTGTCGTCGTGGTAGCCCTGCACCTGCACGCCGTGGCGGCGCAGCACGTGCAGGTCGTACTTGCCGTGCTGGCCCAGCTTCTTCTTCGCCGGGTCCTGCAGCACCGGGCGCAGTGCGTCCAGCACCTGCTGCATCGGCAGCTGGGCCGGCGCGCCCGGGTAATCGTGGCCGACCGGAATGTACGCCGCCCTGCCCGGCTCGACGGCCAGGCTGATGCCCACCAGCCGCGCGCGCATCGCGTCCAGTGCATCGGTCTCGGTATCGAAGCTGATCAGGTCGGCCTGCTGCAGGCGTTCGACCCAGGCCTGCAGCTGCTCGGCGCTCAGCACGGTCTCGTATTCACCCGGCGCGGACAGTGCCGGATCCAGCGTGCCGGCGGCGGGCGCCTCGACGCTGCCACGCGCGAAGCCGGCCGCAGTGCCGCGCAGGCTCGGGGTCGCCTCGCTGGCGGCCACCGGTGCCGGCACCGGCGCACCCAGCTCCTTCAGCGCCTGGGTGAAGCCGTAGCGCGCATACAGCTCGGTCAGCTCCGGCACGTCCTGCTCGCGCAGGGCCAACGTGGTCGGGCTGGCGTCCAGCGCCAGGTCGGTGCGGATGGTCACCAGCTCGCGGTTCAGCGGCAGACGCTCCAGCGCCGCGCGCAGGTTTTCGCCGATCTTGCCCTTCATGGTGGGCGCGGCCGCCATCACCCCATCCAGGTGCTGGTACTCGGCCAGCCACTTGGCAGCGGTCTTCGGCCCGCACTTCTCGACGCCCGGCACGTTGTCGACCGCGTCGCCCATCAGCGCCAGCAGGTCGATGATCTGGTCGGCGCGCACGCCGAATTTCTCCATCACCGCCGCATCCGAATCCATGCGGCTGCCGGTCATGGTGTTGACCAGCTCGATGCCCGGGCGCACCAGCTGGGCGAAGTCCTTGTCGCCGGTGGAAATGGTCACCTTCAGGTCCTGCGCCAGGCCCTGGAGGGCCAGCGTGCCGATCACATCGTCGGCTTCCACGCCGGGGACGCGCAGGATGCTGATGCCCAGCGCCTCGACGATGCGGCACATCGGCTCGACCTGGCTGCGCAGCTCATCGGGCATCGGCGGGCGGTTGGCCTTGTACTGGTCGTACAGGTCGTCACGGAAGGTCTTGCCGGGCGCATCGACCACGAACGCGACGTAGGCCGGGCGTTCCTTCAGCGTCGAACGCAGCATGTTGACCACGCCGAACAGTGCGCCAGTGGGTTCACCCTGTGCATTGGACAGGGGCGGCAGCGCGTGGAACGCGCGGTACAGGTAACTGGACCCGTCGATCAGGACTAATCTGCTCATGGGCCGATTCTACGCGCCCGTGCCTGCACCGCGACGACACGGCACGCACCTGGCGATGGGGCATAATCAGGGCTCTCTCCAGGCAAAGGCCCCCGCCGATGAAGACCCTGATGCTGGCTTCCCTGCTCCTGCTCGCTGGCTGCGCCAGCATGGGTGGCGCAGGTGCTCCCCCGGTGGACGTCAAGGGCGCCGATGTCTCCAAGCGCACCATGGACAACGGCGATGTCATCGAGGAATACCGTGTGTCCGGCCAGCTGCGCATGGTCAAGGTGACGCCATCGCGCGGTGCTCCGTTCTACATGTACGACAAGAACGGCGACGGCCGTTTCGACAACGACAAGGACGGTGTGTCGCCGGTGTACTGGAAGCTGTACAGCTGGTGAGGTGACCGGGGTCAGAGCGATCGGCACGGCGTATCCACGCATGGCGTGGATCTACCGGGACAACGAACGTGGATCCACGCCATGCGTGGGTGACCGCCTATCAGTAGATCCACGCCATGCGTGGATATGGCCTTCCCCGCCCCCCACAAAAAACAACGCCGGCGCGCATCCTGCGGCCGGCGTCGGGTCCCCTCCCCGGGAACGCTTGAATCAGCGGATGACCAGCACCGGCAGCGTGCTGCGTGCCAGCACCTCGGCGGTCTGGCTGCCCAGCAGCACGCGGGTCACGCCACGGCGGCCGTGCGACGTCATCACGATCAGGTCACTGTTGCGCTCGCCCGCCGTCTCGATGATGCCGTCGGCCGCATAGCGGTCCAGCACGTGCACCGGGTTGGCGGTAATGCCCTGCTCGGCGGCCTTGGCCAGCGCCGGCTGCAGCACCTTCTGCGCGCCTTCCTCGCGGTCGGCCTTGTACTCGGGGCTGTTCATGTAGCCCACGCTCCAGCCCATGGCGTCGTACATGCCGACGGCCCACGGCTCGGAAACAGTCACGATATCGACCTCGGCGTTGAGGTCCTTGGCCAGCTCCAGGCCCTTGGCCAGGCCTTTGTCGGCCAGCTCGGATCCGTCGGTGGCAATCAGGATGCGCTTGTACATGGTGGGGCTCCGTGGCGGTCTGCCAGATGGGAACGACACCATTGCACACCGGATGTGCAGGCCGCGCCTTGAGCAGAATCAATCCGGCGCCGCGCATTGGCGTGTGCGCACCGCCCGCTTGCACGCACCGGTCGGGCGGCGCATGCTCGGCGGGCGGCGCACTGCCGCGCCCAAGGACGACCGACATGCAGGACAACAAGCCGCCCGTCTGAAGTTCCCAGAAATCCATCATGGTCGCCGCGATCATCGCCTTGGCGGTGCTGTTCGGCGGCTACCAGATCGGCAAGGACATGGCACTGCGCGACAACGCCCGGCAGTCAGCCGGCCGATAACCTGCTGCCGTAGAGTCGAGCTTGCTCGACTCTTCAGCGCCCCCTACCTTCAGGCGATCTGCACCACGCGTGCGTTCTGGCACAGCGGATAGCTGCCCACGAATTCGGCAATCGCATCACGCATCGCTTCGAACGATCCGCCGTACATGTACAGCGCGGTCTCGGTCGGGCCCTGCCACCAGCTACAGATCTCGCCCAGGCCGTCGATGTTCTCCGACAGCTGTTCGAACACGTGGTTGGAATCGCACTGCTCGTAGACTTCGTCCGGCAGGTTCAGGCCATCCAGGTAGATGCCCAGGCCTTCGGTCACGCCGAAGCTGCGGTCGGTTTCACCCGCGCCCTGCAGCTGCGAACCCTTCGGTGCACCCAGCTGTTCCAGCAGGTCGATCAGCTTCGGCACGCCGTCCGCATCGACCAGCGCCACTTCGATGTCGCCGTACTCGACTTCACCGAGGTCGGATATTGCAGTGCCACCACCGGTCAGCTCGCCCACCTGGGCCGCCTGCAACAGCGCGTCGAGCGGGTCCTCGAACAGTTCGTGGCGATGCTCGGGCTGCAGCCGGGCGTTCAACTTCACGGTGACGTGCAGCGTGGGTTCGGTCATGGGGGCGTTCCTGGAAGATGTCGCCGCCTATTGTAGAGCTGAGCCATGCTCAGCTGCTTTTCCCTGCCCTGACCAACGACACTCCCGCTGCCGGCGAGCCACGCGATAATGCGCATGGCAAGGACACCATTCCAACAGGGGGAATACATGAAGTCGATCATTGGTCTTTCGCTGCTGCTGCTCCTCACCGGCTGCGGCATCCGCACCGAAGTGGTGCGCGTGAACGTGCCCGATATCCGGGTGAATCCCGAAGAGGGTCCGGTAGTGGTGGTGGGGCCGGTGCGCGACGTCCGTCCGGTCTATTACCCGGAAGTTGCGGCAGCCGACCGTGCGAAGAACATTGCCGGGGTGGTTCGTCAAGGCAACGGCGTCCTTGTCTCCATCGAGTCCACCACAGCGGCGGACAAGACACGCGCAATCATGATCCAGGCATTGCGAAACATGGGCTATCGCACCGCCGATCAGTGCGAAACCTCATGTACGCAACTGGAGGCCTCGCTCACCGATTTCTCGGTCAAGATGCCGGCGAACTTCTTCCGGATGGTGTCATCCACACAACAGATGCTGGCCGACATTTCGGTGCAGGTCGTTGCGCGGAAGGAAGGCCAGACCCGTACCTTCACCGCCACCGGGCATGGCGCGAACATCTTCCAGGTGCCATCACGCGAGAACTGGGAAATCGCACTGGAGCGCGCGGTAAAGAGTTTCACCAGCAGCCTGCAGCAGTCGATGTCCGAACAGGATGCGACGGCCGGTTCAAAGGCGCAGGACTGACGCTCTGTCTTTCTGGTAGACCCGAGCCATGTTCGGCTGCCTTTCCCGCCAGAAGCAGCCGAGCATGGGCTCGGCTCTACACCACCAACGCTCAACGCAGGAACGGCGTCACCTTGCGCTTCAGCAACTCCACCAGCACCGGGTCCATGTACTCGTAGTCGTCCGGAATATCCAGGCAGATCACCCGCTTGCCGTTCATCCATGTCTTGTAGCGGCTGGACAGGCGGTTGCGGTGCGCCTTCTCCATCACGAACACCAGGTCCGCCCACTGCAGCAGCTCAGGGCTGAGCACTTCCTCGGCGTCGGCCAGCAGCCCGGCCGAGGCGGTCTCGATGCCCGGCCAATCGGCGAATACCTGCTCGGCCGTCGGGCTGCGCAGGCGGTTCTGGCTGCAGAGGAAGAGCACGTTGCGGGTCATGGGCGCAGCCTAATCGGGGTCGGATCCCTCTTCCAACGGAAAAGGGCTCTGACCCCATACGTGTAACGTCCAACCGCTTTTGTAGAGCCGGGCCTATGCTCGGCTGTTCTTCCCCGCCAACAGCAGCCGAGCATGGCTCGGCTCTACAGGGATCCCGCCCCCCGACGGTGATCAGATCACCGTCAGGTTGGCGTAGGCCATCACCAGCCACTTGCTGCCGGCGTCGGCGAACTCGACCTGCACGCGGGCGTGGGCGCCGCTGCCTTCGTAGTCGGTCACCATGCCTTCTCCGAACTTGGGATGGGTGACCAGCGCGCCGAGCTTGACTGGCGGCGCCTCGATCGAGGCATGGCCCATCACCCGGCTGCTGCCCAGCGAGGCCGGCCGCGAGACCTGCACCTTCGGGCGCACTTCGTGCAGCAGCTCGCGCGGAATCTCGCGCAGGAAGCGCGACGGCAGGCTGTAGTTGTCCTGGCCATGGATGCGGCGCGATTCGGCGTAGCTCAGCACCAGCTTCTGGCGCGCGCGGGTGATGCCGACGTAGGCCAGGCGACGCTCTTCCTCCAGTCGCCCGCTTTCCTCCAGCGAACGTGCGCTGGGGAACAGGCCGTCTTCCATGCCTGCCAGGAACACCAGCGGGAATTCCAGGCCCTTGGCCGAATGCAGGGTCATCAGCTGCACGCCGTCCTCGCCGGCCTGCGCCTGGCCTTCACCGGCCTCCAGCGCGGCGTAGGCCAAGAACGCGACCAGCTCGTCCATGTCCTCGCCCACTTCCTCGATGTCGTCGGCGCGGCGCACGAAGCGCGAAGCGACCGAGACCAGTTCGTCGAGGTTGTCGGTGCGCGATTCCGAATCCAGCGAATTGCGGCTTTCCTTGCTCCAGTGCTCGCGCAGCTGCGAGCGGGCCAACACGTGGTCCACGCGCTCGGCCAGGGTCATGTGCACGGTCTGCGCCTGCAGCTCGTTGACCAGCCCCAGGAAGCCGGCCAGTGCATTGCGCGCGCGTGCGGCCAGCGCGTTGCCCTGGGTGACCAGCATCGTTGCTTCCCACAGCGAGATGCCCTGCGCGCGCGCCTCGCGGCGCACTTCGTCCAGCGTGCGGTCGCCGATGCCCCGGGTAGGCGTGTTGACCGCGCGCTCGAAGGCGGCGTCATCGTTGCGGTTGGACAGCAGGCGCAGGTAAGCCAGCGCGTCCTTGATTTCGGCACGTTCGAAGAAGCGCATGCCGCCGTACACGCGATAGGGCACCTGTTCGCTCAGCAGCGCCTCTTCCAGCGCGCGCGACTGCGCGTTGCTGCGGTAGAGCACGGCCACTTCGGTGTAGCTGCCACCGTCGCGCACCCACTGGCGGGCACGCTCGACGATGTAGCGCGCCTCGTCCATCTCGTTGTACGCCGCGTACAGGTCAATCGGTTCTCCGTCGCCACTGTCGGTCCACAGCTGCTTGCCGATGCGATCCGGGTTGTGCGCGATCACCGCATTGGCAGCGCCGAGGATGTTGGCAGTGGAGCGATAGTTCTGTTCCAGGCGGATGGTCTGCGCACCTGGGAAATCACGCAGGAAGCCCTGCACGTTCTCGACCTTGGCACCGCGCCAGCCGTAGATGGCCTGATCATCGTCGCCGACCACGAACACGTGGCCGGAATCGCCGGCCAGCACGCGCACGAAGGCGTACTGGATGGCATTGGTGTCCTGGAACTCGTCCACCAGGATCTCGCGGAAGCGGGCGCGGTAGTGCGCCAGCAGCGCCGGGTTGTCGCGCAGCAGTTCGTGCGCGCGCAGCAGCAGCTCGGCAAAGTCGACCAGGCCGGCGCGGTCGCAGCGCGCCTGGTACTCGATGTAGGCCTGGCGCATGGTTTCCAGCCACGCATCATGCGGCTCGGGCTGGATGTGCTGCGGGCGGCGACCCTCATCCTTCTGTTCGTTGATCCACCAGGCGATCTGCTTGGCCGGGTACTTGCCGTCGTCCAGTTCCAGCGCCTGCACCACGCGCTTGACCAGCCGCAGCTGATCATCTGAATCCATCACCTGGAAGCCTTCGGGCAGCTTGGCGTCCTGCCAGTGCAGGCGCAGCAGGCGGTTGGCCAGGCCGTGGAAGGTGCCGATCCACATGCCGCGGCTGCCATTGGGCAGCTGCGCGTCGATGCGGTGGCGCATTTCACCGGCCGCCTTGTTGGTGAAGGTCACCGCGAAAATGCCGTGGGTCGGCACGCCTTCGACTTCATGCAGCCAGGCGATGCGGTGGGTGAGTACGCGGGTCTTGCCGGAACCGGCACCGGCCAGCACCAGGTGGTGGCCGGGGGGAGCGGAGACGGCTTCGCGCTGGGCCGGGTTCAGGCCATCAAGCAGGTGGGAGACATCCATGCCCCCATTTTACGGCATCGCCGTCGCGGCTCCTGCGACCACCTGGGTGGCCAGTGCCTGCGCCTGCTGACGCAGTTCAGGCACCGCCAGGCTTTCCCACAGGCTGCCGATGCGCAGGCTGCCGAGCACGCCCAGCCGTGCCTGCGGCTGGCCCCCGGCAGCACACAGGCGGTCGCCCGGCACCGTGCTGTCCAGGCCCAGCCCATGCGGGCCGGGGCGCGCCAGACCATCGGCCTGCAGCTGCTGCAGCAACGGATTGCGCAGCGCACTGGCGCGGGTTTCCACACCGGTGGCGTTGATCACGCCGCCGATCGTCCACTGCTGTTCATTGCCGGTGGCATCGCGACCCGACAGCCGCAGGGCATCGCCTTCGCGGCCGACGCGTTGCAGGCGGGACCGGTGAACACGCAGTTGGCCGCTTTCGATCAGCGCCTGCAGCTGTGCGTCGACCTCTTCGGCGATGCGGTGGCGATGCACGTCCCAGTAGCGCACCACATGGCGCAGGAAGCGGCGCTGGTCGGCCGCGTCGAGGCTGCACCACAGCGCCTGCCCGTGCGGACGGATGCGGTCCATCACGCCCTGCCACGGCAGGCCGTCGGCCTGTGCCTGGCGTGCGAACCCACGCAACGCGCGCAGGCGCTGGCGCAGGTTCATCGGCAGCAGCGTGGCCGGGTCGAACCTGGGCAGGCCACCATGCGCATGCGGCAACGGCAGCAGGCCGTGGCGCGAGATCACATGCAGCGGGCCGGTGTGGCCGGCGGCGACCAATGCCAACACGGTGTCGGCCATGCTCAGGCCGGAGCCTACGATGGCCACGGCCTGCTCGCCGGCCAGGGTGCGTACGCCGTCGTAGTCCCAGGCCTCGATCACGTCATCGGCGGGCAGTGCCTCGGCACCGGCCACCGGCAGCGGCCGCATGCTGTTGCCGGTGGCCAGCACCGCCTGCGCGGCGTGCAGCGTGCTGCCATCGCCGAGTGTCAGCTGGTAGCCATGGTCATCCGGCTGCAGGCCCAGCACCGGCTGCGCGATCACCTGCAGCTGTGCCGGGCTGGTCGCAGCGGCCTCCTGCAGGCGCTGCTGCAGGTAGGCAGCAAAGTAGTGGCGGCACACATAGCGCTCGCCCAGCACCTCGCGCGCCTCGCCCGGGTAGGCATTGGCGGCCATCAGGTAGTCGAGGAAATCGCCGGGCTGGTCGGCAAACGCACTCATCTTCGCCGCCGGCACGTTCAGCAGATGCTCCGGCCATGGCGTGGCATAGGCGATGCCCTGCGCCAGCTGCGAGGCGGGTTCGAAGATGGCCAGCGCCAGCGGCGCCTTGGCCTGGCGCAACACCTGGATCGCCACCAGCACCCCGGCCGCACCACCACCGATGATTGCCAGGTCCAGTTCGCCATTACGCGGTGAATCAGTCATGTGCCGATTGTAGGCCATCGGCGATGACGGGCCGGATTGCCGGAATGGGCGGCCGGCATTGCTTCACATCAACGCATCGGCCAGCCGTGCAATACCTTCGCGGCTGCGCCGCCACGTGGGACGGCTGCGCCACTGCTGCAGGTCCAGCTGCCGCGACTCGCGCAGGTAGCCGTCCTCGATCGCGCACAGCTGCTGGACCAGCGCGCGGTCGTAGCAGATCAGGCCGATCTCGGCATTCAGCGCGAACGAGCGGATATCCATGTTGATGGAGCCGAGCACGGCGATGTCCTCATCCACGCTCATGTGCTTGGCGTGCAGGAACTGCGGCTCGTACAGCGCGATGCGCACGCCACAGCGCAGCAGTTCATCGTAGTAGGCCTCCTGCGCCCACGACGTCAGCCGCTGGTTGTTGCTGGCCGACAGGATCAGCTGCACCTGCACGCCGGACAATGCGGCGATACGCAGCGCACTCAGCGTGGCTTCGTCAGGCACGAAGTACGGGGTGACCATCACCAGCCGGCGCCGTGCGAGGTGGATCAGCGCGGCTACCGCGTCGCGCGCGTTGCTGTACGGGTAGGCCGGGCCGCTGGGCAGCAGCTGGGTGGCGATGTCGTCGCCGCATTCGGGCACATCGGTGATCACATCCAGGCGCTGGCCGGTCTCCATGTACCAGTCGCTGGCGAATACGGCTTCCAGATGCGCCACCGCCGGGCCGCGCACGCGCGCCACCAGCTCGCGGTTCGGGTGGCCCGGCACGAACTGCGGGCCCGCCAGATTCTGCGAACCGACATAGGCCACTTCGTTGTCGATCACCGCGATCTTGCGGTGGTTGCGCAGGTCCATGCGCCCGCTGCGGCGCCAGCGCAGGCCACCGGGCAGCATCGCGCGCACTTCGATGTCGCGCGCCTGCAGGCGCTTGCGATAGGCGCGCAGGCCACGCTTGGCGCCCACCGCATCGAGCAGCACGCGGCACTGCACGCCACGCGCGGCGGCACGCTGCAAGGCCTCGACAATGGCCTCGCCGACCGCGTCATCGAACATCAGGTAGTACAGCAGGTGCACGCGGTCTTCGGCCTGGTCGATGTCGGCGATCAGCGTGTGCAGCGACTCGTCGTAGTCGGTCAGCAGATCGACGGCGTTGCCGTGCACCGGCATGAAATCGCCCTGGCGCTGCACCAGCGGCACGATCTCGGCGCTGGCGGTGTCGGGCTGTGGGGTCCAGCGCAGGCGATGCTGCAGCGCCTGCTCCTCACGGATCACCTGCGAGGCCTCGGCTTGGCGGCGGATGCGCTCGCGCGACAGCCACGGGTGGCCGAACAGCAGGTACAGCGGCAGGCCCAGCAGCGGTACGAAGCCGACCAGCAGCAGCCAGCTGCGCGCCGCGCCGGGCGTGGTGCGGGTGGGAATCCAGCACAGCGCGACCAGCCGGATCAGCCAGTCGATCAGCAGCAGGTAGGAACCCAGCAACCACTCGAACAGCATCGTGTCGCCCGTCGGGAGGTGATGGGCCATTCTGCCCACCGGCCTTTGTAGAGTCGAGCCGCGCTCGACTGCGTTGAAGCAGCGTGCCAACCAAGGTTGGCACCTACCGGGGGCGGGGACCGCGTGTCGACCAAGGTCGACACCTACCGGGCACGGGGACAGCGTGTCGGCCAAGGTTGGCAGCCACCGGGTGTGGGAACAGCGTGCCGACCAACGGTCGGCACCCACCACCTGGATGCCAGACATGAAGAAACCCGCCACAAGGGCGGGTTTCTTCGCGGGGACCAGCAATCCTTGCGGATTACTTGATCTTGCCTTCCTTGTACAAGACGTGCTTGCGCACGACCGGATCGTACTTCAGGAATTCCATCTTCCCCGGGGTGTTCTTCTTGTTCTTGTCGGTCGTGTAGAAGTGGCCGGTACCGGCCGAGGAAATCATACGGACCTTATCGCGCTTGCCTGCCATGATGCTTTACTCCTCAGACCTTTTCGCCGCGCGCACGCAGCTCAGCCAGAACGGAATCAATGCCGTTCTTGTCGATGGTGCGCAGTGCATGCGCGGAAACACGAAGCTTGACCCAGCGGTTCTCGCTGGCCACCCAGAAACGGCGCTCGTGCAGATTCGGCAGGAAACGACGACGGGTCTTGTTGTTGGCGTGCGAGACGTTGTTACCCGTCTGCACTCGCTTGCCGGAAACCTGGCATACGCGGGACATTGCGCACCTCGATAGTAGTAGTTGTCAGCCCGTAGCCCGGGAGACGGCGGCCTCGATGGTTGCCCACCACACGTCAAGAGAATCAAAGGGTTACGCTGGCGTTGGGCGGCCGGGGACGTGCTCCCGGGGGCGCCGCCCGGTAGAAAACCGGACACAGCGAGCCGCGCATTATGCACGGGTTCAAGCACTTGCGCAAGTTACCCACAGGCTGCGGCTGAACCGGCAGGGCCGGGAGCCCGCCAACCGGCATACTGCTCCGGTTCACTGCGGAGCTTTCCATGCGGCTGCTGGCCCTGACCTACGGAACCGAAGGCGATACGCGTCCCCTGGCCATGCTCTGCCATGGCCTGATCGGCGCAGGCCACGAGGTGACACTGCTTGCCGATGGCGGCACCCTGGGCAGCGCGCAGGCACTGGATGTGCCCCATGCGGCTCTTGAAGGTGACATCCATGACGAAGTGGTCGCGCTGGTCTCGCGTGGCAACGGTGTTGCCGCCGCCAGTAGCGGGCTGGCACGGATGGCGCTGCAGCATGTCAGCGGCTGGATGCGCCAGGCCGATGCCGCTGCCGAAGGCTGCGATGCGATTCTGACCGGTGGCCTGGCGGCCTTTGTCGGCATGAGCGTGGGCGAACGCCGCGGAATGCCGGTCATCGGCACCGGCATGATCCCGCTGACCCCGACGCGGGCCTTCCGCTCTCCGTTCCTGCCACCGGGACGCTCGCCGGGCTGGTTGAACCGCGCCAGCTATGGGCTGGTCAACGGCCTGATCTGGCGCCAGTTCCGTCGGCCGATCAACGCAGCCCGCAAGCAGCTGGGGCAATCGCCGCGCCGCTCGCTGTGGCCCGGCCTGCCGATGCTCTATGGCATCTCGCCGCAGCTGCTGCCGCCACCGGCGGATTGGCCGGCCGACCACATCGTCTGTGGCCAATGGCGCCTTCCCGATGCGCCCTGGATACCCCCGGCCGATCTGCAGGCCTTCCTCGATGCCAGTCCGCCGCCGGTGTATCTGGGCTTCGGCAGCATGACCGGCTTTGATCGCGAGCGCGTGTTGCCGGCCCTGCTGCAGGCGCTGGCGCCACGCCGGGTGCTGCTGTTTCCTGGCTGGGTGGGACTGCCTGCGATGCGCTTGCCCGATTCGGTCTTCGTACTGGGGCCGACTCCACACGAAGCGCTGTTCCCGCGTTGCGCATTCGCCATCCACCACGGTGGCAGCGGCACCACGCATTCGGCCTGCCGCGCCGGCATTCCCTCGCTGGTGATGCCGTTCGCCGCCGATCAGTTCTTCTGGGCTGATCGTCTGTATCGGTTGGGCGTGGCACCGGCACCGTTGTCACCGAAGCGGCTGGACGCAGCAACGCTGGCGGCAGCCATCACCTTCGTTGAAACCGACGCAACACGCGCACGCGCGGCGGCCCTGGGCGTGGCGATGCGCCATGAGGACGGGGTGGCCTGTGGCGTTGCAATGATCGAGCGATGGTTGCGGCCGGTGTGACAGCGGCCAGGCCTCAGCGCAGGTGCGGAATCACCTGCGCCAGCAGGTGCGCATCCTTCAACGCGCCATGCAGGCCGCGCTGGCTGGGAATGCGCAGGCGCTGCAGCACATCATCCAGCTTGTTGCCCTGACCCGGCCAGCGTCCCCGCGCAAGCTTCAGGCTGCAGGTGATGCGGCAGTGCTGGGCCAGCGTGCCGGGGATGCCGGACAGGCGCAGCTCGTTGTCCAGGAAGCCCACATCGAAGGTAGCGTTGTGCGCGACCATCTCGCTGCCGCGCAGGAACTCCAGCAGTTCGGCCGCCTTGCTGGAGAACAGCGGCTTGCCCACCAGCATCGCATCGCTGATGCCGTGCACGCGCTGTGCGCCCCAATCCACCTTGCGCTGCGGCTGCAGGTAGGTGTGGAACTGGCGGCCGGTGAGCTGGCCATCGATCAGTTCGACGGCACCGATTTCGATCACCCGGTGCCCCAGGCGGTGGGAGATGCCGGTGGTTTCGGTATCCAGTGCAACGATGCGGCTCATCAAGGTGTGCGTTCTCCAGTACGTGCACGCCGATTTTCGCACGCGACCGATGCACTCACCCCAACGCTTCCACCACCCAATCGATGAACACCCGCAGCCGCTGGCTCATGTGCCGGTTCGGCGGGAACATCACATGCATCGGCATCGGCGGCAGCTGCCAGTCCTGCAACACCGGCAGCAGCTCGCCGCGCGCCACGTGCGGTTCGGCCATGTAGCTGGGCAGCGCCACCACGCCCAACCCCGCCAACGCAGCGGCCAGATAGGCGTTTCCATCATCGAAGCCGACCGTATAGCGGCCCTGCACCTCAACGCGCTCATCGCCGCGCTGTGCGCTGAACACCCGCGCCCGGCCACTGCGCGGGCTGAGGAAGCCGACCATGTGGTGGTCGGGTCCTTCCAGCGCGCGCGGGTCGGTCGGCAGGCCGAAGCGCTGCACATAGCCCGTACCGGCGTGGAAACCGATCGGCAGCGCGCCGAGCGGTCGCGCCACCAGTGCCGGGTCGGCCGGGGTGCCACCCCGGATCACGCAATCGACGTTGTCTGCGATGACGTCGACCTCACGGTCGCTGACGCCGATGTCCAGCTGGATCTCCGGGTAGCGCGCCTGGAAATCCGGCAACGCCGGCACCAGCCGCAACCGCGCGTACGGCCCGGGCACATCCACGCGCAGCCGCCCGCGTAGCTGGGTGGCCGCGTCGTCCAGCCCGCCCTCCACCTCTTCCAGCTCGGCCAGCAGGCGGGCGATGCGCGGGTAGTAGGCCGCGCCGTCGGCGGTGACGCTGACCCGGCGCGTGGTGCGGTTGAGCAGGCGCAGCCGCAGGTGTGCCTCCAGCTGCTGCACCAGCTGGGTGACCGTGGTTCGGCTGATCTGCAGCGTGTGCGCTGCGCGGGTGAAGCTGCCGGTTTCCACAACCCGTGCAAACGCCCGCATCGCCTCGAAACGGTCCATGGCGGCCCATGATTGTTTGGAATTGGCAATCAATCTAGGCCGATCATCGCGGTTTATCCAGACAGCACTGGCGCGGAGGATGGCGTTCTCTCCCACGGGATCTTCCCCATGTCACAGCGTGATGTCGTTTTCCCCGCCGGCCGCCAGGCCCTGTACGAGCGCAACCGCTACTCGCCGGCGATCCGATCCAATGGCTTCCTGTTCGTCTCCGGCCAGGTCGGCAGCCGCGAGGACGGCTCGCCCGAGCCGGATTTCGAAACCCAAGTGCGCCGCGCGTTCGAGAATCTCAATGCGGTGCTGGCCGCTGCCGGCTGCACGTTCGATGACGTGATCGATGTGACTGTATTTCTGGTCGATCCGGAAGAGAACTTCGAGAAGGCCTGGGCGATCGTGCCCGAGTACTGGGGCGAGGCGCCGCACCCGACCCTGACCGGCATCGGCGTGACCTGGCTGTACGGGTTCCAGTTCGAGATCAAGGTGATCGCGAAGCTGCCGTGATACGGGTAGTGCCGGCCGCTGGCCGGCAACGCGGTGGGGTCGAAAAGCGTGTCGACCAAGGTCGACACCCACCAAGGCAGGAAGTCCGCACCCACCAGGGCAGGATGCCCCCAGGCCGTCCACCTGAACGGGAGATTCCGACGTATTCCCGAAGCGGCCATTGATATTGTATCCGGCGAAAACCGCTTGCTAGCCTCCCTTCCATGCGCCGGATCTCCCGCCACCTTCGCTCGTACCTGCTGATGCTGCTGATGGCGGCATTCGTGGTCGTGCCGGTGGCCGACGCGCTGGCCTGCACGGTGGAACCGCACGCCAGCACGGTGCACGTGGAGTCCGCACCGGATGCCGATGGCGATACCGACGGCAAGCATGTTGGTGCCTGTGGCCACAACCACTGCCACCACTCCAACCTGAGCCTGCCGGCCAGTACCCTCGCCGCCTTCGGTGCGCCACTGCCGGCGCGCTGGATGAATGCCGGCGACGCGGCGACCTATGCGGTCGCCCAGGATGAATTGACGCGTCCCCCCCGGGCGTGAGTTGAGCGCGTCCCGCGATTGCGGGCTCCCGTTTCACTCACAACCGGAATCCCCCTATGTCGATCCTGACACCTCGGTCGCCGCGCGCGGCCGGGCTGTTCGTCGCCGTGTTGCTGGGCCTGGCCCCGGCAATGCAGGCGTCGGCGCAAGCCGCCCCTTCCTACGACACCCTGCTTGAACGCCTGGACCAGCTGCCGGGTACCCGCGTGGGTACGGCACTGGCCGAGGCCGCCGATGCGCGCGCCGACCAGGCGCGTGCGTTGCCCAATCCTTCCCTCTCCTATTCCGCCGAAAACGCCTGGGGCACCGGCTCCTATGGCGGCATGGGCAAGGCCGATACCGTGCTCACTTTGTCCCAGCCGCTGGAGGTCTGGGGCCAGCGTGGCGCGCGCGTCCGTGCGGCCCGGGCCGAAGCACAGGCCGCCAACCTGCGTGGTGCCCAAAGCCGCAGCGACGTGGCCAGCCAGCTGGCGGTGGTCTACGCACAGGCGGAAAGTGCACTGCGCCGCTACACCCTGGCCGAAGAAGCACTGACCCTCACCCGCGCTGACGCCAACGCCGTCAACGCGATGGTCAAGCAGGGCCGCGAGCCGCAGCTGCGCGCGGTGCAGGCGCAGAGCGAGGTGGCCAACGCCAGCGCCGCGCTGGATGAAGCGCAGGCGTTCCGCGATGCCGCGCTGGCCCGCCTGGCCGGTGCTGCACTGCTGGATGCACCGGTGCAGTCGATCGACGACAGCCTGCTCGACCGTGCGCCGCCGCTGCCGCGCGGTGCCACCGACGTGGCACTGGCGGTGCGCATCGCCGAAGCCGAAGCCGATGCGGCGGGCAAGCTGGTCGAGGTGGAGCGCAAGCGCGCCCTGCCCGACCTCAGTGTCACCGCCGCGCAGACCCGCTTCCGCGAAGGCGGCGAGCGTGCCTACAACCTCGGGGTCAGCCTCAGCATCCCGCTGTTCGACCGCAACCGCGGTGGCATCCGCGCCGCCAATGCCGACCAGCGCGCGGCCGAAGCGCGTCTGGACCAGCAGCGCCGCGACAGCGAGGCCGAGCGCCTGTCCGCCGTGGCCGGGCTGAAGGCCGCCAGTAGCCGTACCCGCGCCGCCGATGAAAGCGTGGTCGCCGCCGAAGAGGCATATCGCCTGGCCCGCATTGGCTTCGACGCCGGACGCATCTCGCAGCTGGAACTGCGCAGCACGCGCAGCGCCCTCATCGCCGCCCGCGGCACCGCCGTGGATGCGCGCCTGTCGCGCGTCGCCGCGGAAATCGATCTTGCCCGCCTGGAAGGGCGCGCACCCTTTGTGGAGGCTCCATGACTCTCTCCCGTACTTTCCCGCTGATCGGCGGCGTGCTGCTGACCGTCCTGCTGGCTGGCTGCGCCGGCAACGCGCAGACGCCTGCCAATGAAAACCCCGCTGCGGCCAAGGCCGGCACCGACGATGGCCACGGCCATGCCGCCGGCAGCAAGGAAGCCAAGGCAGAAACCGCGAAGGCGCCTGCTGACGCCGACGAAGGCGTGGTGCAGCTGACCCCGGAGCAGATCAAGGCCTCCGGTATTGAAGTGGTCGCGATCGGTCGCGGTGGCGGTGGTTCCACGCGCCTGTCCGGCCGGGTCGAACCGTCGGTCGGCGCACGCGCGTCGGTGGCCTCCACGTTGACCGGCCGCGTCGAGCGCGTGCTGGTCGCGCCGGGCACCGCGGTGAAGCAGAACCAGGCGCTGGCGATCGTGGTCAGCAGCGAAGCGGCGGTGTTCCGCGCCAATGCGCTGGCCGCAGCGGCCGAAGCCGAAGCCGCGCGGCTGGCCTATGGCCGCGACAAGGCGCTGGTCGACCAGGGCGTGGTCGCCCGCCAGGAGATGGAAGCCTCGCGTGCACGTTCGCTGGCGGCACAGGCCCAGGCTGCTGCCGCGCAGGCCCAGGCCGCCGCCAACGGTGCGCCCGATGCCAGCGGTCGCGTGCGCATCACCAGCCCGGTGGCCGGCATCGTCGGCAACGTGCAGGTCACCCCGGGCGGCGTGGTCGCCGCCGGCAGTGCAGTCGCCGATGTCGCCGACCCGACGATGAACGAGCTGGTGTTCACCGCACCGCCGGCGCTGGCCGCGCAGGTCACGCCCGGTATGAAGCTGGAAGTCAGCGTGCCGGGTGGCAGCTTCACCGCCACCGTCACCGGTTCGGCCGCCGATGTGCGCCAGCAGGGCGGCGTCGCGGTCATCCGTGCCACGCCGGTGGATGCGTCGCTGCCGCCGGCCGGTTCGCCGGTATCGGCCGTAGTGGTCACCGAAGGCCAGGACGGCTCGCTCAGCGTCCCGGCCGATGCAGTGCAGAACGTCGATGGCAGCAGCGCGGTGTTCGTCGCCGTCGAAGGTGGCTTCAAGGCGCAGCCGGTCCTGGCTGGGCGTCGCGCCGGCGACCGCATCGAGATCCTCGGTGGGCTGACCGGCAGCGAGCGCATCGTCGGTGCCAACGCCTTCCTGCTCAAGGCCGAACTGGCCAAGGGCGAAGCCGAGCACGGCCACTGAGGAGGCGACCATGTTCAAGCTGATCATTGAAACAGCGGTGCGCCACCGCTGGCTGGTGGTGTTCCTGGCGGCGCTGATTGCTGCGGTGGGCCTGTTCCAGCTGGGCAAGCTGCCGATCGACGCGGTGCCGGACATCACCAACCGCCAAGTGCAGATCAACACGGTGGCACCGGCGCTGACCCCGGAGCAGATCGAGCGGCAGGTGACCTACCCGCTGGAAACCGCGCTGGCCGGCATCCCCGGCCTGACCACCACGCGTTCACTGTCGCGCAATGGCTTCTCGCAGGTCACCGCGATCTTCACCGATGCGACCGACATCTACTTCGCGCGCCAGCAGGTGGCCGAACGCATGCGCGAGGCATCGGAAGACCTGCCCGATGGTGCGTCGCCAATGCTGTCGCCGGTCACCACCGGCCTCGGCGAGGTGCTGATGTGGACGGTGGACTTCACCGCGTTCGATCCGGCCAGGCTGGCCAAGCCCGGTGAAGCCGGCTGGCAGGCCGGCGAGGTCTACCGCACGCCGGAAGGCAATCTGCTGCGTACACCGGAAGAACGTGCCACCTACCTGCGCACCGTGCAGGACTGGATCATCGCGCCGCAGATGCGTTCCAGCCCGGGGCTGGCCGGCGTCGATACGGTCGGTGGCTACGTCAAGGAATATGGCGTGCATCCGGACAGCGCCCGGCTGGCCGCGCACGGCCTCGGCCTGGCCGATCTGGTCACCGCCCTGCAGCGTTCCAACGTGCAGGCCGGTGCCGGTTTCGTGCAGCGCGCCGGCGAAGGACTGGTGGTGCGTGCCGATGGCCTGGCGCTGACCACCGAGGATCTGGCACAGGCCCCGGTGGCGACCCGCAATGGCGTGGTGGTGCGCGTGGCCGATGTGGCCGAGGTCGAGCTGAGCCGCGCGCCGCGCCTGGGTGCGGCCAGCCGCAACGGCCATGAAGCCGTGCTGGGTACCGCGCTGATGATTGCCGGCGGCAACAGCCGCACCGTGGCGCAGGCCGCTGCGGCGCGCCTGGAACAGGTGAACAAATCGCTGCCGGCCGACATCGTGGCCGCGCCGGTGCTGGACCGCAGCGTGCTGGTCAATTCCACCATCAAGACCGTGGCCAGGAACCTCACCGAGGGCGCGCTGCTGGTGGTGGTGGTGCTGTTCCTGCTGCTGGGCAACCTGCGTGCAGCAACGATCACCGCGCTGGTGATTCCACTGTCGTTCCTGTTCGCAGTGATCGGCATGAACCGCTTCGGCATCAGCGGCAACCTGATGAGCCTGGGTGCGCTGGACTTCGGCATCCTGGTGGACGGTGCGGTGATCGTGGTCGAGTCCACGCTGCTGATGCTGGGCCAGCGCCGCGCCGAACTGGGCCGTGCATTGACCGCGATGGAGCGGCTGCGCGTGGCCGCCGATTCGGCGATGAAGATGGCGCGCCCTGCGGCCTTCGGCCAGCTGATCATCCTGCTGGTGTTCGCGCCGATCCTCACGCTGGAAGGGGTGGAGGGCAAGACGTTCCACCCGATGGCGGCGACCTTCATGCTGGCCCTGGTCGGTGCCTTCATCTTCTCCTTCACCTTCGTGCCGGCGATGGCCGCGCTGCTGGTGCGCGAGCCGAAGGTGAAGGACGGCGATGCGCATGCCGAAGATGGCGAGCACGAGACGAAGCTGATCCGCGTGCTGCGTGCGCGCATCGAGCCGATGGTGCGCAAGGCCGTGGCGCATCCGCGCACGGTGCTTGCCGGCGCGGTGATGATGGTGGTGGTGGGCATCGGTTCGTTCTCGCTGCTGGGCCGCGAGTTCATGCCGACCCTGGACGAAGGCAACGTGGCGATGCAGGCCCTGCGCGTGCCGTCGACCTCGCTGGAGCAGTCGCTGGCGATGCAGCTGGCTTTGGAAAAAGCAATTGCCAAGCAGCCGGAAGTGGAAACCGTCTTCTCGCGTACCGGTACCGCCGAGGCGGCCATCGACCCGATGCCGACCAACATCTCCGACAGCGTGATCGTGCTGAAGCCGCGCAAGGACTGGCCCGATCCGAAGCTGGACAAGGAGGCATTGGTGGCGCGCTTTGAAAAGCTGGCCGGGCAGCAGCTGGGCAACAGCTTCGAGTTCAGCCAGCCGATCGAACTGCGCTTCAACGAGCTGATTTCCGGCGTGCGTACCGACCTGGCAGTGATGATCTTCGGCGATGACTTCAGCCAGCTGCAGAAGGTGGCCGACCAGGTGGCGCTGAAGCTGCGTGCGGTGAACGGCGCGGCCGACGTGCGGGTGGAACAGATCTCCGGCCTGCCGACGCTCAACGTGGCGATCGACCACGTGGCGGCGGCGCAGTACGGGCTGACCGCCGCAGACGTGAGTGATGCGTTGTCCACCGGCATCGGTGGTACCGCGGCCGGCAAGATCTTCGAAGGTGATCGCCGCTTCAACGTAGTGGTGCGCCTGGACGATGCCTCGCGCAACGATCCGGACCAGCTGGCCTCGCTGCCGATCGCCACGCCTTCGGGGCTGGTGATTCCGCTGTCGTCGGTGGCGCGCATCACGGTCAGCGAAGGACCGAACCAGATCAGCCGCAACAACGGCAGCCGCCGCGTGGTGGTGCAGGCCAACGTGCGCGGTCGCGATCTGGGTGGCTTCGTCGGCGAGGCGCAGTCAGCGGTGGCCGACGTGGCACTGCCGCCGGGTGCCTACCTGACCTGGGGTGGCCAGTTCGAGAACCTGCAGCGCGCGGAAAAGCGGCTGGCGACGGTGGTACCGGTGGTATTCCTGCTGATCGGCAGCCTGCTGTTCATGGCCCTGCGCAGCGGCAAGGAAGCCATTCTGGTGTTCAGCTGCGTGCCGTTGGCGCTGGTCGGCGGCATCCTCGCGCTGCTGCTGCGGGGCATGCCGTTCTCGGTATCGGCGGCGGTCGGCTTCATCGCCGTCTCCGGCGTGGCCACGTTGAACGGCCTGGTGCTGATGCAGGCGATCCGCGAACGCCTGGATGCCGGTGACCTGCCGCTGCAGGCAGCGATCAACGGTGCCTCCAGCCGCATCCGCGCGGTGCTGACCACCGCGCTGGTGGCGATCGTCGGCTTCATTCCGATGGCGATTGCCAGCGGTTCCGGTGCGGAAGTGCAGAAGCCGCTGGCGACGGTGGTGATCGGTGGCCTGATCACCGCCACCGTGCTGACCCTGCTGGTGCTGCCGACCTTCGCGGCGCGGGTAGCCAAGCCGCGGGCGGTGGGGTGAAAGACCACGGGGTCGGATCCTGTGATCCGACCCCGTTTTCCGGTCCGAGGTAGTGCCGGTCGCTGGCCGGCAATGTCGAACGATCGCGGTGCGTGCAGGTTGCCGGCCAGCGGCCGGCACTACCCGGTAGCGGTCAGGCCTTCTTGCGCTCGGCGATGTAGGCCTGGATCTGCTGTTCCAGCACCGGCAGCGGCACCGAGCCCTGCTTGAGCAGGGTGTCGTGGAAGCCCTTGATGTCGAACTTGTCGCCCAGTTCCTTCTCGGCCTGCGCGCGCAGGCGCACGATGGCGATCTCGCCCAGCTTGTAGCTCAGTGCCTGGCCCGGCCAGGAGATGTAGCGGTCCACTTCGGTGGTCACTTCATGCTCGCTCAGCGCGGTGTGGTCACGCAGGTAGGCCAGCGCCTGCTCGCGGGTCCAGCCCTTGCTGTGCACGCCGGTGTCGATCACCAGGCGCGCGGCGCGCCACATCTCATAGGTCAGGCGGCCGAAATCCTCGTACGGGGTTTCGTAGATGCCCATTTCCACGCCCAGCTTCTCGCAGTACAGCGCCCAGCCTTCGCCATAGGCGGAGATGTAGGCGTTGCGGCGGAACTCGGGCAGGTTCTTCTGTTCGGCGGCGATCGCGCCCTGCAGCGCGTGGCCCGGATCGGACTCATGCAGCGTCAGTGCCGGCAGGTTGTACAGCGGGCGCGACGGCAGGTTGTAGGTATTGAGCCAGTAGGTGCCCATGCCACCACGGCCGGCGGTCCAGAACGGCGCGATATCCGGCGGCACCGGCACGATGGTGAAGCGCGCGCGCGGCAACGTCATGTACTTGCCCAGCTGGCCGTCCGCCCGCTTGGAAATCCACGCGGCACGCGACAGCAGCTCTTCCGGCGTCCTGGCATAGAACTGCGGATCGGTACGCAGGAAGGTCAGGAACTCGGCGAAGCTGCCCTTGAACTTCACCTGCTTGATGATGTCGTTCATTTCCTTCTGGATGCGTGCGACTTCATCCAGGCCGATGCGATGGATCTCGTCCGGCGACAGGTCCAGCGTGGTGTATTCGTGGATCTGCTGCTTGTAGTACGCCTTGCCATCGGGCATCGCTTCGGCGGCCAGGGTGGTGCGCGCCTGCGGCACGTACTCGTTGACGAAGAAGGTGCGCAGCTGCTGGAACGCCGGCACCACCTTGCCGCTGATCGCTTCACGCGCCTGCGCCTGCAGCCTGGCCTGCTCGGCGGCCGGGATGGTGGTGGGCAGCCTCTTGAACGGCGCGTACAACGGCGATCCGGTCGGGTCCTTCAGCTCGGCGACGGTGGCGATGGACACTTCGCGGCCATCGAGCACGGCACGCGGCACGCTGAAGCCACGCTTCAGGCCGGCACGCATGTTCTCGGTCTGCTGGCCGAAGTAACGCGGCACATCGTTCAGCCGTGCGATGTAGTTCTGGTAGTCCTGCACGGTCTTCATCTCGCGCCGGGCCATGAAGGACAGGTTGGACCAGAACGAGGAGTCGGCGTTGAACGGCATCTCGTAGCCGCGCAGGCGCGTCTCTTCGGCCAGGTTGAACACCTGGTCGTGGTAGATCGCGTAGTTGACCTGGTTGTCGGGCGACAGGGTCTTCGGGTCGATCTTCTTCAGCGCGGCGAGGGTCTCGTCCCACACCTTCAGGCGCGCCTGCTGCGCGGCCGGGCCGACATCGGGCATGCGGGTGGCATTGGCCGGCGCGTCTTCGTCCTCGCTGGCCTCGCCGCCGCCCTGCTGGCGCCACTTCCATTCCTTCTCGTACAGCGCGCGGAAGGCGGCATCGGCGGGCGATTCGGTAGCGACGCTGGCCGGCGCGGCGGCGGCGGGCGGCGCGGCCAGGGCCACGGCGGGCGCGGACAGGGCAATCAGCAGGGCAACGGCAAGACGGGTTTTCACGAGCACAGGTTCCCGGGAAGGCAGACCCCGATGATGGCACCGCCCACGGCCCACGGCATGGGACGAAGGTCCTGCCTGCAGCGCAGGCAGGACCGGGAACCGGCCGCAGGCCGGGGCCCAGCGCCGAAGGCGCGTGGTAGAGCCGACTGTCAGTCGGCTGCTGTTCCGCCACATGCAGCAAACCCCGCGCTCCGCGCGAAAGTCGACTGACAGTCGACTCTACCCACGGCAGGCAGGACCGGGAACCGGCCGCAGGCCGGGGCCCAGCGCCGGAGGCGCGTGGTAGAGCCGACTGTCAGTCGGCTGCTCTTCCGCCACATGCAGCAAACCCCGCGCTCCGCGCGAAAGTCGACTGACAGTCGACTCTACCCACAGCAGGCAGGACCGGGAACCGGCCGCAGGCCGGGGCCCAGCGCCGGAGGCGCGTGGTAGAGCCGACTGTCAGTCGGCTGCTCTTCCGCCACATGCAGCAAACCCCGCGCTCCGCGCGAAAGTCGACTGACAGTCGACTCTACCCACAGCAGGCAGGACCGGGAACCGGCCGCAGGCCGGGGCCCAGCGCCGGAGGCGCGTGGTAGAGCCGACTGTCAGTCGGCTGCTCTTCCGCCATATGCAGCAAACCCCGCGCTCCGCGCGAAAGTCGACTGACAGTCGACTCTACCCACGGCAGACCGCATCCCGGCGCAGCCTCAATGGCTGGCCTTGTCCCGCTTCCAGCCGCGGTGCTTGATGTCCAGCTGCAGGCTGTACAGCGCGGTGAACGCCGGGAACAGGTTCTGCAGCACGCCCACCGAGTCCTGCTTGGCCGAGAACAGGAAGTAGCTCAGCGTCATCAGGCTGCCGACCACGCTCATGTACCAGAACAGGCGCGGGATCACCGGCTTGCCCGCACGCTTGGACGCGATGAACTGGACCAGCCAGCGGCCGCCGAACATCAGCGCGCCGGTATAGCCGATCAGCTTCCAGCCGGTCACATGCAGGCCGGTCCAGTACAACCAGGTCAGCGGCTGGTCGAGCCAGTGCAGCTCCAGATCCATCAACGCTCCTCCACTGCGGTGCGCTTGCTGCGGGTGATCAGCCACGCCACGCCGCGCAGGTCACGGATGCCGACCAGTGCACGGCCCAGGTTGTTGTACTTGGACACGCCGGCGGTACGGTGGCGGTGGTTGACCGGCACGCTGGTGGTCTTCCAGCCGGCACGCTGCATCAGCGCGGGCAGATAGCGGTGCATGTGGTCGAAGTACGGCAGGTCGAGGAACGCGCTGCGCTCGAACAGCTTGATGCCGCAGCCGGTATCGGGCGTATCGTCGCGCAGCATGCGTGCGCGGATGGCGTTGGCCCACTTGCTGGCCCAGCGCTTGCTGCCGCTGTCCTGGCGGTTGACCCGCCAGCCGGCGAACAGCTTCACCTGCGCCTCGGCGGCATCGCGCGCGGCCAGCAGCTTGGGGATATCGGCCGGATCGTTCTGGCCATCGCCATCCAGGGTGGCGATCCACGGCGCCCGCGCATGCTTGACACCGGTGCGCACGGCGGTGCTCTGCCCGCTCTGGTTCACATGGTGCAGCACCCGCAGTTCCGGTGTGGTCGCCTTCAGGCCCTGCAGCACCGCCAGGGTGTCATCGCGCGAGTGATCATCGATGTAGACGATCTCGAACGGCAGCCGGCCACGCAGTGCAGCGGTGATTTCGGCAACCAGCGGGGCGACGTTGTCGCGTTCGTTGAACACCGGGACGACAACGGAAAGCTCGGGTTGGCTCATAAGGCACTCGGCCAAAGGGGGACAAAGACCGCGCATTCTCCGAAGCCGAGGTTATCCGAAGATGAATCCGGCTGTGTGAGGATCCGTCCTCAGGCGCGGTCGCCAAAATACTCGCGGCACCACTGCACGACGGGGGGCAACCCTTCTTCGATCGGGGTCACCGCGTCGAAGCCGAATGCGTCATGGGCGCGCCGGGTATCGGCCATCGTGCGCACCATGTCGCCCGGCTGCATCGGCTTGTAGACCTTCTGCGCGGGACGACCGGCGGCCTGCTCGATCACGCTGATGAAGCGCTCCAGCTCGACCGGCGTATGGTTGCCGAGGTTGAACACCCGGTGCGGTACCGGACCATCGGCCGGATGCGCGAGCGCGCCGAGGATACCCGACACGATGTCGGAGACATGTGTGAAATCGCGCTGCATGCGGCCCTCGTTGAACACGTCGATTGGCCGCCCGGCCAGCACCGCGCGCGAGAACAGCAGCGGTGCCATGTCCGGCCGGCCCCACGGGCCATACACGGTGAAGAAGCGCAGGCCGGTGGCATGCAGGCCGTACAGCTGCGCGTAGGTGTAGGCCATCAGCTCGTTGGCCGCCTTGGTCGCCGCGTACAGCGAGCGCGGCTGGTCCACGCGCTGGTCCTCGGAGAACGGCGGCGTGGCCGAATCACCGTAGACCGAGCTGCTGGAGGCATACACCAGGTGCTGCACGCCACGGTGACGGCACAGTTCGAGCATGTTGACGAAGCCGACCAGGTTGCTGTCGACGTAGGCGTGCGGGTTTTCCAGCGAATAGCGCACGCCGGCCTGCGCGGCCAGGTGGATCACCGCAGTCGGCTTCACCTCGTCGAACAGTGCCGCCAGGCCCTGCTGGTCGGTCAGGTCCAGGGTGCGCAGGTCCAGCGCCGGGCACAGCGCAGCCACGCGGTCGCGCTTGATCTGCGGGTCATAGTAGTCGTTGAAGTTGTCCAGGCCGACCACGGGCTGGCCGGCCTCCAGCAGCGCGCGGGCCGTGTAGGCACCGATGAAGCCGGCAGCGCCGGTGAGCAGGATGGTCATGACAGGGGCCTGGAAACGAAGTTCAGGCCCCTGATGTTACCGGTCTCAGAACAAACCGAAACGCTTCTTCGCCACGTTGGTGCGGCCGGGTTCGATCACGTCCTGGATGTTCTTCGCATCGAAGCGGTCGAGCAGCACCTCGGCGCCCTTCCTCAGCTTCAGGTCCATCTCTTCCGGGTACAGCGGAACCAGGCTCATGAAGCTGATGGTCCTGCCGTCCTCCAGCGCCAGCGTGGCGAAGTCCTCCGGGGCGGTCACCGGCGACAGCACGATGGCACCGTCGAAACCCACGCCCGGCGCGTAGGGCTCGCTGGGATGGCCGTTGGGAATGGTGTGGCCGAAGCCCAGCCAGGTGTCGTACTCGTGCGGCAACCGTGCCATGCCCTTCAGCAGGCGCACCGGCCAGTAATTGCGCTCGTCCTCGAAGGCGTCCTGGGAGATCGGCCAGTCGGCCGGCAGGGTCACCATCAGTTCCATGTAGCGCGGCACGTCCGCGTCCACCTCGGCGGGCACGGTCATCGGCAGGTCGCTCATGCCGGAGGTGACCAGGCGCAGGTACGGGCAGTGGTCATTGGCCGGCACCACGTGCACGTCGATGTGCACCAGATCGGAGATGATCTCGTGGAAGACACCGGACACCGGGCCCAGATGGCGTTCGAGATGGGCGCTGATCGCCTCGATGTGCTGTTCTTCGCCGATGGCGGGCACGAAGTCCTTTTCGCGGCGATGTACCAGTATCTGGGTGCCGTCCGGGCTGACGTCCTCGTATTCGTTGCTCATGTCCTGTTCCCTGGATGAGGCCACGGACCGGAGAGCAGTGCATCCCCGGCACGCGCGGCGGTGCGTTCCCTGTCATCTGCAGGACGCGGCGGGAACAGGCCGCACCCCCTGGCGCTGCGCCGGGCTCAGCCCTGGCGCGTACGCAGCTTTTCCAGCACGCCGTCCAAGGTATCCAGGTCGGTGTAGTGGATGATCAGCTTGCCCTTGCCGCCCCGGCCGTGGTTGATCGCCACCTTGGCACCCAGTGCTTCGGACAGTTCGGTTTCCAGCGAGGCGATGTCGGCCTGCTGCACCTTCGGCGTCGCCACCGGGCGGTTGCTCGGCACCTTGCCGGCCGCGAAGGCCTGCGCACGGCGCTCGACCTCGCGCACCGACCAGCCTTCATCGGCAGCTTCCTGCGCCAGCTTGCCAGCCAGCTCGGGAGCCAGGGTCAGCAGCGCGCGGGCGTGGCCCATTTCCAGGCGGCGGGTTTCCAGCAGCAAGCGGATCGCAACCGGCAGCTCCAGCAGGCGCAGCAGGTTGGACACCGCCGCGCGCGAGCGGCCGACGGCCTCGGCGGCCTCGGCATGGGTCAGGGTGAACTCGCTGATCAGGCGCTGCAGCGCCTCGGCTTCTTCCAGCGGGTTGAGGTCTTCGCGCTGGATGTTCTCGATCAGCGCCATCGCGATGACGGTGCGGTCTTCCAGCTCGCGCACCACCACCGGCACTTCGTCCAGGCCGGCCAGCTGCGATGCGCGCCAGCGGCGCTCACCGGCGACGATTTCGTAGTTGCCTGCCGGCAGCTGGCGCACCAGGATCGGTTGGATCACGCCCTGCGACTTGATCGAGTCGGCCAGCTCGGAGAGCTTGCCCTCGTCCATCTCGCGGCGCGGCTGGTACTTGCCCGGCTGCAGCTGGCCGACCGGCAACTTGCGCAGCACTTCACCCGGCAGCGGCTCAATCACCGCGGTGGTGGCCTGCACCTGGCTGACCGCGCCTTTCGGGCCCAGCAGCGCGTCCAGGCCACGGCCGAGGCCTCGCTTCTTGGCTGCCGGCTTGCTGCTGGTCATCAGACGGTCTCCACGGCCTTGGCGGCCTTGTTGCGTTCGTTGTTGCGGCGGATGATCTCGCCGGCCAGGCCCAGGTAGGCCACGCCACCGCGCGAGGCGCGGTCGTAGCCGACGATGCTCTGGCCATGGCTGGGCGCCTCGGCCAGGCGCACGTTGCGCGGCACGATGGTGCGGAACACGCGGTCGCCGAAGTGCTCGGTGAGCTCGGCCGACACTGCGTTGGCCAGGTTGTTGCGCACGTCGAACATGGTGCGCAGCACGCCTTCGATCTCCAGCGCCGGGTTCAGGCTGGTGCGCAGCGCTTCGATGGTTTCCACCAGCGCGCTCAGGCCTTCCAGTGCGTAGTACTCGCACTGCATCGGCACGATCACCGAATCGGCGGCGGCCAGCGCGTTGAGCGTCAGCAGCGACAACGCCGGCGGGCAATCGATCAGGATGTAGTCGTACTCGTCGCGGATCGGCGCCAATGCGCGCTTCAGGCGCTGCTCGCGCTCGCTCTGGCCCATCAGCTGGATCTCGGCGGCGGTCAGGTCGATGTTGCCCGGCAGCAGGTCGTAGCCTTCGGCGGTCTGCACGCGCACATCGGCGGCGCTGTTCTCCCCCAGCAGCAGATCGCAGGTGGAGGCCGCCAGCTCACGCTTGTCCACGCCGCTGCCCATGGTCGCGTTGCCCTGCGAGTCCAGGTCGACCAACAGCACGCGCTTGGGTGCGTTGGCCAGGGAAGCGGCCAGGTTGACGGCGGTCGTGGTCTTGCCGACGCCACCCTTCTGGTTGGCGATGGCGATGATGCGGGCCATGCGGGTGTGCCTCGTCGACGGATGGTTGGGACCGGTCATTATGCGTACAACCGGCCCCTTGCGGAAATCGTGGATCGCCAACCCGTTGTTCCACAAAGGGCTGGCGGCGGGAATCAGGGACCTGTAACGGTGACCAGGTGGCGTTCGCCGGCCAGGCCGGGCACGCTCAGCGGGGTCACCTCACGCACCTGCCAGCCAGCCGGCAGTTCCGCGATCTCCTCATGCGGGTAGACGCCCTTCATGGCCAGCAGCACGCCACCGGGGCGCAGCAGATGGCCACCGACGCGGACGATGCCAGCCAGGGTATCCATTGCGCGCGCGGTCAGCTGGTCGTAACGACCGGCCTCGTCCAGCGCTTCGGCCCGCGATTCGGCCACGCGGGCGTTGCCCAGGCCGAGCTGGCGCACGGCCTCGCGCATGAAGCGCGCCTTCTTGCCGTTGCTCTCCACCAGGGTGACCTGCAGGCCCGGGCAGGCGATCGCAAGCGGGATGCCGGGCAACCCGGGGCCGGTACCGAGGTCGGCCAGGCTGCCATCAGCCACGAACGGCTGCATCGCCAGCGAATCGAGCAGGTGGCGGGTAACCATCTCCTGCGGGTCGCGGATGGCGGTGAGGTTGTAGGTGCCGTTCCAGCGGTGCAGCAGGGCCAGGTAGCGCAGCAGCGGCGGCGCCAGCGCGGCGTCCAGGCCCATGCTGGCCAGGCCCTGTTCCAGCGTGGCAACCACGCTGGCGGGAAGTGGGTGTTCGCTCATGCCGCCATTATCGCCGGTTTTGCGCGCTGATTCCCCGCTTCAGTGCGGATACCAGGCCAACGCCGCACGGAACTGGCCGGTGGCCTGCCATTCGTGCAGGTGCCAGCGCGCGGCCTCGCCCAGTTCCGGGGCGCACCAGCGCAGGTGCAGAGCGCCATCGGCCCCCGGCGCCAGCTGCAGGCGGTGCAGCCCGAACGAGATGCCCTGCCCGTGCGCCTTCAGGATGGCCTCCTTGACGCACCATACGCGGAAGAACCAGTGCTCGCGGTCGGCCTCGTCCAGGCGTTCCAGCCAGGCCACCTCCTGCGGGTGGAAGAAGCGCCGCACGATTTCCAGAAGACGCGGCCGCGGCCGCAGCAGTTCCAGGTCCACGCCCAGCCGCACGCCTTCGCCCAGCGCCACCAGCAGCACCTCACCGCTGTGGCTCCAGCCGGTCCCGTAGTGGGCCAACGGGCCGCTCAGCTCCGGCCGGCCCTTGTCGTCACGGACCAGTGGCAGCGTCTGCGGATCGGTGCCCAGCGCCTGCGCCAGTACCTGCCGGGCCTGCGGTTCACCGCGCTGGCCCGGCACGTGCGGACGCCGCCAGACCGTTACCGGACCGAAGCGCCACGGACCGTCGAGGGTGGCTGGCAGGCTCATCCGCACGCGCCCATCACGCAATTGCACGACGGGTTCACAGCCCTGCGCGTCAACTGGTCACAGTTCCCCACCGGAGGTTCGATCATGGGCATCATCATCTGGCTGATCGTCGGCGGCATCGTAGGCTGGCTGGCCAGCATCATCATGAAGCGCGATGCCCAGCAGGGCATCATCCTCAACATCGTGGTCGGCATCGTCGGCGCGCTGATTTCCGGCTGGCTGTTCGGCGGCGGCATCAACGAAGCGATCACCATCCGCACCTTCCTGTTCTCGCTGATCGGCGCGGTGATCCTGCTGGCGATCGTCAACCTGTTCACCCGCAAGAGCATACGGTGATCCGAGGGTAGTGCCGGCCACTGGCCGGCGGATGTTCCAGAACGGGCCCGGCAATCGTCGGGCCCTGTTCGTTCAACCGATCTGCACCCACGCCGGCGCGTGGTCGCTCGGGCGTTCCCAGGTGCGCGGCTCGCGGTCGATGCCCGAGGCCACCGCGCTGCCCTTCAGCGCATCGGAGACCAGGGTCAGGTCGATGCGCAGGCCCAGGTTGCGGCGGAAGCCGGCGGCACGGTAATCCCACCAGCTGAAGGTGCCCGCCTCGTCGTTGTGCAGGCGGAAGCCATCGTGCAGACCCAGCTGCAGCAGCTTGTTGAGCGCGCCGCGCTCGGCGGTGGAGGTCAGGATGTGGTTGTCGTTCCACACCTCCGGGTCGTGCACATCGCGCGCGTCCGGGGCGATGTTGAAGTCACCCATCACGATCAGCTTCGGATGCCGCTGCAGTTCTTCGGCGATCCAGGCATGCACCGCCTCGAGCCAGCGCAGCTTGTAGTCGTACTTGTCGGTGCCGATGTCCTGGCCATTGACCACGTACAGGTTGATCACCCGCAGGTCGCCGAAGGTACCGGCAATGACGCGCTTCTGTTCGTCCTCGAAGCCGGGAATGCCGATCTGCACGTCCTGCGCCGACTCACGCGACAGCAGCGCCACGCCGTTGTAGGTCTTCTGGCCGGCGAACACGCTGCGGTAGCCGGCGGCGATCAGCGCCGAATCGGGGAACTTGTGGTCCTCCAGCTTGGTTTCCTGGATACCGACGATGTCCGGGCCGAACTCCTTGAGCCACTGCTCCAGGTGCGGCAGGCGGACATTGAGCGAATTGACGTTCCACGAGGCGATCTTCATGCGGGCATTCTACCCGGGTGGGCTTGGCACGCGTGCCACCCCAGGTGGGCACCCACCGGTAGTGCCGGCCGCTGGCCGGCAACCCCATGAACCGTGGGCAAGACCCCGCAGTTGCCGGCCAGCGGCCGGCACTACCGAAGCAGCAGCTTCAACAACCCCGCAATCTTCGAATACGGCGGCCGCAGCCGGTCACTGGCCGCCCAGCGCGACTGCCACAGCACCGGCAGCCGCTTGCTCATCGCATCGAACCCGGCCCGGCCATGGTACGCGCCCATGCCGCTGGCCCCCACCCCACCGAACGGCAGGCCATCGGCGGCGAAGTGCAGCAGCGTGTCATTCACCGTCACCCCGCCGGCCACCACCTGACCGAGGATGCGTTCCACCGTCGCCGTGTCGTGGCTGAAGGGATACAGTGCCAGCGGCCGGTCACGGGACAACACGTCGGCCAGCGCCGCCTCCAGATCCGGATAGGCCCGCACCGGCAGGATCGGCCCGAAGATCTCCTCGCGCATCAGGTCCAGGTCGTCCGGCGGGTCCAGCACCACGGTCGGCACCAGCAGGCGCTCGCGGTCGGCACGCGCCTCATCCACCTGCGCCAGCGGAATCACCGGCACCCCGCGTTGCCGCGCCTGTGCCAGGTAGCCCTGCAGACGCCGGTACTGGCCTTCATTGATGATGCGGGTGTAGTCGTCGGCATCGCTGAAGTCGCCATAGCGCTCGCGCACCTGCTGCTGCAGCGCCTGCACGAACTCGCGCTGGCGCGCGGTATCGATCAGCACGTAATCCGGCGCGATGCAGGTCTGGCCGGCGTTGAACCATTTCCCGGTGGCCAGCCGCGCGGCGGCCTTTTCCAGCAGGAAATCGCGGCAGACGATGGCCGGCGACTTGCCGCCCAGTTCCAGCGTGACCGGCACCAGATGTTCGGCGGCGGCCGCCATCACCTTGCGGCCAACGGCCGTCGAGCCGGTGAACAGCAGATGGTCCAGCGGCAGCGAGGACACCGCGGAGGCCACGTCCGCCCCACCCTGCACCACCGCCACCCGATCGGGCGGGAACACGCTGGCCAGCAGATCGGCCAGGAACGCGCTGGTGCGCGGCGTGTGTTCCGATGGCTTCAGCAGTACGTGGTTGCCCGCAGCGATGGCGGTGGCCAAAGGCACCAATGCCAGCGTGACCGGGTAGTTCCAGGGCGAGATCACCCCGACCACGCCCAGCGGCGTCGGCCGCAGCTGCGCACGCGCCGGCCACAGCTTCCAGCCTGCACCGACCCGCTGCGGCTTCGACCAGCGCCGCAGGTGGCGGCGCAGGTGATCGATGGCCGACAGCACGCTCATGCCATCGGCCAGCTTCGATTCCACGTGGGCGCGATGGCCGAAATCCTCGGCGATGGCCTGCGCCATTTCGTCCAGGCGTGGCTTCAGCGCCTCGCGCAGGCGGCGCAGGTCAGCTTCGCGCTGGTCCAGCGACGGGCGCTGCGACTGCCAGGCGCTGCGCAGGGTGTGCAGGAGGGCGGGAAGGTCTTCCGGCGTAGTGGTGGTCATGGGCCGACTATACGGGGTGCTGCGCAACGCAATGGTAGTGCCGGCCGCTGGCCGGCAACGGCTTCATGTCCGCGGAGATTCATGAGGTTGCCGGCCAGCGGCCGGCACTACCGGAATGCGAGCCGAGTGGGCACGCCCCACAAACAGAAAGGCCGCGGTCTGCACCGCGGCCCCTGAAACCCGGTGAGTGCCGACCGTTGGTCGGCATACCGGTTACTTGGTGATATCCACGTCCTTGGTCTCACGCAGGAACAGGCCGCCGATCACCACCGACATCAGCGCGATGATGATGGGGTACCACAGGCCGTAGTAGAGGTTGCCGGTACCGGCCACCAGCGCGAACGAGATCGCCGGCAGGAAGCCACCGAACCAGCCGTTGCCGATGTGGTACGGCAGCGACATCGAGGTGTAGCGGATGCGGGTCGGGAACAGTTCGACCAGGTAAGCGGCGATCGGGCCGTAGACCATGGTCACGTACAGCACCAGCAGCCACAGCATGAAGATGGTGCCGGCGATGTTGATGCGGGCGCCATCGGCCTTGGCCGGGTAGCCGGCGGTGGTCAGGGCGGTCTTCAGTTCCGCACCGAATGCATCGGCCTTGGCCTTGCCTTCTTCCTTGGTCAGGCCGGCGGCCTCATACGAGGTGACGCTGGCGCTGCCCACGTTCACCATTGCCAGCGAACCGGCGGCAGCGGGCTGTACGTCGTACGGCACACCAGCCTTGGTCAGCGCGGCGGTAGCCACGTCGCAGGAGCTGGTGAACTTGCGCAGGCCCACCGGATCGAACTGGAATGAACAGGTGTTCGGATCGGCGACGACCAGCGCCGGCGAGGATGCACGCGCTTCTTCGATGGCCGGGTTGGCGAAGTGGGTCAGGCCCTTGAAGATCGGGATGTAGGTGATGGCCGCCAGCAGGCAGCCGGCCAGGATGATCTTCTTGCGGCCAATGCGGTCGGACAGCCAGCCGAAGAAGATGAAGAACGGCACGCCCAGCGCCAGCGCGGCCGCGATCAGCAGGTAGGAGGTGGTGGCATCGACCTTCAGCATGCTGCTGAGGAAGAACAGCGCGTAGAACTGGCCGCCGTACCAGACCACGGCCTGGCCGGCCGCCGCACCGAGCAGGACCAGCAGCATCAGCTTCAGGTTTCCGCCCTTCAGGCTGTCACGGAACGGCGTCTTGGAGCCCTTGCCTTCCGACTTCATCTGCTGGAACAGCGGCGACTCGCTCAGCTGCAGGCGGATCCACACCGACACGCCCAGCAGCAGGATCGAGACCAGGAACGGGATGCGCCAGCCCCAGGCTTCGAAGGCTTCATTGCCCAGGAAGTAACGGCAGGCCAGGATGATCAGCAGCGACATGAACAGGCCGAGCGTGGCGGTGCACTGGATGAAGCTGGTGTAGAGCCCGCGCTTGTCGTCCGGCGCATGCTCGGCCACGTAGGTGGCGGCACCGCCGTACTCGCCGCCCATCGCCAGACCCTGGGCCAGGCGAAGGATGATCAGGATCACCGGTGCGGCGAAACCGATCGAGGCGTAGTTGGGCAGCACGCCGACCAGGAAGGTCGAGATGCCCATGATCAGGATGGTGACCAGGAAGGTGTACTTGCGGCCGATGCGGTCGCCGAGGCTGCCGAAGAAGGCCGCGCCGAACGGACGCACGAAGAAGCCGGCGGCAAACGCCAGCAGGGCGAAGATCATGCCCGTGGTTTCATTGACGCCGCTGAAGAACTGCTTGGCGATGATGGCCGCGAGCGAGCCGTACAGGAAGAAGTCATACCACTCGAAGACCGTGCCGAGGCTCGAGGCGAAGATGACCTTCTTGTGGCCCTTGGTCAGGGTGCCCGCTTTATGTGCGGTGCTGGGTGTACTGGACATGGGACGCTTCCCCTCCGAAGCAATCGTTGTTGGTGGGTGCCGACCGTTGGTCGGCACCCCATCTCGGTAGATGCCGACCTTGGCCGGCACTCCATCTCGGTAGGTG
This sequence comes from Stenotrophomonas maltophilia, assembly GCF_900186865.1. Lineage (NCBI taxonomy): Bacteria > Pseudomonadati > Pseudomonadota > Gammaproteobacteria > Lysobacterales > Lysobacteraceae > Stenotrophomonas > Stenotrophomonas maltophilia. The sequence goes on from NZ_LT906480.1 coordinate 4,899,194, forward strand.
CCGACCTTGGCCGGCACCCCATCTCGGTAGATGCCGACCTTGGCCGGCACCCCATCTCGGTAGATGCCGACCTTGGCCGGCACCCCATCTCGGTAGGTGCCGGCCGCTGGCCGGCACGCTCTTAGAAGCTGTACTTCGTGGTGAACTGCAATCGGGTGATGTCACCCTTGTTGCCGTTCTCCACTTCGCGACGGCCGTACATCAGTTCGGCGCCGATATCGACCTTGGGCAGCGGCGAATAGAAGATGTTGCCGCGGATGCTCTGCACGCTCTTGGTCACCAGCGGGCCGAGGATGCTGTCGTTGTCGTAGTCGCTGCGCGCATAGATCAGGTTGGTGCGCAGCTTCGGCGAGAACGCATGCCGCCAGCCCACGTAGCCGGCCAGCACGCCGGTCGGGTTGAGCTCGTCGCGGGCCACGTCGCAGGCGCTGTCGGCGGTGATGCCCAGACCGATGTAGCGGGCGATGCCTTCGCCGCCGGTCAGCTGGTAGTGCAGCGAATCGCTGTCGCCCATCACCCATTTGCCGCCCAGGGTCAGGCCGCCAGCCACCTTGTCGGCCTTGGCGCCGGTGGCCTGGTTGTCGACCTTCAGCTGACGGACGATGCCGCCGACACCGAAGGTGCCCCAGTCACCCTTCCAGCCATAGCGCAGGGTCAGATCGGGCAGGCTGCCACGGTCGGAGTTGGCGCTGGTGTTGGTCCAGGCGCCGGTGACCGGGTTGCGGGTACCGGTAAGGGTGGTGGTTTCCGGGTTTTCCAGCGCGACGCTGAAGCCACCCTGGGTGTAGCGCACCTGGGCCTGGCGCACGAAGATCACGCCGTCGGTGGGGCCGACGAAGTCGACCGCTTCCGGCAGTGCGGCGGCGTCCATGAAGTTGGACCAGGTCTGGCCGGCCATCCAGTTGTTCCAGTACATGTAGGCGTGGCGCAGGGTCACACCATAGGTATTGGTGGCGGTCTGGTTGCCCAGCGAGTTGCCGAAGAAGTCCATCTCGAAGAACGCACCGGCCTTGTTGCCCGATTCGCTCACGTTGTCGATGCCCAGGTTGAAGCGCGAGAACTTGGCATGGGCGTTGAAGTCGGTGCCCGAACGCTTGCCGCTGCCGCCGGCGCCTTCCACCGGGGTCTGGCCCGGCAGGTACAGCGAGCGGCCGGTGGCGTCGTCGGCCAGCTGGCCATCGCTGGTCTGGGTGGCCAGGAAGTCGGCCTTGATGAAGCCGCCGATCTTGACCGTGGTGCCCGGCGCCGCGCCCGGGGTGATGGTGGTGACCTGGATCGGTTGCTTACCCGCCGGCACCGAGGCGACCGGCTTCTGCCCGGCCTGCACCGTGCGGACTTCGGTCACCGCCTGCTGGGTCTGGCTGATCTGGGTCTGTTGTTGTTGCTGCGAAGACAGCAGCAGCTGGACCTGGCGTTCCAGTTCGGCAACGCGTGCTTCCAGTGCTTTCTCCTTGGCGGTCTCTGCGAACGCCATGCCCGGTGCGACCAGGGCGACCAACAGGCAGGCCGCCAGAGGTTTGCGCACGGCTTTCAACGTACGGTGGCTCATGTTGCCCTCTCTCCCAAGTGGCAAGGTGATGCCGCGCGTGGGGCACGGTCGAGCCGAGACTGCGGGGCGTTCACGCACAGCGGCTATTGGCCATTGGTCGAACCCGGCCCTGCTGGGCGCTCACTTTCGACCATGGTCTAACCAAGGTGGTGACGCGGCCGGGGGTGGATGGGGCAAACTGAAGGGGATCGGTCGCTGCGATGCTGCGACCGCACATACAAAGTCAACGTGCAAGTGAGGGTGCCATGGCTGATATCTACCCCGTCGATCCGCAATTCGCCGCCAAGGCACGCATCGACAAGACGTCGTACGAACAGCAGTACCAGGCTTCGGTGACCGACCCGGATGGTTTCTGGGGCAAGGCCGCCGAGCGCCTGCAATGGATGCGCAAGCCGACGAAGATCAAGAACGTCAGCTACGACCTGTCCGACTTCCACATCAAGTGGTTCGAAGATGGCGAGCTCAATGCCAGCGTGAACTGCCTGGATCGCCAGCTGGAAACGCGCGGCGACAAGACCGCCCTGCTGTTCGAGCCGGACGGCCCGGATGCACCGGCCCAGCACGTGACCTATCGCGAGCTGTACGAGCGCACCTGCCGCCTCGGCAACGCGCTGCGCAACCTCGGCGTCAAGAAGGGCGACCGGGTCACCATCTACCTGCCGATGATCGTCGACGCCGCGGTGGCCATGCTGGCCTGCGCGCGCATCGGTGCGATCCACTCGGTGGTGTTCGGTGGCTTCGCGCCGAACTCGATCGCCGACCGTGTGAGCGACTGCCAGAGCAAACTGATCATCACCGCCGACGAGGGCCTGCGCGGTGGTCGGAAGATTCCGCTGAAGGCCAACGTCGATGCCGCGCTGAAGCTGCCGGGCACGAACACGGTTGAAACCGTGCTGGTGGTGCGCCACACCGGCGGCGCGGTGGACATGCAGGCCCCGCGCGACCGCTGGTTCCACGATGTGGTGGACAGCCAGCCGGCCAGCTGCGAGCCGGAACGCATGAACGCGGAAGACCCGCTGTTCATCCTCTACACCTCCGGTTCCACCGGCAAGCCGAAGGGCGTGCTGCACACCACCGGCGGTTACCTGCTGTACGCGGCCTACACCCATGAAGCGGTGTTCGACCTGCGCGAGGACGACATCTACTGGTGCACCGCCGACGTCGGCTGGGTCACCGGCCACAGCTACATCGTGTACGGGCCGCTGGCCAACGGCGCGACCTCGCTGATGTTCGAAGGCGTGCCGAACTACCCGGACACGTCGCGCTTCTGGAACGTCATCGACAAGCACAAGGTGACCATCTTCTACACCGCCCCGACCGCCATCCGTGCGCTGATGCGCGAAGGCGAGGAGCCGGTGAAGAAGACCTCGCGCGCCTCGCTGCGCCTGCTCGGCAGCGTCGGCGAGCCGATCAACCCGGAAGCCTGGCGCTGGTACTACGAGGTGGTCGGCGACAGCCGCTGCCCGATCGTCGATACCTGGTGGCAGACCGAGACCGGCGGCATCCTGATCTCGCCGCTGGCCGGTGCGATGGACCTCAAGCCGGGATCGGCCACCCTGCCCTTCTTCGGCGTGCAGCCGGCGCTGGTCAATGCCGATGGCGAGATCCAGGACGGCCCGACCGAGGGCAACCTGATCATCCGTGATTCCTGGCCGGGCCAGATGCGCACGGTGTACGGCGACCACCAGCGTTTCATCGATACCTATTTCCGCACCTACCCGGGCAGCTACTTCACCGGCGACGGTTGCCGACGCGACGAGGACGGCTATTACTGGATCACCGGCCGCGTCGACGATGTGATCAACGTGTCCGGTCACCGCATCGGCACCGCCGAGGTGGAAAGCGCGCTGGTCTCGCACCCGAAGGTGGCCGAAGCGGCCGTGGTCGGCTTCCCGCACGACGTGAAGGGCCAGGGCATCTACGCCTACGTCACCCTGGTGGCCGAAGAGGCACCGAGCGACGAGTTGCAGAAGGAACTGGTTGCCTGGGTGCGCAAGGAGATCGGCCCGATCGCCACGCCGGACCACCTGCAGTGGGCGCCGGGCCTGCCGAAGACGCGCTCAGGCAAGATCATGCGCCGCATCCTGCGCAAGATCGCCGAGAACGCGCCGGACCAGCTCGGCGACACTTCGACCCTGGCCGATCCGTCGGTGGTGGCGTCACTGGTGGACGAGCGCAAGGTGCGCTGATGTACGACCGGGGTCGGATCCCTTTCCGCAAGGAAAGGGCTCTGACCCCATCTGCTTTCCCCCACGGTTCCCCCCGACCATGACCACCCTCCTGATTGCCGATGACCACCCGCTGTTCCGCGAAGCCCTGCGTGGGGCCGTGCAGCGGGTCATCCCCGGCGTGCAGCTGTTCGAGGCAGACAGCGTGGAAGCGCTGTATGCGCTGGCCGACCAGCACAACGACGCCGACCTGGTCCTGATGGACCTCAACATGCCCGGTGCGCAGGGTTTCAACGCGCTGGTGCACATGCGCTCGCTGCATCCGCACCTGCCGGTGGTAGTGGTGTCCGCGCGCGAAGAGGCGACGGTGATGCGCCGCGCGCTCGACCACGGCGCGCTGGGCTTCATTCCGAAGTCTGCGGATTCGGACACCATCGGCCACGCACTGGGCACCATCCTCGATGGCGAGACCTGGGCGCCGCCGGAAGCGCACAACGTGCCGCCCACCGAGCGTGAGGAACGCGAAGTCGGCCAGCGACTGCGCGAGCTCACCCCGCAGCAGTTCCGCGTGCTGCAGATGCTGGGCGCCGGCCGCTTGAACAAGCAGATCGCCTACGACCTCAATGTCTCCGAAGCGACGATCAAGGCCCACGTCACCGCCATCCTGCGCAAGCTGGGCGTCACCAACCGCACCCAGGCCGTGCTGATGGCCGGCAAGCTGGCGATCGACGACGACGCCATCGTGCTGCCGCCGGAAGAAGACTGACGGTAGTGCCGGCCGCTGGCCGGCAATCGCCTTCAGCCCCTGAAATCACCCGAAACCGCTTCGGTAGGTGCCAAGCTTGCTTGGCACGCTCTCGCCGTTGCGCATGCCGGCCAGCGGCCGGCACTACCCGGCACCGCTGCGCCCGCGATATAGCCATCGCTATACAAACCAGCCCTGCCTGCGCGTTTCGCTGGAAATGCGCCACGCGCGAATCGCGATGCTAAGCTTCGCGTCCCCTTGGGGAGTAGCCGGATTCCTTCGCAGGAATCGTCCACGTCAACATACTCGGCCAGTGCGCCGTGGCGTGGACAACCATGATGGTTGGCGAGACCAGCGGCCCGCGCGCGCAACGTCAGGTTGGGCGCGAGCGCAGGCCGTGCGTCCGTCCTGGCCCGACCTCAGCCGCTGTCCATGTCCCCCATTTCGATCCTCCTGATCGGCTTTGCCATGTCCACCGATGCCTTTGCCGCCGCGATCGGCAAGGGTGCGGCCATGCGCAGACCGGTGTTCCGCGATGCCTTGCGTGCCGGCATCATCTTCGGCGTCATCGAGGCGATCACGCCCATCATCGGCTGGCTGCTCGGCCGCGCCGCGCTGCAGTACGTGGAAGCTTTCGACCACTGGATCGCCTTCGGCCTGCTCGGCGCGCTGGGCATCCACATGATCTACAACGGCCTGCGCCCGGACAGTGCCGAGGAAGACGAAGACCCTTCGCAGCACCACGGCTTCTGGAAGCTGGCGCTGACCGGTTTCGCCACCAGCATCGATGCGATGGCGGTGGGTATCGGCCTGGCCTTCATGGACGTGCATATCGGCGTGATGGCCGCGGTCATCGGCCTGTGCACGCTGACCATGGTCACCGTCGGCATCATGCTCGGCCGCGTGCTGGGCAGCATGGTGGGCAAGCGTGCCGAGATCATCGGTGGCGTGATCCTGGTGATCATCGGCGCGACGATCCTGTACGAACACCTGCACGGCGTGGGGTAACGCGCCAGAGGCGAGCGATTGCGTGGTTGCCGGCCAGCGGCCGGCACTACTGCGCGTCGCGCAGCGCGCCGAGGAAGGCGCGCAGCGAGGCCGGCTTGATCGGCTTGGTCAGCACGCGATAGCCACGCTCGCGCGCCATCCGCTTCAGCTCGTCGCGACCATCGGCGGTCAGCAGCGCACCCGGCAGCGGGTAACCGGCGGCTTCGCGCAGGGCCACCAGCGCGTCCAGGCCATCCATGCGGTCGTGCAGGTGGTAGTCGACCAGCATCACCTGTGGTCGTTCGGCCACCTTCTCCAACGCCTGATCCACCGTCGATGCCGTGATCACCTGCACCTGCCAACGGCCGAGCAGTGCGCGCATGCCGTCGAGGATCTCCTCGTCGTTGTCCACGCACAGCACGCGCAGGCCCGCCAGCGAATCGCTGCGCACCGGCGCGGCGACGGCCTGTACCGGCGCGGCCAGTTCGGTGTAGCCCGGCAGCGGTGCGACCCGCGGCAGGATGATCGAGAACATCGATCCCTTGCCGACCCGGCTCCGCGCATTGAGGCGATGGTCAAGCAGACGCGAGATGCGCTGGCAGATCGACAGGCCCAGCCCCAACCCCTGCTCACCCCAATCGAACGGTTGCTGGTAGCGGTGGAACTCGTCGAAGATCTGCCGCATGTGGTGCTCGGGAATGCCGGGCCCGGTATCCCAGACCTGCAGCTCCACTTCGTCGCCGCGCTGGCGCACGGCCAGCACGATGCGTCCCTGGCGCGTGTAGCGCAGCGCATTGGCCAGGAAGTTCTGCAGCACGCGGCGCAGCAGGCGGCGGTCACTACGCACCCATGCCGGGCGTGCGAACAGGTCCAGGCGCAGGCCACGGCCGGCGGCGACCGGAGTGTACTGCGCAGCCAGTTCGCGCATCAGCGCGCTCACGTCGAACTCGCCGATCACTGGGTGCAGGCCGCCGGCGTCCAGGCGCGATACGTCCAGCAGGCCATCGAGCAGTTCTTCAGCCGCGCGCAGCGATGCATCCACGCGCTCGGCCAGGTGCTTCTGCTCATCGCTCACGTGATCGCTGTCGCGCAGCGCGGAAGCGAACAGGCGTGCGGCGTTCAGTGGCTGCAGCACGTCATGGCTGATCGCCGCCAGGAAGCGGGTCTTCGACTGCTGCGCGACCTCGGCCTCATGCGAACGCTCTGCCACGCGCTGTTCCAGCGTCTCGTTGGCTTCCAGCAGGGCCTTTTCCGCGTGCTTGTAGTCGGTGATGTCGTTGTAGCTGGTCACGTAACCGCCGCCGGGCAGCGCCTGGCCACGCATCTCGATCACCTTGCCATCGCTGCGGGTGCGCTCGAACACGTGCGGTGACCCCGCGCGCATGTAGCCGATGCGTCGGTTGATCTGCACTTCGATATCACCCTCGCCCAGCTCGCCGCGCTCGGCGTTGTAGCGGATCAGGTCGGCCACCGGGCGACCTACGTAGAGCATGCCGTCGGGGTAGCCGAACATGTCCTGGTAACGACGATTCCATGCGGTCAGGCGCATGTCCGGATCGACCACGCTGACCCCGGCGCTGATGTTCTCCAGAGTGGTCGACAGGATCTCGCGGTTGAAGCGCAGTTCCTGCCCGGCTTCGTCCAGCACCGCCACCACTTCGCCCAGGTCCATGCCCGAGCCGCGCAGCAGGCTGGTCAGCAGCAGGCGCGCCGACGCCGCGCCGATCGACGCGGCCAGCAGGCGTTCGGTGAACTGCACCCACGGTCGGTCAGCGGGCGCGGAAGACTGCAGCTCGCGGCCCAGCGACTGTGCCTGCTCAAAGAACGAACGCCGCGCATGGCGCTCGCCGACCACGCGCGAGGCAAGTGCCAGCAGGTCGCCCACGTGCACATGACCGGGCCAGCCACCGGCCACCGACGGGCGCTCGGCATACGGGTCGAGGAACGGCGCGGCGCGCAGCCGCTCGTCCACACCGGGCCGCCAGCGTGCGGACACCAGCATCATCGTCGCCGCATTGACCAGCAGCGACCAGAACGTGCCATGGGTCAGCGGGTCCCAGCCGGTCATGCCGAACAGCTGCTGCGGGCGCAGCCACTCGATGCCGAACGGGCCGTGCTGCACCCAGCCAGCATCGACCCAGCCGGCCATGGTCATCGCCGGCAGCAGCAGTGTGTACAGCCAGGTGGCGAAGCCCAGCAGCATGCCCACCTCGACACCACGCCGGCTCGCGCCGCGCCAGTACAGGCCGCCGATCAGCCCGGGCGCGAACTGCGCCACCGCCGCGAACGCCATCAGACCGTACGAGGCCAGCGTGCTGTCGTTGCTGCTGGTGCGATAGTAGCTGTAGGCCATCAGCGCCAGCAGCAGGATCGCCAGGCGGCGGATCCACAGCACGCGCGAGGCAACGTCGGCGGCTTCCTGATGGTCGCCACTGCGACGCAGCAGCACCGGCATCACCAGGTCGTTGCTGACCATGGTGGCCAGCGCGATGGACGAGACGATGACCATGCCGGTGGCAGCGGAGAAGCCGCCCACATAGGCGATCAGCGCCAGCGCGTTGCGGCCTTCGGCCAGCGGCAGGGCCAGCACCATCGAGTCGTCGGCGACGCTGCCGCCGGTGCCGAACAGGGTCACGCCGGCGGTGGCGATCGGCAGCACCATGCCCGAGATCAGTACCAGGTAGCCACCAAACATCCAGCGCGCGCGGCGTACGTCGCGCACGTCACCGCACTCGACCACGGCCACGTGGAACTGGCGTGGCAGGCAGATGATGGCGAGGAAGCTGAGCAGGGTCTGCGAGATGAAGCCCACCGGCGGCAGGCCGGTGAACAGTGTATGCACCGACTCGACGACCGCGTCGGTGCGGTTGCTCAGCCACAGGTAGGCGAACACGCCCACGGCCAGCATCGCCAGCAGCTTGATCACCGATTCGAAGGCGATCGCCAGCATCATGCCGTGGTGGTGCTCGGTGGCGTCGACCTGGCGGGTGCCGAACAGGGTGGCGAACAGCGCCATCAGCAGCGCCACGTACAGCGCCGGATCGGTGAAGAAGCCGGTCGGGCCGCTGTTGCCGGTCAGCACCTGCAGGCTCATCGCCACCGCTTTGTACTGCAGGGCCAGGTACGGGATGATGCCGATCAGGGCGATGATCGCCACCAGTGCCGCCAACCGCCGCGAGCGGCCGAAGCGCGAGGAGATGAAATCGGCGATGGAGACCACGTTCTGGCTGCGCGCGATCAGCGCCAGGCGCTCGATGATGCGCCAGCCGAACAACAGCAGCAGCAACGGACCGATATAGATCGGCAGGTAGCCCACGCCGTTGCGCACGGCGGTACCCACCGCGCCGTAGAAGGTCCACGACGAGCAGTACACGGCCAGCGCCAGGCTGTACACCACCGGCCGCAGCCACGGCCGGTCGGGATACATCGGCCGGCGGTCACCCCACCACGCCACGCCGAACAGCAGCGCGGCATAGGCAACCGAGACCAGCAGCAGGATCCAGCTGGAGACCACGCGTGCGTTTCCGTCGGAACAGGGGCCAGTAGATCACGACCGTTGGTCGTGAGGGTAGGTCATGGCGGTGGGTCACGACCGTTGGCCCGTCTGGTGGGTCACGACCGTTGGTCGTGACGGGGACATCCGCGCCCACTGACAGTGGGCACCTACCGGGAATCAATGGGCACCCACCAGGAAGCGGTGGGCACCTGCCAGGTACCGGCGTTATTGGGCCGGCACGCCCATTTCCTTCAGCAGCTCGGGCGCCGGGTAGACCTTGGCCAGCAGCCAGCGCAGGTAGCGCATGTCCACGTGCACAGCGCGCTTGTAGCGCGGGTCGAACCACCAGCTGGCGCTGACCGATTCCCAGTTGCTGTCGAAGTTCAGGCCGATCAGTTCGCCCTTGGCGTTGAGCACCGGCGAGCCGGAGTTGCCGCCGGTGGTATCCAGGTTGGTCAGGAAGTTGACCGTCTGGGTCTTCAGCGCCGGGTCGGCGGTGCTGCCGAAGTCACCCTTGGCAATCGCCGCCAGCAGCGGCTTGGGTGCATCGAACGGATAGGCGTTGGTGTTCTTCTCGACAATGCCGGCCACGGTGGTCACCGGCGAGTAGGTCACGCCGTCGCGCGGGTGCAGCGCCTCCACCTTGCCGTAGCTGATGCGCAGGGTGCGGTTGGCATCCGGGTACACGGCGCGGCCCTGCTTGGCACGCCAGGCGAACAGCGCCTGCATGTAGGCCGGGCGCAGGCGCAGCTGCTCGCCTTCGCGGGTCTTGCTCTCGTTCTCGATGCGCAGCTGCGCGGCCACCAGCGGGCCGGCCACGGCGATCAGCGGATCGGCGGCCAGCGCCTTGCCTTCGCGTGCGGCAGCGAAGCGCGACAGGCGCTGCGCCTCGTCACCCAGCTGGGTGCCCGCATACAGGGTATCCAGCGCCTTGGCCAGCTGCTGCGGGGTACGGCCAAAGGCCGCGTCGAACTCGGCCACGCGCTGCGCGTCCGGCAGCTGCTGGTAGCGGGTCAGCAGGGTGGTCAGCAGCGCCTTCTCGACCTCCGGCGCGTAACGGCGCTGGACCTGCTTGAGCACGCCTTCGATCATCGCCTGGTCGCGCTGCTGGTAGCCGCTTTCGCGCTGCGCGTCCGGCTTGGCCGATTCGATGCGCAGGCGCTCCAGCAGCAACGCCGAACGCAGCAGCTGGCTCTGCGCGGCCATCTGGTCCAGCAGCAAGTCACGCTCGCCCACCGCCGCACCCTGCGACAGGTTGGCCAGCAGCGCCTTGATGTCGCCCTGGTACCTGCGGTCGGTGGCCGCCAGCATCGCCGTCTCGTCGGCGGCACGCTGGGCCTTCGCGTCGCTGCGCAGCAGGCCTTCCAGCTCACCGGCAGCGCGCTTGCGGTTGTTCTTCAACGACTGCAGCTGCGAAGCGTAGCGGGTGCGCGCCTGTGCATCCTTGGCGCTGGCCGCCTCGATGGTGTCGATCATCTGCTGGAACACCGACACGCGGCGCGGCAGCACGGTATCGATCTGGCCAGCGAATTCGGCCGCGGTACGATGGCGGTAGGTGATGCCCGGGTAACCGGCCAGCATCGCGTAGTCGCCTTCCTTCGGGCCTTCCACCGACATCTGCAGGTGTGCCGGGGCCTGGTAGGGCACGTTGTCCTTGCTGTAGGCGGCCGGCTTGCCGTCCTTGCCCACGTAGGCGCGCAGCAGGGTGAAGTCGCCGGTGTGGCGCGGCCACATGAAGTTGTCGATCTCGTCGCCGTAATTGCCGATCGCACGCGGCGGCGCGTACACCAGGCGCACGTCGCTCAGTTCCAGCTGGGCGATCCGGTAGAAGTCGGTGCCGTAGTACATGTTGGCCACCGAGCAGCGCACGCTGCCGTCCTTCTCGCACTCGGCCACGATCTGCTTGCTGGCCGCATCGACGGCATCGAAGTAGGCGCGGCCGGTCTTGCCACGCGCCTGCGCCAGCACCTGGTCGGTCACCTTGTCGAAGCCGACGGTGACCAGCACGCGGAAGTCCGGGTTGGCCGGGCGCTCATCGGCACGGTCCCTGGCGATGAAGCCACCAGTGATCAGGTCGTGCTCGGGCGAGCTGTTGTACTGGATCACGCCCATCGCCACGTGGTGGTTGGTCAGCAGCAGGCCGTCGGCGGACACGAACGAACCGGTGCCGCCGCCGGCACGCACCACGGCGCTCAGCGGCGGCGCAGTGACGTTGGCCAGGTCGGCCGGATTGCCCTTGAAACCTGCGGCCTGCAGCGGCTTGGCCAGTTCCGGCAGCTGGGTCGGCATCCACATGCCTTCATCGGCGTGGGCACCGGCGGCGAGGGTCAGGCCCAGGGCCAGGGCGGTGGGAAGGGCTTTGCGTGATGACATGAGGCAATCCGGTACGACAGAACAGCCCGGGACCATAGCCCGTGGGGCGCTGTCGGGCAACGCCCGATGGTCAGGGGGTCGGGGCCACTCCTACAATCGCGGTTCCCTGCACAACGGACGTCAGCAGATGATTGTTGGAATCGACCTGGGCACGACGCACTCGCTCATCGGTGTGCATTCGTCGGATGGACCGCGCCTGTTCCCCAATGCCCATGGCGAGCTGTTGACCCCGTCGGTAGTCAGTCTCGACGGCGACATCGTGCTGGTGGGTGCTCCCGCTCGCGATCGCCTGATCAGCCATCCTGATCAGAGCGTGGCCCATTTCAAACGCTGGATGGGCAGCAACCGTGAAACCCGGCTGGGCGATCGCGTATTCCGTCCCGAGGAGCTTTCGGCGCTGGTGCTGCGTTCATTGCTGGCCGATGCGGAAGCCGTGCTCGGGCAGAAAGTGGAAGAAGCGGTCATCAGCGTGCCTGCGTATTTTTCCGACGCCCAGCGCAAGGCCACCCGCGCCGCCGGCGAACTGGCTGGCATCCGGGTCGAGCGCCTGATCAACGAACCCACCGCCGCCGCGCTGTCCTATGGCCTGCAGCAGCGCGAGGAGGAAGCTCGGGTGCTGGTACTGGACCTTGGCGGTGGCACCTTCGATGTCTCCATCCTGGAGCTGTTCGAAGGTGTGGTGGAAGTCCATGCCAGCGCCGGCGACAACTTCCTTGGCGGGGAAGACTTCCTGCGGGTGCTCGAGCAGGCGTTGCTGGCCGAACAGGGCCTGCGGGCGGCCATGATCGCCCCGGGCGAACGTGCACAGCTGCTGCGCCGGCTGGAACTGTTCAAGCGCGAACTGAGCCAACAGGGCAGCGGCCACCTGCAGTTCAACCTGGAAGGCCGCGAATTGGACTGGCAGCTGGATGAGGCACGCTACGCGCAGTTGTGCGACCCCCTGCTGCAGCGCATGCGTGCGCCCATCGAACGGGCCATCCGTGATGCCCGCCTGAAGCCGGAGGCGCTGGACGACATCGTGCTGGTGGGCGGTGCCGTCCGCATGCCGATGATCAGCCGGCTGGTGACCCGCATGTTCGGTCGCCTGCCATTGCGGCATGTCAACCCGGACCAGGCCATCGCCATGGGCGCGGCCGTGGCGGCCGGCCTTAAAGCGCGCGACCAGTCACTGCGCGAAACCGTGCTGACCGATGTCTGCCCCTATACGTTGGGCATACAGGTGTGCCGTCGCGATGCATCCGGCCAGGAGCGCGGCGGCTACTTCCATCCGATCATCCAGCGCAACAGCGTGGTGCCGGTCAGCCGCGAGGACGATTTCTGCCCAATCAACGATGCACAGACACAGCTGGTACTGGACATCTACCAGGGCGAAAGCCCCACCGTGGACCGCAACATCAAACTGGGTGAAATCCGCATTCCGTTGAAGGGAAAGGGCCCGGCCCAGGCAAAAAGCGTGACTGCCCGCTTCACCTACGACGTCAACGGATTGCTGCAGGTGGAGGTGACCGAACATGCCAGCGGGACCCGGCATGAGCTGATCCTGGAACAGAACCCCGGCTTGCTGTCACCGGACGAGATCCAGCAGCGGCTCGCGGCACTGCAGTCATTGAAAGTGCATCCGCGCGACGATCAACCGAACCTGGCCGTAGTGGCCCGACTGGGTCGGCTTTACGAAGAGTGCCTCGACCAGCGCGATACCCTGCAGAGATGGCTGTCGCAGTTCCATGCTGCGCTGGAGAGCCAGGACCTGGCCCGTATCGAACGCCACCGCGAGGAATTGACCCACGCCATGGATTCGCTGGAGATCGATGCATGAGGCGGGGGCTGGACGTCCTCGAACTGGACGAGGATGCTGACGAGCGGGCGATCAAGCGAGCCTACGCCAGGCTGTTGCGGGTAACCCGGCCTGACGATGATCCGGTTGCGTTCCAGCACCTGCATGAGGCTTACCAGTCTGCGTTGTCATGGGTGAAACAACGCGCTCAGCCCCTCGACATCGATCAGGACAAGCACGCCTTGCCGCCGATGCAGGATCCATCGCTGGAACCGGCGTCGCGTGCACATATCGATGCGATACACGCAGCGATCGCGCTGGATCGCCAGCTGGAGCAGGAACGCGGGCCATACGGCCATGACCCTGTCCGGATCGTGCAGACCACACCGATGCCGCCAGCCGACACCGGGTTGGACAAGGTGGTAGAGCCGTCGCAGAGCGATCCGCACGGGCCTGACGCGTTACCAACGGCGCACGCCCTGGCACCGCAGCCCACGCTCGCCCCTGCTGGCGACGGCGAGCGATCGCCACTGCGTTCAGTGGATCAGATGGTCGCGGCCATCCTGATCCGACTGGCTGCAGCTGCCCGGGGCAGCGACGATGACACGACCGTGCCCGCGCTGGAAACCTGGCTGCAGGCTCAACCCGAGCTATGGTCCCTGCATGACAAGCCGCTCATCGCGGCGTCCCTGCTGGAGCAACTGCGCGAGGCGTCCCCGCCTCTGCCGCGGGAGGTGGTCGAGCACGTGGCCAGCAGCTTCGGCTGGGATGATATCGGCAACGGACTCGATGCCGAGGATCTGCAGCGGATCGTGCGTCGCTACGATCAGGCCTGGATGCTCACGGATGCGGGCCGGCAGCGCCTGGCGTGGCATGTTTCGCGGCTGGACACCTCCATCGTGCGCCCGGATATGCGCCCGGTACTGGACCGGTTGCGCCGCCCGCGCAGCCGCTGGCGCAACCTGCTGGAGTCGCTGCCGTGGTCGCGGCCCGACGTCACGGTGCTGACGTTGGCGGCACTGCGTTACTGGCCCGATCGTGAGCTGCCGCCAGGCCTGTCCGCCACGCAGGTGGCGTTCTGGAGTCGCTTCGGCAGCCGTCAGGATCCTCTGCGTTCGCAGGTGGCCGCCCTTCGGGCCTGGTTGGCCGGCCTGCTGTGCGGCACGATCTGCCTGGTCGGCGTGATCAACAGCTGGCCACTGGCCTCCACCGAGGGCGGCATGACCGGCGGTGCGAAGGCCGCGCTCAGCCTCGCGATCGGCACGCTGCTGATTCCATTCGGCTGGTACCTGATCTGCGGATTACGGATGCTGATCAGCTGGCAGGTGAACCCGGTTGCGGCTGGAAGCTGGCGGCAGGTCGCCTCGCTTCCAGTTACTGTCGTTGTCGGTGCCGGCCTTCTGCTGCTGTTCCAGCATGAGTCGTTCCCGGATATGTCTGGGATCCTGTTGGCTCGTGGACTGGTGTTCGCGCTCTGGTTGGTGGCATTCATCGGTACCACCACGCAGCGCCAGCGGCTCGGTATGGCCGACCATGGCGCCCTGGACCGCGTCAGCATGATTCCCGGCCTGATTTTTCCCTGGTTGGGGCTGGTGATCGTGCTGGGCTATTGGGCCCGCACCCAGGTGCTGCGGCGCAGATCGCCGCAATGATGCATCCATGTGCGGCGGGTTATTTCTCCCGCCGCCAGTTGATCGACCCACGGTTTTCCACCGTGCTCGACTCCACTTCCACGTCGAAGCCGCGACGCAGCAGGTACTTCAGCGTGATCACCGAACCGGCACCGACCAGCGACACGCCGTAGCCGACGTACAGCTTGGGCGAGATGTACTTGCCAACACCGATCACCGAGCCGCCCAGCGCGCGCGACTGGCTCACGCCGGCATCGTCCAGGCCCAGCTTGGCGCCCAGCTGCGACGCCAGCAGGTCGCTGCCAGCCGAGAGCGCCGCCGAGGCCGCGTTGACCTGCTGGGCCTGGTCGCTGCTGGCACCGGTCAGGCTGCGGCCCAGCACCAGGTAGGCCAGTGCCTCGGACTGCGACATCGCCGGCTCGGACCACACGTCCGCGCGCGGCTGCTGCGCACGCCCGGTCACGTCGATGCCGGCGGTGACATCACCGATCCGGCGCTCGGCACGGATGTTGATGCGCGGGTCGGACACCGCGTTGTAGTTCCAGGTGAGGTTGCCACGGGTGATGGTCAGGTCCTGCCCATACGCCTTGTAGCGACCACTCACTTCCAGGCCACCATTGGCGGTCATTTCGCGGCCAGGCTTGGCCCAGACCTGCATCTTGCCGGTCAGTGCGCCCTTCAGGCCGAAGCCGGTCATCTTCACCTTGTCACCGAGGCTGACGGTCAGGTCCATGTCCAGCGGCGAGGTGCGCGACTCTTCCGGATCGGCCGGGTCGAGCACCACCACGTCTTCGGACACCGAGGTGCCGCGGTCCAGGCGCTCCAGGTCGATCTCGGCCTCGGGCACGTGCACGGTGCCACGCAGCTCCATCGCTGCCTTGGCCAACGTGAAGTCGAGGTTGGGGTTGGCGACGATGCGCAGCTCGCTGGTGTTGGACAGCAGCACGTTCTCGCCGTGGATCTTCAGCTGCAGCGGTTGTGCATCACCAAACCACGACAGGCCACCATCCACGTACAGCGTGCCCTGGCCCGAGTTGGCCTGCGCGGTGATCTTTGCCGAACCGTCGGGCTGGGCCACGAAGCTGCCCTTGCCCTGGTCGAAGGTCAGGCCCAGCGCGGGGAATTCGCCCTTGAAGTTGCTCAGCTGGGCGTCACCGCCCAGCGATGGCTGGCCGCGCGTACCGCGCAGGCTGACGTGGCCCTCGATCAGGCCGGTCGGGCGCACGATGTCCGGCGAGAACAGCTCCAGCCAGTAAAGTCGCGACATGTTGAGGTAGAGCTCGCCGTTCAGCGGCGCACTGGCCTCCCAGCCGGTCTGCATCCTGGCATCGACGAAGCCGTTGCCCTGGAAGCCCATGCCCAGGTAGCCCTTGATGCTGGCCGGGGTCATGTCGAGCTTGAGCGAGAACTGGTCATAACGCACCAGCTCGCCGCGGGTGGTATCCCCCACGGTGTTGCGGTTCTCGCCCAGGCGCACGCCGCCTTCCTTCGAGCGCACCTCTACATGGCCTTCCCAGGCATTGCCGCGCGGGCGGATCTGCGCGTCCAGGCTGACATCGCCACGCAGGTAGATGCGGCGGCCGGACTGCGGCGGCAGCCACGGCTGCACCAGCGCCAGCGGCAGCGCATCACTGCGCACCACCAGGCCCTCACGCGGCCAGTTGGCCTGTGCGCACAGCGCGCCGCTGCTGGCAGCGGCCAGGCAGGCTTCGGACAGGGTGTAGGTGCTGCCGTTGATCGCGAACGCCGCCGGTGCACGCAACGACCAGGCATCGCCCTTCACCGGTGCGATACGCAGCGACGCCAGTTCGCCGCGCCACTGCGCGCCCTGCTGGCGGACGCTGCCCTGCAGCTCGATCGCGCCCATCTCGTTGCGGGTCTGCGCGGCCAGGCGCAGGTTGGAGACACTGCCCTGCGCATCCACGTTCAAGCGTTCCAGCAGCATGCCGGCGTTGACCTGCTGGCCCTGCACCGCCAGCGTGCCGCTGTCGCCGCGCCATGGCAGGTGGCCCTTGATGCTCACGCTCTCGGCGCCGTAGCCGTCCCAGTGGAGGTTGTTGCCGACCAGGTCGGCAGTGATGTCCGGCGCATCGCGCGGGCCCTTCACCTGTACCTGTCCACGCAGGCCGCCATCGGCGCCGGGCAGCAGATCGCTCAGCTGCAGCGGTTCGAAACGCGCGTCGATGTCGAGGCGATCACCCACCTTGCCCGACGCGGTCACCCGGCTGCTGCCCAGCGACAGCTTCAGATCGCCCTGGCCCTGCGCGCCCTGCAGCGCGAACTTGCCCTGTGCGTCGAGATTGCGCTGGCGCAGTATGCCCTTCAGCGACGGCAGGTCGACCGTGGCTTCCAGCGTGCCGGCCGTGCCCGGCGGCGCGTTTGCCGGCGGCGGCAGCTGGCGGCCCTTGGAGGCCAGGTTGCCGGACAGGCGGCCGTTCCAGCCCGGCACGAAATAGCCGGGGTCGAAGTCCTTCAGCGTGGCCTTGGCATCCCAGTCCAGCTGCGGTGCCCACGCCACCTGGCCTTCCACCTGCAGCTGCCCACCCGGCGTCTGCGCCTGCAGCTGGTGGATCGACGCGGCCTGGTCATTGCCGCGTACGTCGAACTGCAGTTGTGCCTTCTGCTTTTCGCGTTCGACATCGGCACGGCCGATCGCGGCCCACGCCTTCAAGGTACCGGCCAGGCCGAAGCGCGCTTCCTTCAGGGTGACCGGCACCGGTGCGCTGCCGGCCGTGTTCGGATCGGGCGCCGGCACGTAGGTCAGGTCATGGGCGACCACCGAGAAATTGAGTTTCTGCTGGTCTTCCTGGCTGAAGTCGGCGGTGCCTTCCAGCCGTGCCTCACCGCCAAGCCCTTTCACCAGCAGGGGCGACACCTTCAGCACCTGGTCCTGCAGCGACACCACCGACGGTGCCAGCTCCAGCTCCTGATCACCCTGCTTCACCTTGCCACGCAGGTTGGCGTTGCCGCCCTTGCCAGCCGCGGTGAAGTCCAGTGCGAGTGGTGCGATCGCCGAGCTGGCCAGTGCCGGCGACAGCAGCGCCAGATCCAGTTCGTCGCTGCGGATGCTGGCGCTCCAGCTCGGATCGGTGCGGCCATCGAACACCAGCATCGCGTGCAGCGGCTTCGGCGCGCGCCCGGCTACGGCCACTTCCATGTGCGCCAGGTCACCGCGTGCCACCAGCCCCACCGTCGCTGCGGTACGGCCACGCGGGGCCGGCAACACTGCGGTGACGGTCACGTCGGTGTCGTAGTCCTTGGCCGGGATGTAGCGGCCCTGGGCGGTGAAATTGCCCATGTCGCTGTCCACGACCAGTTTGTGCGCCTGGAACTCGCCGTTGGCGATCTCGATGCCACCCCGCACACGGCTGATGTCGATCACCGGCTCGTTGGCCTGGCTGATGCGGAAGCCGTCGATGGCAATGGCATCGGCCTGGATCGCCAGCGGCATTTCGATCTGCGGCAGCGAATCGGGCCACGACGGCAGCTTGAACGGCTCGTCACTCTTGGCCAGGTTCAGCGTGGCGTTGGTCAGCTCCAGCTTGTCCAGCAGCAGCTTGCGGCCCAGCAGCGGACGCAGGTCCGGCTCCAGGTGCGCGCGCTCGGCGTGGAAATGGATGTCGTCGTAGCGGAAGTCGACGTTGTACAGGGTCAGCGGACCGGCCACCGGGCCGTCCACCTTGTCCCAGGTGAAGCTGGCGCCCACCGGCAGCCGCGCCACCACCTGTGCCAACAGCACATCGCGGCCGGCCACGGTCTGCAGCAGCCAGTACACCGCCAGCAACGCCAGCAGCACCAGGCCGATCACGCCCACGCCGGACCACGCCCAGAAGCGGCGGCGGCGGTAGAAACGCACGCGCGGCGGCGGCGTGTTCGGGGTGGGTGCGGGCGTGCTCACAGGTCCGCTCCGATGTTGAGGTAAAGCTGGAACTGCGAATCCGGGTTGTTCAGGCCATGCGCGATATCCACGCGCACCGGGCCCACCGGCGATTTCCAGCGCACGCCGAAGCCGACGCCGGTGTGCAGATCAATGGTGTTGTCGAAGGCGCTGCCGGTATCGACGAACACCGCCGCACCCCAGGGGCCACCATTGAAGTAGTGCTCATACTCGGCCGAGCCGATCACCAGGTTCTTGGCGCCCAGCGCGTACTTGTCCGGTGCCGGGGTCCGCGGGCCCACCTCGCGGTAGGCATAGCCGCGGATGCTGCGGTCGCCACCGGCGAAGTAGCGCAGGCTCGGCGGCATCGCCACCAGGTCACTGGTCCAGGTGGTGCCACCCTCGCCGCGCAGGATCAGGCGGTTGCTTTCGCCCACCGGGATGTACCAGCGCAGCACGGCGTTGGCCTGCACGAAGCTGGTGTCCGAGCCGGCACCTTCAACGCCGGCACGCATCGTCGCAGTACCGCTGATGCCCTTGCGCGGGAACATCTCGTCGTCGACGTTGACGTAGTCGGCAACCATCTGCGGGTACACCAGCGTCGAGGTGTTGTAGACGGCATCGGTGAATTCAGTGCCGGAGGCATAGCGCCAACGCTCGCGCAGTGCGTTGATCGAGGCGATCGCGGTCCAGTGCTCGTTGATCTCGCCGCTGCGGCTGGCGATCAGCTTGAAGTTGCGCAGGTCGATGTAATCGGTCTGCTCGTCATACGCACTGGCGGCGAAGGTGTACCAGCCGTCAAGCCAGTTGAAGGCGGGGATGCGGTAGCTGGTCACCAGGCTCTTGCGCTTCTGCGCATAGTCCAGCTGCGTGTTCATCTTGTGGCCGCGGTTGTTCAGGAACCGCCGCTCGATGCCGCCGCGCACACCCGGGCCACTCTCGCTGCCGTAGCTCAGACCCGCGGTATAAATGGTGCGCTTGGCGCGGGTCAGCTTCACATCCACCGGCACTTCGCCGTTGGCATCGGCCTGGTCGGGCCGTGGCTGGATGTCGATCACGCTGAAGTAGTCCAGCTTGGTCAGCGACTCGCGCAGCCGGTCCAGCTTGCCCTCGTGGAAGTAGCTGCCCTGTTCCCAGTACACCAGCGGGTCGAACAGCTTGTCGACGAAGTAATCCTGCTCGAAACGCACCGGCCCCATGTTGTAGCGGCGGCCGCTGTCCCAGGTCAGGTCGATGTCGGCCGCGTTGTCGGCGCGGGTGATCTGCACCTGGCGCTGGGTGTAGTCGGCATCGAAGTAGCCACGCTCGGCCAGGCGACGGGTGATGGTGATCTTGCTGGCTTCGTACTGCGTGTGCTCGAAGCGCTGGCCCTTGCGGGGCTTGAATGCGGCCAGGTCGTCCTGCAGGTACTGGTCATACATCGCCGGCCCGGTGATGTCGATGTGCTCACGGCGCACGGTCACCGGGGTGCCCTTGTCGACATGGATCAGCACCCGCACATGCTCGTCCTCGCGCGGCGCCTCGACCTTGATCACCGGGTTGTAGTACCCGAAGGGTTCCAGTGCCTGGCGGGTCTGCCGCTCGGCCTGTGACAGCAGGTACTCCAGGCGCGATTCGCCCTGTTCCTTGCCGATCGTGTCGTACAGCGACAGCGATTCCTGGATGTTCTCGATGATCGCGGCGTCGTCGCCCTTGTCCAATCCCTTGATGTCCACCTTGTCGATGGTGCCGCGCGCGTGGGCCACGGAGGTGGCGGCCAGCGACAGGACCATCAGCGGCAGGGCGTATTTCTTTGGCTGCATGCGGCACAGCATACCGACCGAAGGTGACGATGCGAAATGCATCACGTCATTCGGGATCGGTTGTTAAGTGGCGGTCAAAATACGCGCCTTTGTGGCGATCCTCGTGATCGCAGGCGAGGATGCCGGCATCCTGCGCGATGCCGGCAATGATCCCGATGGACATCCACCGACGGCGATCCGGTAGTGCCGGCCGCTGGCCGGCAATCCACAGGTCGATGCGATGCGCGGTGGCAATGCCGGCCAGCGGCCGGCACTACCGATACGGGCATCAGCTCGACAGATGCTCGATCGCTGCCACCTTGCCCAAGCGCTCGCCCAGCATCGTCAGCAGCGCCAGGCGGTTGCCACGCAGCGCCGGATCTTCCGCATTGACCATCACGCCATCGAAGAACGCGTCGACCTGCGGACGCAGGCGCGCCAGGCGTGCCAGCACGGCCACATAGTCCTTCTGGTGCAGGCTGGTGCCGGTGTCGTCGATGGCCGCAGTGACCGCTTCAGCCAGCGCGCGCTCGGCGTCTTCCTGCAGCAGCGCCGGGTCGATCTGGGCCGGAATGTCGCCTTCAGCCTTGCGGAGGATGTTGCGGATGCGCTTGTTGGCCGCAGCCAGCGCCTCGGCTTCCGGCAGCGCGGCGAAGGTGCCGATCGCGTCCAGGCGGCGGTCGAAGTCATACAGCGAGACAGGCTTCAGTTCGGCCACCGCATTGAAGTGCGTGGCTGGCACGTTCTTGTCGCCGTAGTAACCCTTCAGGCGGTCGAGGATGAAGTCGTACAGCTCGCCAACGTCGGCCTGCACGTTGCGTGCGGCCAGGCCGGCGTTGGCGCTGGCCAGCAGCGCGCGCAGGTCCAGCTCGAAGCCGCTTTCGATGATCGTGCGTGCCAGGCCCAGCGCATTGCGGCGCAGCGCGAACGGGTCCTTGTTGCCGGTCGGCTTCAGGCCTGCGGCGAAGCCGCCGGCCAGGGTGTCCACGCGTTCGGCAATGGCCAGGACCTTGCCCAGCGGCGACAGCGCGATGTCATCACCACCGAAGCGCGGCTGGTAGGCCTCGTCGATGGCCAGCGCCACCTCGGCCGATTCGCCACCGGCCACGGCGTAGTGGCGGCCGGCGATGCCCTGCAGCTCCGGGAACTCGTTGACCATGCGCGACTGCAGGTCGTTCTTGGCCAGTTCGGCAGCCCGCCTGGCCTGCGCGGCATCGGCACCGACCTGGGGTGCGATCACTTCGGCCAATGCAGCCACGCGCGCCACCTTGTCGGCCACGCTGCCCAGCTTGGCCTGGTAGGTCACCGTCTTCAGCCCCTCACCCATCGACACCAGGCCCTGCTTCAGGTCCTCGTCGAAGAAGAACTTGGCATCGGCGAAACGCGGACGGATCACCCGCTCGTAGCCCTTGGCCACTTCGGCCACGTTCTTCGATTCGATGTTGGCGATGCCAATGAACTTCTCGGTCAGCGTGCCTGCGGCATCCAGCACCGGGAAGAACTTCTGGTTGATCTCCATCGTCTCGATCAGCGCTTCCTGCGGCACCGCCAGGAACGCGCGCTCGAAGCTGCACAGCACCGCCGACGGCCATTCGACCAGGTTCACCACCTGCTCCAGGTTGTCGTCGGTGATGCGGGCGCTGCCACCGGCCTTGGCCGCAGCGGCCTCGACCTCGGCGACGATGCGCGCGCGGCGCTCGCTCGGGTCGACCAGCACGAACGCGGCGCGCAGCGCTTCAACGTAGTCCTGCGGCTGCGCCAGCGACACCGCCTGGTCATGGTGGAAGCGATGGCCACGGCTGACGCGGCCGGCCTGCAGGCCGAACAGTTCGGCCTCGACCACGTTGGCGCCGTGCAGCAGCACCAGCCAGTGCGCCGGGCGGGCGAAGCCCCAGGCGTGGTCGCCCCAGCGCATCGGCTTGGGAATCGGCATCGCCGCGATCGCCTCGCGCAGGATCTCCGGCAGCAGGCTGGCGGTGCTCGCGCCCGGGGTCACCGCGCGGTGCACGAAGCGCTCACCCTTGTTGTCGGTGGTCTTCTCCAGCGCGGTCCAGTCGATCCCGGCCTTGGCGGCGAAGCCCTGCAGGGCCTTGGTCGGCTGGCCTTCGGCATCCAGCGCGATGTTCAGGTACGGGCCCAGCACTTCGCTGTGCTGTTCCGGCTGTTCCAGGCCGACGCCCGGCAGCAGCACGGCCAGTCGGCGCGGGGTCGACAGCGGGCGTGCATCGCCCAGTTCCAGCGCGACGCCGCGCTTGCGCAGGCCTTCGACGACACCGTCGAAGAACGCCTGGGCCAGGCCCGGCAGCGCCTTGACCGGCAGCTCCTCGGTGCCCAGTTCAATCAGCAGGGGGGACAGTTGGCTCATCGGTTCGATCCTGTGGTGGGGGCGCAGCGCGCGACGCGTCCGGCGCCCCGGAAGTTGAGAGAGGGAGGGAGCGGCCGTCAGGCCTTCTTCGCGCCCGGGAAGCCCAGCTTCTCGCGCTGCTCGTAGTACGCCCTGGCCACCGCCTGGGCCAGCGCGCGCACGCGCAGGATGTAGCGCTGGCGCTCGGTCACGCTGATCGCACGGCGTGCATCGAGCAGGTTGAAGGTATGGCTGGCCTTCATCACCTGCTCGTAGGCCGGCAGCGGCAGGTTCACTTCCACCAGCTTCTGCGCTTCACGCTCGCAGGCATCGAAGCGGTGGAACAGCTCTTCCACGTCGGCGTATTCGAAGTTGTAGGTGCTCTGCTCCACCTCGTTCTGGTGGTAGACGTCGCCGTAGGTCACCGGCTGGCCGTCCGGGCCGTAGGTCCAGACCAGGTCGTAGACGTTGTCGCAGTTCTGCAGGTACATGCACAGGCGCTCGAGACCGTAGGTGATCTCGCCCAGCACCGGGCGGCACTCCAGGCCACCGGCCTGCTGGAAGTAGGTGAACTGGGTCACCTCCATGCCGTTGAGCCAGACTTCCCAGCCCAGGCCCCAGGCACCCAGCGTCGGCGATTCCCAGTTGTCCTCGACGAAGCGCAGGTCGTGCACCAGCGGGTCGATGCCCAGCGCCTTCAGCGAATCCAGGTACAGCTGCTGGATGTTGTCCGGCGCCGGCTTCATCGCCACCTGGTACTGGTAGTAGCGCTGCAGGCGGTTCGGGTTCTCGCCGTAGCGGCCGTCGGTCGGGCGGCGCGAGGGCTGCACGTAGGCCGCGTTCCAGCCTTCCGGACCGATCGCACGCAGGAAGGTGGCCGGGTGGAAGGTACCGGCGCCCACCTCCAGGTCGAGCGGCTGGATGAGCACGCAGCCCTGCTGGGCCCAGAACTGGTTCAGGGTCTGGATCAGGCCCTGGAAGGTGATCGGAACGGTCGGGGTCGCGGACATGCGTACGAGTCTTGGCCGGCAAGGGGGTGCGCTAGTATAACGGCCGACCTGCGGGGCATTCCGTACCCGGGAGGAGCAGGCAGATGGAACATCGGCTGCCGGCAGGCACGCCCGGCGAGGCGGGCGGCGTCCCGCTGCCCTGGGGACGGCTGCATTTCGAGCAGATTGCCGCGGCCCTGGCCGCCGATGGACTGGTGGCCGAGCAGGACCGCGAGCGCATGCGGTTTTCCGCACAGGGCGCGCGCAACGCCAGTGAAGTGCATCCGCTGGTACTGCTGTCCAACCTCAAGCTGGCCGCCATCGGCGGCGGCGAACTGACCCTGGAACGCCTGACCGAGTGGCTGGCGCAGCGCACCGGCAGCCGCTACCTGCGCATCGACCCGACCCGGGTGGACGTCGCCGCGGTCACCGCGCTGGTGTCGCATGCCTACGCCCGCCGCCACCGCTTCCTGCCATTGGCAGTGGATGCCGAGCGCGTGCTGGTAGCCACCAGCGAGCCGCTGGTGCAGGAATGGCGTCGTGACCTGCAGCACCTGACCCGCCGCCGCATCGAGCTGGCGGTGGTCAATCCGCTGGACCTCCACCGCTACACCATGGAGTTCTACGGGGTGACCCGCTCGGTGCGCGGTGCCCGTGGCGATGTGCGCGGCGAGGCCAGCACCACCCTGCCCAGCTTCGAGCAGCTGGTGGAGCTGGGCCGCACCGGCGACGTCAATGCCGACGACCAGCACATCGTGCACATCGTCGACTGGCTGCTGCAGTACGCCTACGAACAGCGCGCCTCGGACATCCACCTGGAGCCGCGCCGCGAGATGGGGCGCATGCGCTTCCGCATCGACGGCGTGCTGCACAAGGTGTTCGAAGTACCGCCGGCGGTGATGACCGCGGTGGTCAGCCGCATCAAGGTGCTGGGCCGCATGGACCTGGCCGAGCGCCGGCGCCCGCAGGATGGCCGCATCAAGACCCGCTCGCCGGGTGGCCGCGAGGTCGAGATGCGCCTGTCGACCATGCCCACCGCCTTCGGCGAGAAGTGCGTGATGCGCATCTTCGACCCGGATGCCGCGTTCAAGAGCATCGACCAGCTCGGTTTCAGCCCGCAGGAGGCCGCCGGCTGGAATGCGCTGGTCGAGCGCCCGCACGGCATCGTGCTGGTCACCGGCCCGACCGGCTCGGGCAAGACCACCACCCTGTATTCCACGCTGAAGCGGCTGGCCACGCCGGACGTGAACGTGTGCACGGTGGAGGATCCGATCGAGATGATCGCGCCCGAGTTCAACCAGATGCAGGTGCAGGCCAACATCGACCTGGACTTCGCCAGCGGCGTGCGCACCCTGCTGCGGCAGGACCCGGACATCATCATGATCGGCGAGATCCGCGACCTGGAGACCGCACAGATGGCGGTGCAGGCCTCGCTGACCGGCCACCTGGTGCTGTCCACCCTGCATACCAACGACGCGCCCTCGGCGGTCACCCGCCTGCTCGACCTGGGCGTGCCGCATTACCTGCTGGCCAGCACCCTCAACGGCATCCTCGCCCAGCGCCTGGTGCGCACGCTGTGCCCGCACTGCAAGCAGCCGCACAGCCTCGGCGCGGCCGATTGGGCGGTGCTGGCTGATAGCCATGCTGCATATCCAGATGCCGCCACGCCCTGTCGGCCGGTCGGTTGCCTGGAATGCCGGCGCACCGGATTCCTCGGCCGCATCGGCCTGTATGAGTTGCTGCCATTGGGTTCGCGGCTGCGCGGGCAGATCCGCGCCGACATGGACCTGGCCGGTTTCACCCGTGCCGCGCGGGCTGAAGGGCTGCGAACCCTGCGCCAGGCCGGGCTTGAAAAGGTGGCGCAGGGGCTGACTACAATCGAGGAAGTCCTGTCAGTGCTGCCGCCCCCGGATGAACCCAGCCCCGTTCCTGATCCTTGAAACCGGCCGACCGGTGCCGTCATTGCGCCGCTACGGGCGCTTTCCGCACTGGATCCGCGTCGCCGCCGGGCTGGAAGAACACGAGACGGTGGTGGTCGATGTCGAGCACGGTGGCGCCCTGCCCGACCCTCATGCCTTCGCCGGCGTGCTGGTGACCGGCTCGGCCGCCTTCGTCACCGACCATGCCGACTGGAGCGAGCGCAGCGCCGCGTGGCTGCGCCAGACCGCCCACGACGACCTGCCGGTATTCGGCATCTGCTACGGCCATCAGCTGCTGGCACATGCGCTGGGTGGCGAGGTGGCCTACAACCCGGCCGGCCGCGAGTCCGGCACGATCGAACTGGAACTGCAGCCGCAGGCCGCGCAGGACCCGCTGTTCCAGGGCCTGCCGCAGCACTTTGCCGCCCATGCCACCCATCTGCAGACCGTGCTGCGCGCGCCCGATGGTGCCGAGGTGCTGGCCCGTTCACCGCTGGATGGCTGCCATGCCTTCCGCTGGGGCCGCCAGGCCTGGGGCGTGCAGTTCCATCCGGAGTTCGCCACCCACCACATGCGTGGCTACGTGCGTGCCCGCGCCGACTGCATCGGCCGCCACGGCGGCTGCGCCCGCAGCATCGAGCGCGCGGTCAGTGCCGCGCCGCTGGCCCGCCAGCTGTTGCGCCGCTTCGTCCGCCAGGCACGGCTGTCTTCAGCCCAGCCGGTGGCAAAACAGGGATAATTGGCGGCACGGGCAGCCGCCCGGCCCCCTCCTGTCCTTCCCGGATGTCCATGAAAGAGATTCGCAAGCTGCCGGCTTCGGCGGGCGCCCAGTGGTTGCTGGATACGTTCTCGCTGTACCGGCGTGCGCCGCTGCAGCTGGCCCGGATCGGCCTGACCTGGCTGCTGGTGAGCTGGGTGGTCACGCTGTTGTCGACGCTGATTCCCGGCGCTGCCGGCATGGCCGTGCAGCTTATGACGCTGGCCATTTCGCCGATCATGTTCGGCGGCATGCTGTATGCCGTGGGCGAGATCGATGAAGGCCGCCCGGGCCTGGCCTCGCACCTGCTGCAGCCGATCCGCGACCACCGCGTCAGCCACCTGCTGGTGCCGCTGGCGATCCAGGTGCTGGCGGTGCTGCTGCTGGGCGCGCTGCTGTTCCTGATGATCGGCCGCGAGGGCTTCACCGCCTTCAGCGAGGTCATGACCAAGATGGAAGAGATCAGCCGCAGTGGCCAGCAGATCAAGCCGGATGACGCGGCCGCGCTGGTCGCCAACCTGCCGGCCAAGCGCATCGCGCTGTGGATGCTGCTGGTGTTCCTGAGTGCGGTCGCGCTGTCGCTGGCAATGTTCACCCAGCCGGCGCTGGTGGTGTTCGACAAGCAGAGCGGCATGCATGCGCTGCGCCTGAGCCTGCAGGGCTGCATCGAGAACATCGGCGCGATGTTCGTGTTCGCCGTACTCGGCCTGATCGCCGCGTTCTGCATGTACATCCTGTTCGTGATCGTGATCCAGATCGCGATGCTGATCGGCGGCCCGCTGGCCGCCGCCTTCATCGCCCAGCTGGTACTGACCACGGTGCTGATGCCGCTGTATGTCGGCGCGGTCTACGCCGCGTGGAAACAGATGTTCGTGCACCGCGGCAGCCGCGCGGCGCCGCCGATCCCGACCACGCCGACCTCCAGCGACGTGTTCCACGCCTGACCAGAACGCAGGTAGATCCACGCCATGCGTGGATAGAAAAGGGGACGGAGGGGATTAAGTCGTTTTTGCCTTTAACGACATAATCCCCTCCGTCCCCTTTTTGTCTTTCAGGCGGCGGGCTTCTTCACTACCGACGACGGCACCAGCCAGCGTGCGGCGTGGATGCCCAGCTCGTACAGCAGGCACATCGGAATCGCCAGCATCAGCTGCGACACCACGTCCGGCGGGGTCAGCACCGCCGCCAGCACGAAGATGCCGACGATCGCGTAGCCGCGGCCTTCCTTGAACTGCTGCGGCGTCACCCAGCCCAGCAGCACCAGGATCACCATCGCCACCGGCAGTTCGAAACTGCCACCAAAGGCGAAGAAGATCGCCAGCACGAAGTCCAGATAGGCATTCGCATCCGGTGTGATTGCGATCACGTCCGGGCTGAAGGTGGTGAGGAAGTGGAACACCGCCGGCAGCACCAGGAAATACGCAAAGGCGCAACCGGTGTAGAACAGCAGCACCGATGACACCAGCAGCGGCACCGCCAGGCGCTTCTCGCGTGCATACAGACCGGGCGCGACGAACGCCCACAGCTGGTACAGCAGCCACGGTACCGCCACGAACAACGCGACGAAGAAGGTCAGCTTCAGCGGTGCGAAGAAGGCACCGGCCGGGTTGGTGGCGATCATCGTCTGCCCGTTCGGCAGCTGCGAGACCAGCGGTTCGGCCAGCGCGTTGTAGAGCTTCTGGGTGAACGGCAACAACGCCAGCAGCACCACGCCCAGGCCCAGCAATGCGCGCACAAGCCGGCCGCGCAGTTCCACCAGGTGCTCTACCAGCGAGCTCTCGCCGAAATCCTGTTCACTCATGGCTGGCGCTCCGTGCTCTGCGCCGGCGGCGGCGTACCAGCTTCAGCGGGCGCGGCCGAAACCGGCTCGGCGGCACCACCGTCCTGCGCTGGTTCAACGGCATCGGGCGCGGCGCTCATGTGCGGCGGCAGATCCGCGGGCGCCGGTGCACGGACTTGCTGCACCAGGTCATCGCCCTGCTGCTGCGCCTGCTGGGCTTCGCGACGGATCGCTTCACCGCTGGCGCGCAGCTGGTTCTCGGTGTCCTGCATGCCCTGGCGCACATCCTGCATCTGCCGCTTGATGTCCTCGGCCTGCAGTTCGCGCTCCAGTTCCTGTTTCACCGAATCCCATTGATTGCGGGCGCGACGCACCCACAGGCCGGCGAAGCGGGCCGCCTTGGGCAGGCGCTCGGGACCGAGCACCACCAGGGCGACCACTGCAATCACCAGCAGTTCGCTGAAGCCGATATCGAACACCGCAACCGCTCCGGATCAGCGAGCGTTACGGTCGTGCTCGTCCTGCGCGGTGCGCGACGCGTCCTGGCTGCGCGACTCATCGCCCAGCTGCGCGTTCGGCTTGTCCTCGTCGCGCATGCCCTTCTTGAATTCCTTGACCGCCGAACCGAGGTCCTTGGCGCCGCTGGTCAGGCGCTTGGTGCCGAACACCAGCAGGACGATGGCCAGCACGACCAACCAATGCCAGATGCTGAAACTGCCCATAAAGACGCTCGTTACGTTAGTGATCAGGCTGTCGAGCATAGCGCACCGGCTGTCAGCCGGCGCGCGTGACGAAAGTCAGTTTCCGCCCAGCGTTTCCGTACGGATCTCGCCGTCATTCACCGGCTGGAAGCCCTGCTGCTGCGGCGGCGGGTTCTGCGGCACGTTCTGCAGCGGCGCGGTGGTGGCCTCAGCCGGCGCAGCCGGTGCTGCCTGAACAGGCGCCGGAGCAGCTGCCGGGGCGGCAGCCGGGCGCGGCGCGCTGCCGCCGTTGCCGCTGCGGTTGTTGCGCGCCGCGTAGGTGGCCTCTTCCAGGCGATCGCGGAAGGCGACCACATCCATCGACGGCGAACCGGCGGCGCGGCCTTCGAAGATCATCCGCGGCGTGGTGTTGCTGCCGTAGGCGTCCAGATTGGCGGCATCGTCGATCTGCAGCACCGCGCCATCCAGCGCGACGCCGGCAAACAGGCCGCGGGCGCGCGACCAGGACCAGATCTCGGCCTTCAGCTGGCCGTCGGTGGCCGCGGCGGCGTTGCGGCCCACCGGACCGGCGGCGACGCCAGCGTCGGCACCCAGCGTGAACTTGCCGTTGACCAGGTTGTCCAGGCTGCGGTCGTTGCGGAACACCAGCACCACATCGGAGGACTGCACGCCGGCCTGGAAGCCGATGCTGCCGCCGGTGAGCTTCACGAACACCGGGTTGGACCAGGCGCCGTTGGGCATGCGCACCGACATCAGGCCGTGGCCACGACGACCGCCAATGACCAGACCGGCCTTGATCGTGTCGGGAATGACGATGACCGCGCGGCCTTCGTCCAGCAATTTATCCGGAATGCCCTGTTCAGGGATTTCCTGGATTTCAGCCAGCACGCGCACGGCATTGCGCGCACGCTGGTCTTCCTGCGGCCCGGCCATGGCCTGGCTGGACAGCAGGCTGGCGGCGATCAGCAGGGCTTGGATCGGGCGACGCATGGCAGGCTCCAGAAGTCAGTCCATAGGAAGATATAGCAAGTGACTGAAATTAGTAGCGTTGTCATGAATCCCCAATGAGCGTTCCCTGCTCACATTGATGCGCGCTATGCCTGCAATCCGAACCCTGCATCCCGGCGCGACACCGGATCGGCGACAATACCGCCCATGCTCGACGCACCCGATACCGCCGTGCTGGCGGTCAACCTAGGCACGCCCGAGACGCCGACGGCCCCCGCCGTACGCCGTTACCTGGCTGAATTCCTGTCCGACCGCCGCGTGGTCGCGATCCCGCCACTGCTGTGGCAGCCGCTGCTGCGCGGACTGATCCTGCCCCTGCGCAGCAGTCGTTCGGCGGCCAAGTACGCCCAGGTCTGGCTGCCCGACGGCTCACCGCTGATGGTGCATACGCGCCAGCTGGCGCAGGCCATGCAGGCCCTGTTGCCGACGCTGACAGTGCGCCATGCGATGCGTTACGGCGAACCGGCGCTGGCCAGCGAGCTCGACCGCCTGGCAGCCGACGGTGCGCGCCGCATCGTGGTGCTGCCGCTGTATCCGCAGTACTCCACCACCACCACTGCCTCGGTTGAAGACCGCGTCGATGCCTGGCAGCGCCGCAATCCTGGCGTGACCGTCAGCCTGGTGCGCGACTATTCGGTCGATCCGGGCTGGGTCGAGGCCGTGGCCGGCTCGATCCGTCGCTACTGGGAACAGCACGGTCGCGGCCAGATGCTGATGTTCTCCTTCCACGGCATCCCGCAGCGCCTGGCCGATGCCGGCGATCCGTATCCGCAGCGCTGCGAGGCCAGCGCACAGGCCATCGCCAAGGCGCTGGAACTGGGCAGGGACGAGTGGCAGATGGGTTACCAGTCGCGTTTCGGCCGCGAGCGCTGGCTGCAGCCGTATGCCGAGCCCAGCCTGTGGGCGCTGGCCGAATCCGGCGTGAAGCAGATCGACGTGGTGTGCCCCGGCTTCGCCACCGACTGCCTGGAGACGCTGGAGGAAGTCGCGCTGGGGTTCACCGAAACACTGGCCGAGCGCGGTGCGACGATGCGCTACATCCCCTGCCTCAACGCCGAACCGGAGCACGCACGCGCGCTTGCGCGGCTGGCCGTGGCCTCGCTGGCATGAGTCTGCAACCGTTTGAACTGGAGGTCGGTGGCGCGCGCGTCGCCGGCCTGCGCAACCACGGCGATGGCCCGCGCGTGCTGGCCCTGCACGGCTGGCTCGACAACGCGGCCAGCTTCGTGCCGCTGGCGCCGCATCTGTCGTCGCTGCAGCTGGTTACCATCGACCTGCCCGGTCATGGCCACAGCGCGCATCTGCCGGCCGGTGCCAGCTACACCACGGCCGCCGCGATCTGCCACGTGCTCGACGTCGCCGATGCACTGGGCTGGGACCGCTTCAACCTGCTCGGCCATTCGATGGGTGCCGGCATCGCCAGCCTCACCGCCTCGGTCAGTGATCGCGTCGAGCGCCTGGTGGCGATCGAAGCGCTCGGCGGCCTGCGCGGCCCCGAGGAAGAAACCGCCAACCGCCTGCGCGAGCATGTGAATGCCACGCGCGCACTGGCACGCAAGCAGCTGCGCGTGTTCCCCGACCTCGCCGCGCCGATCCGCGCACGGATGATGACCAACCAGCTCAGCGAGCACTGTGCACGGCTGCTGGTCGAGCGCGGCGTGGAACCGGTCGAGGGTGGCTACCGCTGGTGCAGCGATCCGCGCCTGATGCTGCCCACTGCGATCCGTCTCAGCGAAGGCCAGATCGACAACCTGCTGCAGGCCATAGCCTGCCCGACGCAGGTGATCTATGCCACGCCAGCGCAGTCCTACTACCCCGAGCCGATGCGCAGCGATCGCCTGCAGCACCTGCGCGATGGGCGGTTGGCGGTGTTTCCCGGCAACCATCACCTGCACATGGAAGATCCGGAACAGATCGCAGGCGTGATCCTGCGCTTCTTCAGCAACGACAACGCGGGCTGAGCAAAGGTATCCGCGCGCTTCACTCTGCGCGTCTGCGGCCGATACATCAGTTGCGGGCCCCTGCGTCCGCAGCACGCAGGTCCGGTCGGGCCTGCGGCGTGTGTCTGATTCTGCAAGGAAGTCCGCATGCCTGCTCCATTGCACCGTCACCCACAGGATGTGGCCGCGGTGTCCCGTCTCCGCGTCGCTGATCGCGTCGCATTCCCCGAATTCCCGGCTCGCGCCCTGGTCACGCACTCCTGCGTGCGCCGCGGCGTGGCCGTTGTCGTCTGCTGATCCAGGAGTCGCCGATGTCCGTTGCATCCTCCCGTCCCCCCGATACCGCCCGCCTGCCGCACCTGCAGCAGCTCGCGCACCGCGCTGACCGCCGCCTGCTGATCGGCAGCGCGGTACTGGCCTTGGCTGGCCTGGCGCTGGCCCTGCGCGGCCCGCAGGTGCAGGCCGCCGCGTTGGCGGCCGTCGCCGTGCTGCCAGCCGCGTGGTTGGGCGGGGCCCAGGCGGGCCGGGCCATCGCCCGCAACGGTCTGGCGTTGCTGTTGTCGCTGCAGCTGGCCGTGTTGTGCGCGATCATCAGCCTGTCGCCGGCATTGCCGATTGCCCTGCTGCTGGGCGTGCTGCTGGGCCATCGCGATCGCCTTCCGGTGTGGCTGGCCGGTGGCGTCGGTACGCTCGCCCTGCTGGCACCGCTACAGGGCGGTGCCGCGCTGTGGCCGACGCTGCTGCAGGCCGGCATGCTCGCGGGCCTGACCCTGTTCCTCGGCCAGGTCGCACTGCGCCTTCGGCAGCAGACCGAGGCCCTTGGCCACGGCCCGCGTCGGCTTGCCGCGCTCGCACGCGATATCGCCACCGGTGCCGATCTTGGCGCGCATGCCGATACCGGCGCCTATGCGCCGGGTTCACTGGCCCACGCCCTGGCCGACACTGCACGCCACGTGCAGGCCCAGCGTGGGCGCGAAGCCGCGTCACATGCCGAGAACGCGCAGATCCGCCAGGCCCTCGATGCCTCGCGCACCGCGATGATGATCGCCGACAACGACCATGTGATCCGCTACGTGAACCGCTCGGTGGTGGCACTGCTGCGCAACCAGCAGGCGACGTTGCGACAGGCCTTCCCCGATTTCGACGCCGAGCGCCTGGTCGGCAGCAGCATCCATCGTTTCCACGCCAACCCGGACCGCATCCGCGCGATCCTCAACGGCCTGCAGGTAGCGCACAACGGCAAGGTGCAGATCGGCCCGGTGCACTTCGCGCAGGTGGTCACACCGGTGTTCGACGCGCAGGGCGTGCGCCTGGGCTTCGCCGTGGAATGGCATGACCGCACGCATGAGCTCGCGCTGGAGAATGCCGTAGCCGGCATCGTCGCAGCGGCAGCGGCCGGTGACCTCGACCAGCGCCTGCAGGCCACTGAAGGCGCCAGCTTCCTCGATGGCCTGACCGGTGGCATCAACCAGCTGCTCGATACGCTCGGCAGCACCGTCAACGAAGTACGGCAGATGCTCTCGGCACTGGCCAACGGCGATCTGGATCGGCGCATGCACGGCGAGTATCACGGCGCCTTCGCTGCCATCCAGCGCGATGCCAATGCCACGGCCGGGCAGTTGGCACGCATGGTCGGCCGCATCCAGGAATGCGCGGCGTCGATCAGTACCGCCGCCAGCGAGATTGCCGCCGGCAACGGCGCGTTGTCCGAGCGCAGCGAGCGCCAGGCAGCGCACCTGCAGGAGACCGCAGCATCGATGGAGGAACTGACCGCCACCGTGCGCCAGAACGCCGCCCATGCGCGTGAGGCCAGTGCGTTGGCCGCCTCCACGCAGAACGCTGCCAGTGACGGCAACACGGCCATGCAGCGGGTGGTGGATACCATGCAGGCCATCGAAGGTGCCTCGAAGCGGATTGGCGACATCACCGGCGTCATCGACGGCATTGCCTTCCAGACCAATATCCTGGCGTTGAACGCAGCGGTGGAGGCGGCACGCGCCGGCGAGCAGGGCCGAGGCTTTGCCGTGGTGGCCAGCGAGGTGCGCGTGCTGGCGCAGCGTTCGGCGGCGGCCGCACAGGAGATCAGGAAGCTGATCGACGAAGCGGGCCGGCAGGTGGGCGAAGGTGCCCAGCTGGTGGCCGATGCCGGCCAGCGCATGCAGGGAATTGTCGGCGGCGTGGAGGATGTCAGCCACCTGATGCGCGAGATTTCCGCGGCGTCGCAGGAGCAGTCGATCGGTATCGAGCAGATCAACCAGACCGTGGTGCAGATGGATCAGGCCACGCAGCAGAATGCGGCGCTGGTGGAAGAAGCCACCGCTGCCGCACGCGAGCTGCAGAACCAGGCCGGCACATTGACCGAAGCAGTCTCGGTATTCCGCCAGCAGGAACCGCTCGAGGTCTCGCGGGTCGCCTGACCCTGGCCTTCCATTCGAGTTTGATCAGGACGGCGCCCGCAGGGCGCCGTCTTTTTATGCGTGACCTGCCCCTGGTAGTGCCGGCCGCTGGCCGGCAACCGATTGCTGTGTGGGCCTGCTGTTGGTAGCGGCCAACCTTGGTTGGCACCGCTGCTCCTCGCAGGGGGTATCCACGCATGGCGTGGATCTACCGGGCGATGTAATGCCATCGGGTTGCCGGCCAGCGGCCGGCACTACCCGGTGTTTACCGCGCACAAAGTTGCCGGCTGCTGGCCGGCAATCGATTGCTGTGCGGGCCTGCTGTTGGTAGCGGCCAACCTTGGTTGGCGCCTTGGCTCCTCGCAGAGGGCATCCACACATGGCGTGGATCTACCGGGTGATGTAATGCCATCGGGTGCCGGCCAGCGGCCGGCACTACCCGCATTTACTGCGCACAAAGAAAAACCCCGCTGCGTTAGCAGCGGGGTTTTGGGTGTAAACCCTGGCGATGACCTACTCTCGCATGGCTTGAGCCACACTACCATCGGCGCAGCTGCGTTTCACTTCCGAGTTCGGGATGGGATCGGGTGGTTCCACAGCGCTAATTTCACCAGGGAGGCGGTTGGAGCGTCGCCATCCGATACAGCTGGATAAGGCGCCTGCCTCTCATAGTTCTTGTGACGTAGCGTGCACTTGGATGCTCTTACGACGCTGTCGTAAAGCCAAGGCAACTTGAGGTTATATGGTCAAGCCGCACGGATCATTAGTATCAGTTAGCTCAATACATTGCTGTACTTACACACCTGACCTATCAACCACGTAGTCTACATGGTTCCTTCAGCGGGCTTGTGCCCCGGGAGATCTCATCTTGAGGCGCGCTTCCCGCTTAGATGCTTTCAGCGGTTATCGCTTCCGAACATAGCTACCCGGCAATGCCACTGGCGTGACAACCGGAACACCAGAGGTTCGTCCACTCCGGTCCTCTCGTACTAGGAGCAGCCCCTCTCAAATCTCCAACGCCCATGGCAGATAGGGACCGAACTGTCTCACGACGTTCTGAACCCAGCTCGCGTACCACTTTAAATGGCGAACAGCCATACCCTTGGGACCGACTACAGCCCCAGGATGTGATGAGCCGACATCGAGGTGCCAAACACCGCCGTCGATATGAACTCTTGGGCGGTATCAGCCTGTTATCCCCGGAGTACCTTTTATCCGTTGAGCGATGGCCCTTCCATACAGAACCACCGGATCACTAAGTCCTAGTTTCCTACCTGCTTGATCCGTCGATCTTGCAGTCAAGCACGCTTATGCCTTTGCACACAGTGCGCGATGTCCGACCGCGCTGAGCGTACCTTCGAGCTCCTCCGTTACTCTTTAGGAGGAGACCGCCCCAGTCAAACTACCCACCATACACGGTCCCCGACCCAGATAATGGGCCCAGGTTAGAACGTCAAGCACGACAGGGTGGTATTTCAAGGATGGCTCCACCACAGCTAGCGCCATGGTTTCATAGCCTCCCACCTATCCTACACAGACGAACTCAACGTTCAGTGTAAAGCTATAGTAAAGGTTCACGGGGTCTTTCCGTC